>CAZVFJ010000268.1:0-4681 GCA_964625825.1 uncultured Leptospirales bacterium | reverse complement strand
AGCCTCCTTATAAAACAGGACAAAGAGGGGCCTGTAAAAGTCAGCATGAGGACAAAAGGCAACCTGAATGTCGCAGAAATCGCAATAGATAATGGCGGCGGCGGCCATAAAAATGCCGCCGGATATAAATCAAAACTCGGTTTTGAAGAAACCTATCTAAAAGCAATACATGACATGGAGAAGTTCTTTAAATAACTGATTTCAGATCAATCTCACGTTCAGCTCTTGCTCCAACAGATGAAACAACAACTGAAGCAGCGTAACTCCCGATTTTACCCGATGTTTCAATATCTCTCCCGGATGTAATACCATACAGTAAACCGGCAGCATACATATCCCCTGCTCCATTGGTATTTACTACATTTGCCCTGTAAACCGGGATATTTACAAATCCGCCACTATGCTTTATGATACTCCCCTTATCACCCAGTTTGACAATGGCTATACCGCATCGTGACGGTATTTTTTCAAGGGAGGCTTTATCCCGTGTTCCTGTAAAAGCATAAGCCTCCTCCTCATTCATAAATACAATGTCAGCATAATTATTCAGCACATCGGTGAAAGTATCACCAATGCGTGATATAAGTCCGGGGTCGGCAAGATCAACGGATATCAGGCATCCATTTTTCTTAGCAGTATCCATCCCCCTGTAGCATATATCCCGAAGGTGTAAAGGCTCAAAAAGATAACCCTCAAGGTGGAGTATTGAACTATCCGCAACAGCCTGATAATCCACATCATCATGAGAAAGCCTTAGGGCAGCACCAAGATGAGTAGCGAATGTCCTTTCGGAATCTGGCGTGATAAAAGTAATTGCATGCCCCGTAAGGCCGTCACCAGCAGATATCAAGGAATGTACCCCTGACTCAGAGGTCTTCTTTATATAAACTCTGCCGTATTCATCATCCGCAACACGTCCTATAAAAGCAGATTTTCCTCCGAGAGTGGAAACCCCCGCGACAGTATTTGCCGAACTCCCGCCTGGAGCTGTATCTATCTTCATCCCTGAAATTAGTTTAAAAATCTCCCTGCTCCTGTCTTCATCAACAAGGTGCATTTCACCTTTTTTCAGGCCAAGCTTACTTAAAAAACTATCGTCAACCTGAACCATAAAATCGAGAAGAGCCGAACCTATCCCCGATACATCATACTTCCCCTTTTTAATATTCATTCTTCATCCTCTTATAGATCAATATGCGTCAATAGGGCCTTCAACATCCCCTCTTATGAACTGCCTTGAGTAATCATCGCCCTCAAGGAAAAACTCTTTGCCGCTTCCGTAATAGACAAATTTTCCGTCAAACAGGAGAGCCGCTTTATCTGCAATCTTTTCTGCAACTTTAAGATCATTTGTTACAGCAATTGCCGCTCCTCCCCTGCTTATGTCGAGAATGAGGTCAGCCATTGAATCTGAAAGTATAGGGTCAAGCCCGGCAGTCGGATCATCAAACAGAATAATTTCCGGGTCCATGCATACCGCTCGCGCGAGCCCGACTCTCTTCTGCATGCCGCCCGAAAGGTCAGAAGGAAATTTTTTTTCACTTCCCTTCAGCCCTACCCTCTCAAGAGACGTAAGCACCCTGCTCTCAACAATACTCTCATCGAGCTTCATCCTCCTTAACCCGAAAGCTGTATTATCAAAAACATTCAACGAATCAAAGAGCCCGCCCTTCTGAAAAACATAAGCCAGTAACGGATTTTTACCTTGTATATAACTTTCTTTTTCTCTGCCACTCCTGCGGGAATCGGGATTCTCACCTTTAATCTTAACTTCACCATTATAACCCTGAATAAGCCCTGCAATAATTTTCAGTATAACGGATTTCCCTGCCCCGTTTTTGCCGAGTATAACAAGAGTTTCACCGGTGGAGAGAGTAAAACTCACGTCTCTAATTATCTCCCTTCCGGAAAGAGAAAGCTGAAGATTTTTAACACTGATTAGTTCCACGATCTTACCAGTCAATACATATTCTTTATATTTTCCTGAATGGAGTAGAGAATATTCAGGTAGGAGATATATCTTTCCTGATGGATCTTACCCTTTTCTGCAAGTCTTTTAACTTCACAGCCAGGTTCATGATCATGCGAGCATGGTCTGAACCGGCACTTCTGTGATGCTTTTCTGAAATCAGCAAAGTAATCGCCAAGCTCATTGGGATCGATGTCAACCAGCCCGAACTCCCTTACACCGGGCGTATCGATAAGTTCAGTTCCGTCAGGGAGAACTACAAGATTTACATTTGTTGTAGTATGCTTCCCTTTCCCTGTACTCCCGGAAACATCTGCTGTTCTCAGATCGAGTCCCGGGAATATTTTATTAAGGAGCGTTGATTTACCTACTCCAGAGTATCCCACAAGAAGCGTTCTCTTTTTGTCGAGGAGTTCTCTTAACTCATCCATGCCTTCGCCAGTCCGCGCGCTCACATAAATGGATGACACGCCGGAACCCTTATAATATGAATCAATATATTCTGTTTCACCATCAAGAGAAAGATCGAGTTTGTTAACACAGAGTACCACAGGAACTCCGCCCTTCCCTCCGCGAACGACTATCCTGTCTGCAAACCGGAGGTTAAGGCGCGGTGAATCGAATGCCTGGACAACAACAATCTGGTCAAGATTGCAGGCGATCAGATCCTCCCTGGACCTGACTCCATCCTTTCGTGTGAAGACATTTCTCCTTTCATAAACACTGCTGATTATTCCAAGTCCCTCTTCATTGACCTCAAACTCAACAATATCACCCACTGCAACCGGATTGGAAAAATTATCTGTAATTCCGATCTTCATCTTCCCCCGGAGGACAGAGTTAACCGCATTCTCTCCGGAGAGAACAGTATAATATCTGCCGAAAACTTTTATCACATGACCTGTCATTTATGATCTTTATTTTCCTTAATTATCCCAGTTTCAGAAAGCTCCAAAGAGCTCCATATAAATTAAAATTATTTTAGCCTAAAATACTATTTTTTGTTAAAGTTTTTTAAATACCAGACCGATAAATATTATACAAGAGGTGATATGATAGTTCCCTCCCGTTCTTATCATACCACTGACTTGACACTGCAAAGTGAAGAAGGCAGAATAGCCGCCCAGCTATTCTGCTTTCTTTTTATTACTTCCGGCCATTTTCACTCTGAGGGATATTTTCAAGAATAACGGGTTTAAAGCTTTCAATTTCACCAAGGAGGCCGCCGAGATTACCGGTATATATTACTTTAAATTTCACATAGTAAAGCATACCTTCGTGCAGATTCATCAAGTCATTTGCAAGGGCTTTCTTTCTCTCTTTACCAGAAATATCAAATTCAATATCAATATTTTCAGAATCATAAAAAATGATCTTTTCAAAAATCCTGTCGAGATATTTCAGCCTTAAATTAAGGGTCACAGTCTCACCTTTATAATTATCTATAGAAGCGATTATCTTCATCAAGCTCCCCTCGTCATCTTCACAATAAGCGAAAGGAGAAGTTATAAGAAGAAGTATAAATATGACCCGGGCAATCCTCATAAATTCTAAAATTCTACCTTTTGGTTGATTTTTTAAAATATTGAAACGATTTAGAAAAAATATTATGTAGTTAATCTACTATTGAATATTATAATTAAGATAATATGTGTCAATAATATTTGATGTAAACGGATCTATCAATTTGCTTAATTAAAAGCTGGGGGTAATCAGGTCAGAGCAGACAACATTTATGATAAAACGGATCAGTTCTGATGTTTGTTATCGAACTCATTAAATACATCAACGATCTTCTTATTTCTGTTTAATCTGTCATTTATTATTTCAATCACAAACCAGAAAATAAGGACAATCCAGAACATATATATTATTTCAATCATAACATTGGCCTCCTTTTTCTGTTACTGATATATTAATATGCAATTTATGTGCCAAATATTATTTTTTATAAATTATTTAATAATCACTGATTATATCAAGGCTTATTCCATAACAAATTTTAAAAGTACTATAAAAAATTATTTATAATAGTGCATTAAACATGTCACTGTATCATTTTTGCAACAATGCACATTTGAGGTATTAATATTTAATTAGCCTGGTACGAATTCATTTTTAAAATATTAATTTTAAAAACAACCTGCAAATGAATACCATTCTAATGGGGGCACTGGTAAATTATTACTCACCTGACGAAACTTTTAATTGACTGGTAAAACAAAAAAACTGAATTTTTTTAACAAAATAGTAAAGATGAATATTTTAGAATTATAGGAAAATCATGGACATCAACAGAAAAGAGATAATGAAGCAGCAGAGAGAAAGGATGATTAGAGAACATCTCTGTTCAAGGGATATAACCGATCAGAGGGTTATTGAAGCCATGCGTGTAATTGAAAGAGAACGATTCATTCCTGAGAAATATTTCATAGATGCCTATGGCGACCATCCTCTACCGATAGGGAATGGGCAGACAATCTCTCAACCTTACATCGTCGCCCTCATGAGCCAGCTCTGCGAGTTTACCGGAGAAGAGAAGGTTCTTGAGATTGGATGCGGGTCGGGTTACCAGGCGGCGATCCTCTCAAAACTCGCAAAAAAAATTTATAGTATAGAAAGAATTGCGGCGATGGCAAAAAAGGCTGAAAAACTTCTATATGAAACAGGATTCACGAATATAACGGTAATTAATGGAGACGGATTTGAAGG
>CAZVFJ010000267.1:0-4689 GCA_964625825.1 uncultured Leptospirales bacterium | reverse complement strand
ACCGTATCTGAGATAATGGAACTCATCGAACACAACAGGAGCAACACCTTTCTTACCGCCCATCGGGAAATATACCTTTTCAAGTGATTTTATAACCTCATCCTTATTATTGGGATCCTTAGCCATTTCAAGTGCCTCTTTCAGGTGGTTGCCTATTCCTATGTAATCAACAATAAACCCTTTCTGCTTTCCTGAAGCTGTTCTGTTAACTCTTGCAATTGCCTGAAGAAGATTGTGTTCCTTTAATTTTTTGTTGATATACATTACCTGTTCTACAGGGGCATCAAATCCTGTAAGGAGCATGTCGCAGACAATAAGTACAGCCATTCCGGTTTCAGGTTTTGATTCATCGAACTTCTTCTTAAAGTTATCTATGGCGTTCATCTTTGCAGCATGCTTTCTTGCCCTGGTAATATCAGGGTCCTCATTGGTCCCCTGACCGGATATTACTGCTGCGGTTTTTGTCATCTTAAGTAATCGGATAAGTAATTCATTCTTCGGGGTTTTACTCTTTTCTTTTTCAAGTCTATCCGCAAGAGCCAAATCAATATGTTTCCAGTATCTCACTGCCGCGATCTGTGAATTCGTTACAACCTGTGCCTTGAATCCGTTGGGAAGTATATAATCAGCATAATGTTTTACCAGGTCTTTTGATATCTCTTCAATATATTTATCAGCTTCAAGTATATCGCCAAGAGTCCCGTATTTCCGCTTTATGGCTTCAAGTTCTTTTGCCGGCCTGTCTTTAAAGAGGTCTTCAAACTTGCGGTCGAATTCAGACTTCTGATTTATGGCAGCGTCCGCGGTCTTACCTTCATATATTATTGCAAGAGTGGCACCATCATTGACAGCATCCTGCAGTTTATACTTATCTATATATGTGCCGAATGTATCATGCGTTTTCTTCTTATGCCTTTCGGTTATCAGCGGAGTCCCGGTAAATGCAATCTTCGTTGAATTGGGGAAGGCATTGAACATATTCAGATTCATCAGGTTTCCCTGTGACCTGTGAGCTTCATCAATGAGTATCAGTATCTTCTCAGATGGGTTAACTTCATCAAGCAGTTTAAAATTCTTAAGCAGGTCATCTTTACCATAATTCTTTATATCATTACTATCATTGACAAGTATATCATTAAGGTAATCAGGGATATTGGTCTCTTTTTCAATAAACTTGTGAATCATCACCATGTATACACCGGAATCTTCATGGACAAGTTTCTCTTTAAGAGCCGCAGCACTATCAACTCTGTAAATAGTTTCTCCGGTTAATCTTGCGGTATCAGTAAGCTGAACTTCAAGGTCAATCCTGTCATTAACAAGGAGAATCTTGTAATCAGAAAGCCCTGATATATATCTCATACTCCGTATCAGAAACACCATGGTGAGCGACTTACCTGAACCCTGAGTATGCCAGATTACACCGGATCTTTCAAAGTTAGTTTTACCTGTAAGCATTCTGTCATTAGCTTTAAGTACAGCCCGATACTGCTGGTATCGGCATATAATCTTGGTAAGTCTTTTACCTTCATCCTCCCTGTATATTATAAAGCTTCTTATTATATCAAGAAGAGTTGATGGGGGGAGCATACCCTGAATTAACACTTCCTGGGATCTCTCTTTACCGAGAGGCGGATTATATTCCCGGAAATTAACGGGATAAATATCTTTCCATTCAAGGAAATGATCTTTTGCAACAGCGGAAATTGAAGCATACATCGCAGTATCACCGAATGTTGCTATTATTATCTGGTTAAACCAGAATAGTCTTTCGTCTCCCTCTTTCTCTGTAATCCCTTCAAACTCTTTGCGTTTACCGGCATATCGCATAAGCTGCCGGATTCCTTCATGCATGGCGTTAGCTGTTACATTTGTAGGATACTTGCATTCTATTACTACCAGAGGCATGCCGTTAACAAAGAGGACTATATCAGGTATTATGAAATCTTTGGCCGTGCCGGGAGTATCTATCCTGAATTGTGAGATGGCGATGAAGCTGTTGTTTGCCGGATTATCAAAGTCTAAAAGTTTAATGGCGACTGAGGATTCACCTGAAAGCTCATTATCCATCACTATTTTATTCTCTCCGCCTCCAAGGAGCATGGAGAATACATCACGATTGGCTTCTATGAGAGTTTTGTGAGGATGGTCAAGTATTTCATTATATATCTCGGTAAGCTGTTTGTCAGTGAGCCATTCACGGTTTTTGTTATCAGTATTGATTCTTTTAACAGATTCCATGAATACATCTTTGAGAAGAATCTCTTTGAAATTTTCACGATGACTGAGCGCGGGATCTTTCGGTATCCCGTTATGCTCAATGATTGACCAGCCGAGAGCTTCGAGCTGTTCAAGAAAGGGTTTCTCAACGAACTGGTATTCACTCATTTGATGTCCTCGATTCGTTTTTTTATATCCTTAATATCTGCATCATCCACTTCTGCTTCTTCTAAGGCGTCATGCTCGAGACGCGCACGGTTGAAGGTTTTATATTGTTGAATAGCAAGGCTGTCCGCCACTTCCTTCGATACTCTTCCAGGGTTATTGAGGATGTCCCTTTCATTGAACTTCAGGAATGAGTCGAGTTTTTCACGCCAGTCACTCATAAATACCTCTTTTCGCCGTTTCGCTTGGTCTTCGGCATAATCAAGGTACATTACAACAATGCGGTTGAGTTCTTCCAGTTCATTTTTGTTGAGATAGTTCTTGGCAATAGTCACGTCGCCTTGGCGTACATGTGTTCCTGCCCATGATGTAAGACCCATATTGGGTTTGGATGCGTCGGCTCTATCTGATATGATTTCAGCCGCTGTTTTACCGCTTATGGCGAAATGGAGTTTGTTCTGTACAATCTTGAAGAACTCCCGGGTTTCTTCTGCTTTGGGGTCGTAATCCACGGCGAGTTTGTAAATGTCGCGGATCTTCTGATAGAAGCGTTTCTCACTGGCCCGGATGTCCTGTATACGTTCCAGAAGCTCATCGAAATAGTCTTTGCCGATGTCTTTCAGTCGCTCATCATCCATTGTAAAGCCTTTGACCAGGTACTCATTGAGGCGCTCTGTAGCCCATCTCCTGAACTGAGTTCCCCGGAGGGATCTGACACGGTAGCCTACTGAAATAATGACTTCAAGATTGTAAAACTTTCTCTTTCTGGATATCTCCCTTGAGCCCTCCTGCTGAACTTGTAAGTATTTCTTACAAGTTGAATTTTCGTCCAGTTCGCCTTCTTCGTATATTGACTTAAGATGAAGAGTGATATTCTGAGGGCTTGTCTGATAGAGTTCAGCCATAGCCGCCTGGGTCATCCAGACTGTATTATCATGAAGACGCACCTGTATTCTCGTCCGATTGTCCTCTGTCTGATAAA
Source organism: uncultured Leptospirales bacterium (assembly GCA_964625825.1). Classification (GTDB taxonomy): domain Bacteria; phylum Spirochaetota; class UBA4802; order UBA4802; family UBA5550; genus UBA5550. The sequence goes on along the minus strand of CAZVFJ010000267.1, from coordinate 1,322 downwards.
TAACGATTTCGCCGGTATTCCTGTCTATTATCATTAGTCCACTCTAAATGTTTTGTATTTCAATGAGTTTACCCAGGCCTTCGGCAACAACCTCAATCATATCTATAGGGGAACTTTTCATCTGCCAGATTCCTGGAGCATTTTAAGAATCAGTTCTTCAGCCAGTTTCTTTTCCCGCACTCTTCCTATGCGGATTGCATCAATAAGTGTGAGATATTCATAGAGTTCTCTGTCATTTTCGCAGGCAAAGGGGACCGATGAGTAGAGAGGGGATATTGATATGCCGCGGACTGTGCCATTCTCATAGGGCCAGACATATACTTCTTCCCCTCCTGCTATCATACCGGAAAGCGGCGGCGCTGAATGAGCTGTGGGCATACCCCTGTCAGGCGGGCCCTGTTCAGCCGGGAAGGCATACTTTACACCGTGAATAATAAATTCCTCCAGGGCTGATCTGATTGGCATACGGGTGAGCGGGCTGTATAGACCTGAAACTTCACATCGTTTAATAGCGGCATGGGTTTCTGAAGCGCTCATGCCGACAGATTCAGCAAGACGGGCAACGCTCCATTTTGACCCTTTCCAGATGAGAATCTTAAGAATTATCAGTATATCCTGTGGTTTCATAGAGTTATTCTATAATAGAGACAATAAATTTCAAGCATAATATTCGCAATTCGCGAATAGCGAATGAAAATGGTAATTTAACACTCTTTTGTACATTTTTCCACTCTCTAAACCTCAAGAGAGGCTTTCTGATGGAGCTGAAAGTATTTTTTAAGAATTGAAATATTCGCCGGTATTGTTACAGTCTTTCATTGTAATATTTCCAGATCCTTTCACATACTACATCAAAAGAATTTATTACTTCATCATTTTTAAACCTGATTACGGTCAGGCCATAACCTTCAAGTACTGAAGTCCGCTCGCTGTCATATTTTTTCTGAGTTCCCTGGCACGTTCTTTCAGTTTTGGATTGTATGGGATATGGAAACCTGTTGTAATCAATCCATTGTGTTTTAACATTTAAAATCCCCCGCCTCACTGCGTTCGGCACCCCCTTTAGCAACGGGGGTATAAATCAAGCCTGTCAAATAAAAGTTACCATCCAAATACCCCTCTTTATTAAAGGGGGGCCGGGGGGGATTTTAAAAGTCTTGTTACCCGAACTTTACCTGTAAGAAGATCATCCATGAGGCCTTTCTTGATTAGTTTATACTTATTGAGTAATCGGTTCTGACTTTGAATATTTTGTTTAAGAGAATCTATCTTTTTTGTAATCATAAGTTGTTCATTTAAACAAGGCATTATTACCTTCATTT
>CAZVFJ010000266.1:2293-4695 GCA_964625825.1 uncultured Leptospirales bacterium | reverse complement strand
ATCCTGAAAATCCTGATTCAGACAGTGAAGTGAGGAATATGAATACTGCTGATATTACATATAAGATAATCGGGTGTGCGATGAAGGTGCATAATACCCTTGGCAATGGTTTTCAGGAAGTAATATATCAGCGCTGTCTCGCTATCGAGCTTGAAAAAGCCGGATTGATATTTGAAAGAGAAAAAGAACAGACGATTTTTTATGAAGGGTTCAATGTCGGGACACGCAGGGCAGATTTTGTTGTGGAGAATCAGGTTATTGTTGAATTGAAGGCGCTTGTAAATCTGGAGGACGTGCATCTTGCACAGGCTAAAAATTATGTGGTAGCATATAATTTTAACATCGGGCTGTTGATTAATTTTGGAGCAATGAGTCTTGAGTATAAAAAAATATTTAATAATCATCAGAATCAGGATTCACTGGATTGATTAGGATTCTCAGGATTAGAGGATTAACAGAATACGAATGGATAAAGAATTATCAGGATTTGAGGATTAAAAAATTTTCAGGATACGAAATGATGAGTGAAGAGATTTTGAAAATTATTGAAAATAACAAAAATTTTAGAAATACAAATCCTGTAAATCCAATCATCCTGAAAATTCTGATCCAGAATATAAAATGATGAAGATAAAGAATGCAGAAATTATCATGAATAACAAAAAATTCAGCAGCACAAATCCTGCTAATCCAACCATCCTGAAAATCCTGATTCAGACGATGTTATTTATACTTTTTTCAGTAAACACCCTCCACGCTCTTACCCCTGTAATAATTGATGAAAACACAGAGTCTGTATCTCTTGGAAAGTATATGGAGATACTGGAGGACCCCACAGGTGAACTGACCATTGATGATGTGATAAAACCAGAGATGCAGGGGAGATGGTTTAAGAGTAAGTGGGATGAGCCGAATTTTGGTTATAGCAAATCAACCTACTGGATAAAAATACGATTAAATAACAATACTAATATTTTAAAAACATATATTTTAGACATCAATTATCATCCGATACGAAATGTTGAATACTATAAAATTTTTAATTCTCAAATAATTCAAAAAGCAATTACCGGCTTAAATTATAAAAGTTCACAAAAAGAAATTAAATATTCCGGTTACAGTTTTTCAATAAATATTGAGTCTAATACAGAATATTTTGTATACATGCGATTTTACGGAAGCAATACAATGCAGTTTCCAATTAATCTTGAATCATCAAAAAATTTTTTCGAAAAGAAAAATAAAGATACATTGATTACCGGTTTGCTCTTAGGTTTTTTAATCGTGATGGCATTGTATAATTTTTTTGTTTTTATAAGTATTAAAGATATCAGTTATTTTTATTATATCATATATATAATAGGTATTATGCTGGGTGAGATGACTTTTAAAGGCATTGGTGTTTTTTATATTTATGATCATTATCCTTATTTCAAAGATCATTTGCTACCAATATCAGTAATGATTGCAATGATTAGCTCAGCAATGTTTACTTATAAATTTTTAAATTTAATTTTTCTGAAATATATAAATAAAATCTTTTTTTATAATATAGTAATTCAACTTATAGTCTTGATTTTGTGTTTTATTGTACCTCATCGTGAAGCAATTAAGCTGTGTTCTTATTCAGGTGTAATCAATGTTTTATCAATAGTTACGGTAAGCTTAATTTCTTTACTAAATAATAATAAATCAGCAAGATTTTTCTTAATTGCTTGGGGTATAATGCTAATTGGCATGTTGTTTTATGGTTTGAGGGGTCTGGGAATAATAGGTAGTAGTTATTTTTCAAATAATGGAGTCTGGTTCGGGTCAGCTCTTGAAGTAACTCTTCTTTCCTTCGCCCTCGCCGACCGCATTAACATAATGAAACAGGAGAAAGAGGATGCTCAGAGTGAGGCTCTCCGCATCCAGAAAGAAGCTACAGAAAACCTCGAACTGAAAGTAACTGAACGTACTGCTGAACTTGCAGAGGCAAATGAAAAGCTCCGTGAACTGGATAAAGCTAAAACCGATTTTTTTGCAAACATCTCTCACGAACTCCGTACACCTTTAACGCTTATACTCGCCCCTGTTGAAGAGGCTCTCTCCGGGAGAGAGCTGAACAGAAGCACCCTTGAGATGGTGAGGCGTAATGCCCTTGATCTTCTCTCCCTTATAAATGGGCTCCTTGAAATGTCCCGTATAACAGCAGGTAAACTTAAGCTGAATATCGCAGAAACTAATCTCTCTGAAATGGTGAAACAGTTCTGCGGAGGCATGGAATCTGCCGCGAAGCTTAGAGGGATTGAGCTTCTGTGCAGTGCAGAAAAGCCTGTAACAATTTATGCTGACCATGACAGGCTGAGTCATATTATTTCAAACTTCTTCTCAAACTCATTCAAGTTCACTGAACCTGGCGG
>CAZVFJ010000266.1:0-2193 GCA_964625825.1 uncultured Leptospirales bacterium | reverse complement strand
AGAGATGATGTTGAATTTATCGGCAGAGGTGAAAATATCCCGGTAATAATTCCCCATGTCAGAGGGATGGAATTGCCCCGGGCAACAGAGGAGAGGCTGCTTGATACTCTTTCTGAAACAGCTCCGGCAATACTTGTGGTTGAAGATAACTCTGACCTCCGGTCTCTACTTGTGAATATGCTTTCAGCGGGATATATTGTTCATGAAGCATCAAACGGAATTGAGGCAGTGAAGATCCTTGAATCAACTGACGAGATAGACCTTGTTCTCTCTGACATCATGATGCCGGGAATGGACGGCCATGAGCTTCTGCAATGGATACGAAGTAACCGGAGACTTGAGGGTCTCCCTGTGCTCCTCCTCACTGCACGGGCTGATCTTTTTATGCGTATTGAGGGTCTTGACCTTGGTGCAACAGATTACGTGACAAAGCCCTTTAATTCCGATGAACTTCTGCTCCGTATAAAAAATCAGATGGAGCTGAAACTCCTCCGCAATAAAGTTGTTAGAAACTATAATTCGCTGATGGAGAAACTTAAAGGAGTAAAACCGAAGAATCTCAGTAATGAAAGCGCTTCAAAAATGGAAACTGTCTGTGAATTTATTAAAGAGCATTACATGGATGAGCTTACAAGAGAACTCCTTGCGGATGCAGCGGGAGTCAATGTTGATACTTTCAGCAGGCTTTTTAATCAGCATACAGGAAAGTCTCTAAATGAATATATATGCGAGCTTCGCATAGCGGAAGCTATGAACAGGCTTACAGAAACAGAAAATACTATTACCAGGATTTCAATTGATGTAGGATTTGATAATATACGGACTTTTAACCGGGTGTTTAAAAAGATCAGGGGTATAACACCGGGAGAGTTCAGGGAAACAAGCATTTTAAGTAATTAAATTCTTGTAATTGAAAAAGGTGTCCTGAATTCTGTTTATATCATAAATATAACTTAAAGTTATTAAAAACAGGGGGAGTTTAATGCCAAGAATAAAACTTAATGAACTTGAAAGATACAGATTTAAGACTGAACAGGTAATAACTATAGCGTATATAAACCCGGCAGGACATGTTGGAAACTCACAAATGGCTGACCTTGTGCATGACGGAAGAATAGCATTGTTAAAAACACTAGGCCTGAATGAACTGAATATCGGCGATAATAAAACAGGGTTGATAATGGGTGACCTGGTTATTAATTTTAAAACGGAACTTTTCCTGGGTGATAAGATTGTTATAGAATCTGACATATCTGAAATAGAGGGAAAGGGGTTTCGTTTTTTTTACAGAATTATTAAAGACGGAAGAGTCGCAGCTCTTGCAGAAACAGGTTATGTAACATTCAATTATGCAGATAGAAAAATCTGTGATGTCCCGGCAGTTTTTATCGAAACACTGAACAGTATTCAGTAAAAAAGAGGCTGAATTAATTACTTGCCAATAGCGGTATTTTAATGGTTCTGGTAAATGGTATTATTGTAAAAATATTTAAGGTAATACTGGAATTTGAAAGGGATTGAATGTGAAAATTTGTTATCATTTAATTCAAACTAAAACTTTAAATAACAGGTAGGAAAAATGAATTATTTCAAAGGGACAGATGATTATGTAATTTCAAAAGAGCTTAAGGATAACGTAAACGTATCAATAGCTCTTGGAAGGCCTTTGATTGTAAAGGGAGAGCCGGGAACAGGAAAAACACTTCTTGCTCACGCCATTGCAAAGAGTCTGGAAAAGAATTTTTATATATGGAACATTAAGTCTACAACCAAGGCTCAGGAGGGCCTCTATGTATATGACACAGTGCAGAGGCTCAATGACGCGAGGTTTGGCGATCACGATGTGTCTGATATCAAACAGTATATTAAACTCGGGAAACTCGGCGAAGCTTTTAATGCCAATGAGCAGGTTGTACTCCTTATAGATGAGATAGATAAGGCGGATATTGAATTTCCAAACGACCTTCTGAACGAGCTTGATGAGATGAGTTTTTATATACCTGAGACAAAAGAAACAATAAAGGCTAAGAACAGGCCGATAGTTATAATTACATCAAACAGTGAAAAAGAACTTCCTGACCCGTTTCTCAGAAGATGTGTTTTTCACTACATAGAATTCCCGGAGCAGGAGCTGATGGAAGAGATAGTCCACGTTCACTTCCCGGATATTGAAAAGAAGCTACTCCGTGAAGC
>CAZVFJ010000265.1:0-4711 GCA_964625825.1 uncultured Leptospirales bacterium | reverse complement strand
GTTTTTATTATATCACCTTCCCGGATAATGTCGCCCAGATTGAGACTCGCGATATTGCTCCCGTTCCTGAATACTTCCACCGATCCGATTAGAAAGACAACGTTCCCCTTTATTTCCTTTTTAACCGTTTCTTTTGTCCCGCATTGAGATTGAAATATTGTTATCATAATAATTATCAGTATTTTTATTATTATAAATATATTCCTGTTATTTCTCATAGGGTTCTCCCGAAAAAGTAAATTAAAAATAGATTATTATAATCTGAAAGATAATTGCAAGACGAATTTTTAATCAGATAAAATTCTCTGAATTCCGCAGCCTGTTTCATTCCTTTTATTATATTTATGAGATGACATCCGGGATTGCTCATTGCAGGTTTTAATATTTTACTTCGGTTTTACAGCTGTTAGTTGATATTTTTAATTTGACATCACTGATAAATTTTATCATATAAACAAAGTTCTAAAAATTTTTTATAAAAATTCACGGAGCCTCTATGAATAGATCAATCTTTTTAATATTCCCTGCTTTAATTCTTCTCTTCTGCGGAACAGCATTAACCAAGGATGTGAATAAAACAGGCTGCGTTAAAGGGGATTGTGACAACGGAAAAGGGACATATGTATGGTCAAACGGTGATACTTATACAGGTGATTTCAAAAAAGGCAAATTCAATGGAACCGGAACATTAAAATTTGCGGATGGCAGCATCTATACGGGAGACTGGAAAAATGATATAAGAAAAGGTTCCGGTATTCTTTTTTATTCTAATGGCGATGAATATGAAGGTGAATTTTCAGACAATGTACCTCATGGAAAAGGTAAATATACCTATGCTGATGGTTCAATAGAAAAGGGAATATTTTTTAATCATCTCTTTACTGGTCAGATACGGCTCCCGGAAGCGGGTGATCAAAAAAAAATCACGGTCAGTAAAGTTGTTGAGATCAAACCGACTGATTTTGAAATTACAATCGCAGATACCGGTAGTTTAAAAACCGGTGATAAACTATTTGTTGAAGTTAACGGAACCATGTGCGCCCTGAAAATCATTTCCAGAGAGAATTCCGCATTCCGCTGTAAGATGATCGGAGGGACAAGATTTCTTATCTTTCAGATGAATAAGGAGTTACCTGTTTACAGGACTATGAATGGCATAAAAAAAGACAGCAACTCCTTCCTTTTCCCGAATGGTAATAAATATGTAGGTGAATTTAAAGGAAACATGATGCACGGGAAAGGTGAATTCACATGGACAAATGGAAGTAAATATACAGGTGAATTTAAAAATGGAATGAGAAACGGTAAAGGAATGCTTAAAACTTATGACGGAGCTGTATATACCGGTGAATTTAAAAATGGATTCTATGACGGCATTGGTATTTATACCGGATCCGGTCAGACATATGAGGGGCAATGGAAAAAAGGTTTAAAAAATGGAACAGGTAAAATATCCGCGGGGGGTGACATCTATGAAGGAGAGTTTAAAGATGACCGGCTGGAAGGAAAAGGAACATATAAATTCTCATACGGAGATAAATATGTGGGTGAATTTAAAGGAAACATGATGCATGGAAATGGAGTTTTATATAAATATGATGGAACTGTTTATCAGGAAGGAAGATGGATGCTTGGAATATTTATGGGGAAATAAAAGATAATTTACTGACTTATAAATGCAAAAGCCCCTTTTTAAGGGGCTTATAAAACATACCTCTTATAAATCTTATTATTTAACCTCAACAATCCTGATAACAACCTGGCCATCTGTTTCTGTTAATTCTGCTAAAGATTTCATTTCTGAAATATCTTTCTTCTTAATATCATCATCAAAATAAACAGTATATTTTTTACCTGCTTCAAAATTGGCTGTCATGCTTATTATATGAGGTGAATAATAATTACCGATGTGACCGGTAAACTCAATTTTATGTATCCCCGGTTTCATACGTATATTTATTTTGTCTGTTAATTTTTCATTATCCTTGAAATAAACAAACACATTCCACCAGTGATTTCCATGAAGCCCATCAATTCTATAATAGGTTGCGATCCCGCCATCAGTCGTGGCACCTCTTCCGAAAAACGCACCAGCCATTCCTTTTGCACCTAACCCTTCTTCAAGAAGTATGGCATGAGGCTCATTTTCGCCGGGTTCTTTATATTCAGGGATATTACGCGCCTGGAAGTTTACCGGCACCTCTTTGCCGTCTATGTTTTCAACCAGGGAAAGCTTTTCATCATCATATACAAATTCATAACTGCCCCCTGCCCTGAAATCATATGAAATCAGTTTTACCTCTTTCGTCCGCGGAAGAACTACCTCAATCTCATGTTTTCCCGGGAGAAGCTGAAGGTTCAGATCCCGTTTCCCTCTATTTAAAAGATATGAAGGGCCTGTATTCGGATCTGTTGAAGTTTTACCGTCGACCTTATAAACTGATAATGTTGCACGCATTTTATTTCCGTCAAAGACAAGAGATGCGATTTCTTTTGATTCTCTGGCATTTCCGGAAAATGATGTTGCAACAGGCGCGGAGATACATCCTGTAAGAAGATAAATCAAAACTGACATCACAGATATTATTATAAAACTCTTTTTCATTAAATCCCCCTTATTTAATTATTATAAATACAAATCATCAATGGTAATGCAAAGTACTTATATATTTTAAATTATTAGATTTGCAACAAATCTGATAATTATTTAACCTCAATAACCCTGACTACAGCCCTGGCGATATTTTTATCCTTTTGTTCTATTTCATCAAGATAAAACCTGTATTTTTTACCTGCTTCAAAATTGCATTTAAGGCTTTCGACATGTGGCATGAATTTCTCCGAACCGAAAGCACCGGAATACTCGATTACATGTATTCCCGGTTTAACACGTATACCGCCCCTGTCATTAAGGTCCATAGTGAGATTAAACTGCCACCAGTCATTTCCGTGAAGGCCGTCAATCCTCCAGTAGGTTATAAACCCTCCATCCGGGGTGGTAAATAATGTGTCAGTTTCTTTTTTGCTTATTTTGTGATCAAAAAGGATTGCGTGGGGTTCTTTTTCGCCCGGTTCTTTATATTCAAGGATATCCTTCACCTGGAAGTTTACAGGAACCTGTTTGCCATTTACAATTTCAGCCATTGAAAGTTTACCGTCGTCTACAATAAATTCATAACTCCCTCCGGACCTGAAGTCATAAGATACAAGTTTTACTTCTTTCGTCTGCGGAAGAAGTACTTCAAGGTCATGTTTTCCCGGGAGAAGCTGAAGGTTTAATACCGGTTCCTGCATTCGTCCGAATAGCAGGTATGAATGCCTTGTATTCGGGGCAGTTGAGGTTTTACCATCAACCTTGTACACGGAGAGCGTGGGCCGCATATTTTCGTTGAACGTCAGTGTCGCTACATCCTTCGGGTCTCTCGGTTCCCCTGTAAATGTCGTAACCGGCACCGTGACACATCCTGCAAGAAAAGAAATGAATACTGACAGAATAATTATTATGAACAAATTCTTTTTCATCAAATCCCCTCTAAATTATATTTAATATTAAAAACTGCTATTGAAACAGACGTCACATATTCAGAACATGTGCAGATGAAGGATTCCCACATAGCAAACCGCAGCCCGTAAGCTGCGGTGAACACGTAAAAAACTTCAACTGACATACAGTTGATTACCCGTCGTTGGTCTACCGGAGTATTAAAAAAAGACAGGTCAGTCAAAGTATATCAATATGTTAACCGGCTTTATATATTAAATAAATTTTGCCCTTTATGCGTAATAATCATTAAAACCAACACTCTTTTCTGAAATTACGTGAATCATATATAAAAAATCAAGCTGTTTTTTAATAAAAGCATAAAACAAATTACCCTGTCTCCTTTTCTACTGTGAAAATTTCATGGAACTGACGACATGCGGAATATCCGGTTCAGGTGAGGTTTTCAGAAAATTATTTTGATCCTGATAATCTTTTATGCGGAGGATGGAGAATTTATTTTATCAATTCATATTTTTAAATAATAAAAGTCTACCATCAAGGCTTTAGGACACTACCTGTCCAGCAGCCCTGTATAGTATGAAACTTTTTTTATTACAATAGATTTTCCGCTGCTTTTAACTTTTATTTCATTTTCAGTTAACTGGAATTCTTCATCAAGAGGACCGAATTTGCAGTATGTATGTTCATCATTAACAGAAAATTTCTCTTTAAAGGCTTTTTCGAAATATTTCAGTTCATTCATCCGTATAACAAACTGCCTTGGCGTATTTGCAATGACTGCAAGTTCTGTTGCCGGAGATTTTTCCCCGTTTCTTGTCTGGAGAATTATTGCCACATTCCCGTTATTCTTTGTGGCAATAGCCTTGTACTCTTTTATACCATCTGCTCTGAAAAAACCCATTTTATATCCTCTGAAAATTCTAATTATATAAATAAAACTTTTAGCCGGGTTTTTTACAAGACAAATTTTATTAAAAATTTCTGACTCAGGAGATAATATTTTAAATCTTTCTCCACCTTTTTCGTATTTATCTACATGAAGCAAATGAACAAAGAACAGCGCGCTGCGTCAGCAGGAGATGGTGGTGTAACACTAGTTGTTGCTGGTGCGGGCACAGGAAAAACCACCACCATGTTAGAAAAAATAATTAACACTGTTGAAAGTGGAATAACTACTCCGGATAAAACTCTTATAATGACATTCAG
>CAZVFJ010000264.1:0-4720 GCA_964625825.1 uncultured Leptospirales bacterium | reverse complement strand
CGAGGTTTATCCAAAATCGGAATATCCCTTTGTTATACAGCTCTCTAAGGAATATAGAGAGGGGGAAACAAAAACAGTAGCACAATTCCTGAGCGGAAAGGGCCACACTGTAATTGTTTCACAAAGCAACGGCGCTTTTAAAATTTTTACAGGCCCGTATAAAACCGAATTTGATGCCAAAAAATCTCTTTCTGAAATTTCTCTTTACAAGCAATATGCTATTTCGACAAATGCACAGATAATAAAACGCATTTAACCTGGAACCAGAAATGAACATCATCATAAAAACCGCCTCGGAGGGGGATGTAGATGATATCTACTCCCTCATTTCTTATTATGCTTCAGAAGGAGTAATTCTTGAAAGAAGCCGGGAAGATATAAGGGGGAACCTGGAGAGCTTCCTGGTGGCAAAAATAGATGGTAAATTTGCCGGCACAGTAACTCATTATGCTTACGGAACAATGCTTAAAGAAGTAAGATCTCTTGCAGTTCACAGGGATTACCAGGGATTTGGAGTAGGGAGTGCGCTTTTAAAACATCTGATCATAACAGTAAGAGCCAAAGGCCATGCAAAAATTTTTACCCTGACCTATAAACCTGAATTCTTCGCAAAAAACGGATTCATCACTGTTCCTAAAGATGACTTTCCCGAAAAAATATGGAAAGATTGCACTAATTGCCGTGACAGGGAGAAATGCGGAGAAACAGCACTGGTCTATGCGGATTAATGCACAAGCACCATATTCTGAAGCATAGACTTCACGTTTTCATAAACCTTCCCATATACGCCTTTATGAAAAAACACCCTCGCAAGGTGTACCCTGTTTCCATTTACGTATACCCCCTCCACTCCTGAAAAGGGTGTTTCATCAGGATACTTAATATTATAAATAATTCTGTCACTGCTTCTGAATAACTCCTCTCTTTTAAGAGCATCCATCCCCATCTCCAGCATCCACCCTTTCTGCACCTCATTAATTTCCGGGGCCTTCCCGTTAAAAATTCTGCTCTCAACTCCGGTTATATAATCAAATCCTTCATAATCACCCTTGACTTCAATCCTGGCCCCGAATTTCAGGCCGTAGCCTTTGCCGTAATACTTCCACTCCTTTTTAAGGAGATAAGGCCTGTCAGGAATAGTGATCCTGTAAAACAGTTTGCTGTTAACTAAATAGTAGTTATTATTCTTTTCTGTTATAGTAACAGACGATTCATTATCATATGATTCATATCTTGACCCATGTTTCTTCTCAAGATAATTCATCCATTTTGCAGCATCTATCTTTACTTTTCTAATCCTTGAATTGTCATCTCCGAGCGCCCTTATCGATTTAAGATAGAAAAGGCCTTCCGGATATTTACCCTCTTTGATTAGCTCCACCCCTGTATGAAAATAAAAATCTATTCCGCGGGAGGTTACGGGAATATAATCGACCCCGGCTGTATCCGTTATTCTTATTTTGAAGGCGCGATCATAATAATAGGAGTTACCCTCCCTGTCCCTGAAATATTTCCAGTCAGGCATCTGCCCATCCAGTTCTACGGAGGAGATAAAAAGAAAGAGTATTACAATAAAAGCAGGCTTTAAAAGAGAGGGTATCCTTTTCATTACACCGCGTTATGAAATGAATATCAGAATCAGGATGATTGCTATTATAAGAACGGCAAAAAGAATAGATATAAGGATTGTACCCCAATTGTTTGACTCTTTAACCTCCTCCCTGGAATTTCCATTTGAAGCAGCAAGATAAGTCATCTCTGTCTGAATCCGGACAGGTTCCTCCTCAATAATTTTTGCGTATATTCCCTTTGCAACAAGAACGTAGAGTATAACACCCTTGCTCTCCTCATTCGGCACAATTTCAATCACTCTCCCCACAATAGGGAGCGGATTCCCTTCATGATCTCTCGCCTTATATGCGTCAATTATTTTCTCCGAAACAGAATCGCCTGAAACAAGTGACACAAGGATTCTTTCACCATTCCTGATTTCACTGACTGGCTTACCTTTAACCGGGGAAAGGACACAACACCCTTCTACAATACAAGTTGCCTTTGACTCGAGTTCCCCCAGTTTTTTTCTGAAGGAAGTTTCAGGGGCTTTTTTTATCTCCTGCTCCGGCTCTAAAGCTGATTCCTGTGGAGAAACTGATTCCGGGACCATTACTTCTATACCTATAAGGTCAATGTCCATTGAACTCGTTTTATCAAGTTCAACCTGGCATTTAGCCTTAGCTGATTTAAAATATTCCTTAATTATATCCTCTACTACTATTGAAAGATATTCAAGGTTCATCTTCTGCACATCAGGGAATACATCACGTTTAATCATTGCATCAAGGATGTTTTCGGTAAGTTTATCTGAATCAACAGCATCACTCCCGCTTTCGTATGCATTTATATTATTATAAAGCGCCCTCCAGTCATCAAATATCCTTAATCTTGAATAAGATGTTATATTATTTGTAAGTACACTTTTAACTGCCGCAATATATTCTTCTACAACATTAATAAATGCTATAAATGCTCCTGACTGATTATTCTCAGGTATTACAAATTTTGTTTTAACGGTAACAACATCCTGAATTTTCCCGGAGGCCATTAATTTGGCTTTCTCCATATCATCCCCGGTATATTTCAGGGCTGTTTCGATTCTTTTTGCTTTTTCATTGACGATTTCGTTCTGGGTGACCATTATATTTCCTGTTCATTAAACATGCTTTTTTCAAGAATTTCATATTTTTTCTGAGGAGAAAGGTTAATCATCTTTTTTATACCGCTTAAAACTTTTGCAAAGTACTTCTGAGGTACTTTGATTACGTAATATCCCTTCTCGGCAAGAGAGTTATCAAATTCATATTTATCCGCACTCAGGCTGATCCCCGCAGCAGGCCCCATTGTTTTCACTAGATGCTGAGGGAGTATATATTTTATAGAGAGTTTATCTACGCCCAGTTCAAGTCTCTTCATTATCCTATAAGTCGAATAATATTCAGGGGAAAGGTTATCCCAGGATTTAGGATTAGCTGTTAATACAACTGCCGTTTCCCCTTTCTCTTCATCAATAAACACTTTCACATAAGTATTGAACCGCTTATAGGAGGACAGGAGCCCGAAAAGGCTGTCATCTTTTGCAATATTATCGCTCTTCCCTTTTTTCATAACATTTTACTGCTTTAGTTTATACCGAGATGAAATCTCCATTCGTTTTTCTTACAACCCTGAGTCTGGACAGCTCATCAAGAATATTTTTCAGTATTCCGGCTTCAATTCCACAGAATTTTGATATATCCTCAATGCCGGAATTACGATTAATCTTCAGGTAATCTATTATATCCCCCTCCTGCTCCGAGAGAGGCCCGATATAATACCTGTTATTCTTACCCAACTCCTCGCGAATTACAGCCAGTCTTCCATCTTTATAATTAGAATATGAAATAAATACAGAGTCAATATTTATTTCTGATATGGCTGATATATTCCTGAGTTTAATATAAAAATCTGACACCTCTGAGTCTTTAATCAGGCGTACAAGAAACTCATCAATAAATGATGAATCTATTACCTTTATATTCTCAAAATCGAGAATAACAACTTCACCCTCACCCGCAACAGCAAGCTTCTCTTTCATCTTTGCGTATATCTTCCGGCCAACCGGCCTTGTGATTAAATCCGGAAGCTTTATTTTAGCTTCCCTGGCTAATTTTGCCACAATAATAATCATATAATCTCCATTATGATGAAAGAGAAATAGAAATCTGTGTACCGTCAAATTGAGGGAGATCATTCCTGAGAAATATATTTCTCGGGCTTTTCTCCTTCCTGTTATACAGAGCTGTAAGAGACGATGAATCGCTCCTTATGTATATCACACCCTTAAGCTTCTCTGTTATGGAATTAACCTGACAAAGTCCGTAACCGAACTCTCTCTTGCTTGAAATAGGAGTTGTCAACGCCATCTCAATCAGCTCAGCTCCGGAACCGAACGTTATTTCGCTCTTTGATTCAAAACTCTTTTTTATCCCTATCCCCGAATCAGAAATAACAAGTCTTGCTATATTTTCATTCCCTGTTTTGTATGTCTGCATCGCGATAAATCCGGAATCCATTGAATGCTCAAATATATTCTGGCAGAGTTCGGAGATGACCGTAACAAAATAATCTACTACCGAATCATTCATCCAGAACTTCAGAATTCCAGAGCCCCTTTTTCTGAAGGCCGCTATTACAGAAGCGATAACATTTACGCTCTGCCGCTCCCTGTTGGGTATCTCTGTGATCTCCATAAGCCTGCTGCTTGACACATTTCTCTTCAGCATCATATTAACAGGGATATTCTCACTCACCTGGAATATTTCCCTGCTCATAAAATCCATTCTCCCGAGATACTGATGAATCTGTACCGGTAAATTAATGAGCCGGAGCCTTTCTCCCCTTTTCCTCAGGTAGTTACGCCCCATCAGGAGAAAAGACAACATAGAGTACGGTTCAATAAAGGCTACATGGGACATATCAATTACACCCCCGGAATTGAGGACCGCCTCATTCATTGCCAGAATATTTTCAAATATATATGGGTCCCTGAATCTATCCGGCATAATTATTGTCTTTTCAGAACCGCTCATCCAGCCTTCCAGTTAAAGGTATGTATATCTTTTTAATGATCGGTACACAACTGATTAAACCTGAATATTAATATTCAAAAAATGTTTGCCATACA
>CAZVFJ010000263.1:0-4724 GCA_964625825.1 uncultured Leptospirales bacterium | reverse complement strand
TTCAACAACAACTTCAAAGATAATGTCACAATCTTTAAGTTTGTCAAAATCGTCTGTGAGGTTACCTGTCTCAATAAGAGCCAGGTCGTGTTTTTTTTCCATGAATGCAGCCGGTTTTGCTTTTAGCTGTGTCTGGAGACCTGCTTCTACTATTCTGTTCTTCGCTTTTTTGTCATTCTTCTCTTCATCTGTAAGATTAAAGGGAGCAATGTCCAGCAGAATAGTCTTGACGCCAGCGCTGGCGCAGAGAGCAGCTATACCACCACCCATGATACCAGAGCCTATTACGGCTGCTTTTTCGATCCTTCTAGTCATAAAAACCTCCTGTGAAAGTCTGTTGATAAACATTCTTGTTTGTTTAAAAGAATACTGATAAACTATTTGTTTTTAATACTGACATACCCGATTTGTGGGACTAGCCGGACATAAACAGTAACTGATATGAAACTACACACACATAGCACTTTATAATTATTTAAATAAAAATGTCAATATGAATAAGTCATTAATGAGTAAAATGAATAAAATTTTTCATTATGTATCAGTTTTATTGCATATCTAATTAAGATGATGTGTCAGTTTTTATAGTGGTAATAGCTGTAATACACAGATTTTGTTTTGCTTTTTTTATTGTAATATTGAATTGCTGATATATCCGTTTTTTATGAAAACGGCCAATGATATGTTAGCTAAAATAAAGCATATAACAGGGTAAATACCGATAAAATTTAGTTTGAAAATATTGCTGTTTTACAAAGAATTTGGCCGTCATTGATTTTTGCTTGATATTAAAGATTAAAATAATGATCTGAATTATAACTATTAATTATGAGGTTTATATATGAAAGTAACTCACAGAAGTGATCTGTCTAAAATAAAAAGAGATGAACATGTCATTCTCTTTCTTGATGAAAAAACAAAGAGCGATGATGTTGCAATTAATAAAATACGGGGTGCGGATTTTATCGGTAACGCGGATTTATCTTCCTTTAAAGCGTCAGCATCTGATATTTTCTATTTTAACCTCAAAGATAATCCCGGTGTTATCATTTGCGGACTTGGAGATCTTTCCAGGCTGAACAGAGAGGGGATAAGAAACTGTACTGCAGCCGCAATAAGATTTTGTATGAGTAAAAAAATCAATTCGGTCATTATTATTGAACCGCTTATTGAAGGTTTTGCTCAGGAGGACATTCTGAAGTTTATTGCGGAAGGTGCTCTTCTCTCAAATTATATTTTTGATAAATATAAATCTGATATCGAGAAGGATGTTCCTCTATCAACAATTAATTTTTATACTGAAGTTAAATCAGCATCATCCATCCTGAATGTTGCGCAAATTATTGCGTCAAACACCTGGCTGTGCAGAGATCTTGTTAATGATATTACTGATGAAGTAAATCCTGTAACATTCGCCCTGCTCGCAGAAAGCCTGGCAAAGAAGTCAGGCATTGCATGTAGAGTTTTTGATAAGAAAGAGATAACAAAGAAAAATATGGGGCTACTTCTTGCTGTTAACAGGGGGAGCGTTGTTGAACCGCGGGTTGTTGTGCTTGAATATAAAGGGGAGCCCGGTAACAAAAAAAAGTTTGGCCTTGTCGGAAAAGGCATTACGTTTGATTCGGGTGGAATGAATCTGAAGCCGGCAGGATCAATGGAGACAATGCGATGCGATATGGCAGGAGCTGCCACCGCACTCTGTGTAATGAAAACTATTGCGGAGCTTAAACTTAAAAAGAATGTTACAGCAGTAATCCCTCTCACTGAGAATATGCTGAGCAGCAATGCATACCGGCCTGGCGATATATTTAAAGCATATAATGGCAAGACGGTTGAGATCGGTAATACAGATGCGGAGGGGAGGCTTATACTTGCTGATGCACTTTCATTTATGGAAAAGGAGATAAAGCCTGATGTGATTGTTGACCTCGCCACCCTCACCGGGGCGTGTGTTGTAACATTCGGAGAGACTGTCGCTGCATATCTTTCAACTGATAACACTGTCGCAGTCGCGCTTGAGGCTGCCTCCGCTGAGACCGGTGAAAAGCTCTGGAGGCTCCCGTTCTTTGATGATTATGAAGAGCGGATGAAGTCTGATGTGGCTGACCTGAATAATATGGCTTCGGAGAAAAATGCGGGGACCATTTCGGGTGCTGTATTTCTGAAAAATTTTGTTGAGAAGACACCATGGGCACATATTGATATAGCTGGTACTGCATGGTACACAAAAGCAAGGGGCTACAGGCCGAAAAATGCGACAGCTTACGGTATGAGGCTTGTTGTTGATCTGATAAAAAGCTGGAAATAAAGTAAAATAAATTGCCCCGGGCGGGACTTCAATCTGCACGGGGCAGACTCATATTAACGCCGGCTATCTGTTATTTTCATTTTCAAGGACTATATTTTTTATTGAAATAGTGTAATAACCTTTTATGAAAAGTCCTACTGCCTGTATCTATGTTATGCCTGCCGGTTTAAATTTTCAATGGTTTTTCTTCTACTGTATTATATTCAAAAAGTGGGTAAAAACCGGTCAATCTACGGCATAGTGAGATGACTCCTTTGCTGTACACTCTTTTTTCGCGAGGGATAGAATCTCTCCTGATTCTCATATGAGCGGGGTAGAGGTATTTGAAATCCATATTCATAAGCAGCCTCCCTGATTCAATCTGCTCTTTCCTGTTATAGAAAACAGGTGATATCCCGACAGTCCCCTTTCCGCTCAGTAGGAGCCCGCTCCCGCAGAAAAGAGATTCGCTCTTTGGGTGGTAAAAAGATGTATTTCCCGGTGTGTGCCCGGGAACATGTATAAATTCAAGGCCCCAGGGCTTCAGCGGATTTTCGGTGCTGACATCACCTAATTCTATAAACTCATAATCCCCTTTTGCCGGGAATCTGCCGGGGATGTGGTATATAGGGAATCTGAAAAGCGGGTGGAATCTGATAAATCTCCCTCTGCAGCTATGAAATATCTCTGAATCCTTTTTATGTATGAAAATCTTTATCTTTCTGCTTCCGGCATCAGAGGCCATGGAGATAAGCTCGGCAAGGCTGCCGGTATGATCGCAGTGCCAGTGTGTTATAGCTATTCCTGTTATATCTGAAACACTGAACCCGATCCTGTCCAATGCTTCAGCAATGAGCCTGCCGCTCCCCATTCCGCATGAATCAATGAGGAGAATTCCGTTTTCAGGGGAGGAATTGATTATATACGCGTATGAACACATGAATGGGAAGAGGCCGAGCCACTTCCCCCTGACAGAGTAAAAACCGTAATCCGGATTGATCAATTCCACTGTGTTTTTGATAGAGTTCTCCTCCCTTTTCTGGAACGAAAGATATTCTGTTTTTTATTATATATAAAATCAAATATAGAGTCAAAAAAAATATAGCGAAACTATCCGCGAAATTCCCTCGTGCCTGTCTTTATCGTGCCTGACATAAAAGATGTAAACGGACATATCTGACACAGAACAAAATCCGCACTCCTCAATCCTGATTACCGGTTTCACCTTGACAATGAACGGTGATCCATAATATATTAAACTTTCGCACGTGTTCAATACAGAAATGGCAGGTTTAAAAACTATGGAAATAATTCTATTTCTCCAATCATACAAAACTCCGTTCCTTGATTACCTCTTTCAAAGAATTACAATGCTCGGTGAACAGTCATTCTTTATAATACTTGCATGCTGGTTTACCTGGTGCTATGATAAAGAAACAGGGTGGAGAGCCGGCTTCATTTTTCTGACAGGAATAGTATTGAACAGTGTGCTGAAGGATATATTCTGTATACAGCGCCCCATAGGGAAGGGTAGTATCATTTCACAGAGGATCTACACTGCCGGAGGCTATTCGTTCCCGAGCGGGCACACTCAGAATGCCGCACTTTTCTGGGGAGCACTGATGAAAATATACAGAAAAAAATTTCTCTATATTTCCGGTACTGTAATTGTAATCCTTGTAGGTGTATCGCGTCTATACCTCGGTGTACACTGGCCCTCCGATGTAATAGGCGGGGCCCTCATCGGAGCGGTATGGGTATTTGCGGCTGATTATGCCTGGAGGAAGCTGAAAATTGCAGAAAATAAAATATCAGCAGCTTTTGTGATCTCAATTATGATTATACTATGCATAATTTATCCTGGAAAATATATCATCAGGGTCACGGGGGCTGCAACGGGATTCCTCTTCGGTATATACCTTGAAAAAAGATATCTGAACTATACGGTTTCAGGGGGGATTATCAGTTCTGTCCTCAAAATGCTATCAGGACTTGCTGTATTAGCCGCAATTATCATCGGTTCAAAGGAACTGTTCCCTTCCGGAGCGGTGTCCAACAGCACGACCTTTGCACTTGTTGGATTCTGGATTACATTCGGAGCACCAGCTTTATTCACCCGTATAGCAAAAATTAAGATACAGGATAACTGAAGTTCGCAGTAGTTCACATTTTGCGGTCAGACATATTAATGTGTATGATTGATTATCTTCCCATCGAGATAAAGGCTTTAAATCTATGGCAGGTTTTTAATCGACCGGAGGATAAGATGATAAAGCAATGCTTGAACTGTTTCAGTCTGGTATTATTATATAATCCCTGAGATATTGCTCCTTATAGCATTACGGACATGATTATAATCTTATATATCTGCAAGTGAAGACATGGCTGAGAGAGCGGCATAAATGGAATAGCGTAAATCCTGTTAAATAAAAGATTT
>CAZVFJ010000262.1:0-4767 GCA_964625825.1 uncultured Leptospirales bacterium | reverse complement strand
TATGAGTAATCTCATGAAAATGGAGGATCGTGAGATAAGACAGGGTAAAATTTCAGGAGATCAGGAAAAAATTGATGCTCTGAGAAAAAAGGTCTCTGATGATTCATATCTTGATCATGCAATTTCAAAACTTGCCACTGATCTATCTCACTATCTTACCAAGTAAAAAGGAAGTATGGCTAGCGCTTTTAAGCGCCTGCGGGTACTATTTAAAAAAGGGTGCCATGAAAAGGGATAAAGTAATTTAACAGAAATCTTTTTATGGCACCCCTTTTCTTTAAACAATTAACCAATGATAAATACAAGTTCATATAGACAACTTCAGCAGAACAGCAGAATGAAATTATACTTTCTGGTCCTGTTCGCGCTTATAATTCTTTTTCTTTTATACATATTCAGGTTTTACATATGGATATTCCTTTACTCGCTGATATTTTATGTTACCCTAAGGCCTCTTCATGAAAAGATTCTTTCACTGGTGAAAAAAAGGATAATAAGTTCCAGTGTGATTATAATTCTTCTCCTGGGGGTAGTTATTATCCCCGTGTTGTTTATGCTGGTTATGCTTTCTGAGCAGGCTTTTGAGCTTTACAATACTCTTCATTTTACATTCACGAATGAACTCCTCCGTGACCTGGGGAACCATCCCCTTGTGGAAAAGGGCCTTTCCTTTTTCGGCATAGACAAGGCTGATTTTGTCGAAAGGATTGTAGTCTATATAAAGAGTACATCCATGACTTTATTCGAGAGTATTACTTCGATAATATCGTTTCCTATAAAATTCGCGATAAACTTTTTCATGATGGTGCTGATACTTTTTTTTCTGTTTAAAGATGCTTACAATGTTGAGGGCGCTGTTTACAGGGTCCTTCCCCTACCGAAAGAACTTGAGATGGATGTTGTTGAACGCCTTAAAGAAGTGATCTACGTCCTGATGATGGGAAACCTGCTTATCATGTGCCTCCAGGGATTTATGGTTGGAGTCGGGCTTTATATCGCGGGGAACAGTATGCCTCTCCTCTGGGGCACAGTAGCTGCGATACTCTCTCTCATACCGGTAATCGGCACTACCCTGATCTGGCTCCCGGCGTCGTTATATCTCTATTATATGGGGAGCACAGGGATGGCAGTATTTATAGCATGCTGGTGCCTCTTCTGGTATCTTTTTCTTGAAAATCTTGTAAAACCGAAAGCCTTTGGTAAAAAACTGAGTTTTCATCCGCTTCTTTTCTTTTTTCTTCTTCTGGGGAGCATTCAGGCTTTTAATCTTCCCGGAGTCATCATAGGGCCTATCCTGCTTTCACTCTACTACTCTTTCTGGGAGATATATAAAATACTGGATGAGTATGATAACAGGAGGAGCGAGTGTGCTGATCAGGAGGTTGAGCAGACTCCGTAGCCTGCAAGCTTGTATCTCATCCTCTCCGAAAGAAACGGGCTCGCGTCACCTATCGTTTCAAGTATAATTTCCGCGTCTTTTCTGTAATGATTTATTCTTTCTTCGTCCCAGTGCGCTGGTGGAGGCTGCAGGTTCGTTATCCTGTCAGCAAGTTTTACAAGGGCAATTTCACGCGGCCTCTTCAATATTCTTTCAAGTGAATCTTTTATACGCTCTTTCGGGGGGAGTGCCCGGTTTTTTGTGAGAGCAACAACTCCTTCAGTAACTTTTGCTCCGAAGAGCAGGTTAATTTCATAGGGAGTAATGTCTGTATCCTCAATTGTATCATGTAGGAGGGCGCACTGCACTGCAAGATCGGGGTCGTCCGCTCCCTCAATGCTTATTGCTGCCATTACCTCCATGCAGACAGAAACAACATGAACAATATACGGGAGCTCCGTCCCCGGAACTTTCTGGCCGGCATGGGCTTTGGCTGCAAAGTGGAGAGCCTTAAGGTAGATGTCCTGATCCCATCTTTTATCTTTATTCATAATCTGTTCCTTAATTACTTTGTTCTGTCCGTACCGGGTGCATTTACTCCTATTTTAAAGAGCGGGCAATGCGGAGTCCGGTGGAACTCCGTTTCTCTCCGGGCATGCCGTTTCCTCGCTTTGAAGAGCGGAGGTCTTTTCCGTTAGCAGCCCAGTCCCCCCCTCTTTTTACGCGGTATGTGCAGTCAGATTTATCTCCGCCGCCGGCCCCGTATCTGTCGTAGCAGTCGAAGCACCATTCAGATATATTGCCATGCATGTCATACAGGCCGAAAGAATTCGGGGGATAACTCCCGACATTTGTTGTTTTATTTATAAAGATCTCTTTTTTGCTGCTGTATGGGAAGTTGCCGTTAAAGTTCGCCTGGCTGCTGTTCAGCATATTTCCGTAATGGAAAACCGTTTTTGTGCCGCCGCGGCATGCGTATTCCCATTCCTTCTCTGTGGGGAGCCTGAATCCGTCTCCGCCGGCAATGGTGACTTCATAGCTCAGGTCCTCTCCGTACCACCCTCTTTCACTGCTTCTGTTTTTCTTTATATTGTAATACGGTTTAAGGCTGTGCCTGATGCTCAGTCTGTTACAGAATTCAATCGCATCGTACCAGCTGATGTTTTCAACAGGGAGCTCCTCCCCCCTGAATCTGCCGGAGCTTTTCCCTGTTACGTCCCTGTACTGCCTCTGTGTTATCTCGTATTTTCCCATGCTGAAAGATCGGATGTCAACCCGGTGTTCCTCCTCATCTATGGCTCTGCCATCCTCAGAGGCTGGTGAGCCCATGATGAATGAACCTCCCGGCAGTTTTATCATCTCTATACCCCCGAAAAATTCTGTGTCAGAAGAGGTTTTTTTCTCTCCTGAAACTTCCGGATTGACGCCCTTTATATGCCTGTATACCGGCATCCCCTTTGTGAGAACAGATATCTTTCCTTCGCTGACTCTGCATCTTGCCACTGTCTGCATGGGGAATGTTACCTCAAGGAGGACAGTACTGTCTCCGGCCCGGGCTTCAAGCAGGTCCCCCATCATGAGAACTGTTCCACGGTTTACTCTGACTGTTATGACCCGGCTTCTTATCTGGTCAATTGCCCCCGCCTTAATTTTCTCACTCATGGCGTTTATTGAGAGGAGAAGAACAGCAGCACAGCATAAGAATATTTTTTTCATTAAAACCCCGTAATGTTTATTAAATATTTATTAAAAAATAACCGGATTTCTATATCTGTCAAGATGTTAAACCGGATATTAAAAATCCTTGACTGTTGAGAGATCAGGAGTTATTAAAATATATCGATACTGTTTTTTTCTGCTTATAATTTCGTAAAATATGAAAATGTTCCGGAGAACTAAAATGAGAAATTTTCTTTCCGTCCTCCTGTCTCTTCTGATTGTATCTGTTTTCATTTCCTGTTCCAAAAAGAGTGAAAGCGAGCTTGCGCAGAAACAGTTTAAATTATCCGAAAACGCCTCGGTCAACCTTGAGATTAAAAAACTGAAGGATAGCCTTCAGACGGCAAAAACAGATGTTGAAAAGGCTGATATCTATACGAAGATCTCTGTAATCAACTCTGAAAAGGGTGACGTAAAGTCCCTTATTAAAACCGCCACAGAGGCTATCAAATACCAGCCGAACCAGTATATGTCGCATTACCTTCTTGGTAAATCATATATTTCCGCGGGGAGGTATAGTGATGCGGTTTCTGAGCTTAATACCGCGATCAGCCTGAAGAGTGATTTTGCGCCCGCCTATTTTGAAATGGGTAATGCCCAGTATAAGAAGATCAATTACCCGGCAGCGAAGATAAACTATAAAAAGGCGATCTATTATGATAAAGATATGATCGATGCCTATAATAATCTCGGGGTGCTCTCGACTATTACCGGGGACCTTGGAGAGGCTGAGAGAAACCTTAAAGCATGCATTACAATGAATCCCGATTATGCAACATCTTATAAAAATCTGGGAATTCTCTATGATACAAAGATGAAGAAAAACGCTGAAGCTGTTGAAAACTATAATAAATTTCTGAGCCTTCGTCCCAACTGCCCGGAGAGGGGGCTGGTTAAACTCTGGATTGCGGCACTTGGAGGTTGATGAATGAAAAGAATAATCTATACACTGTCAGTTTTTTTTATGCTGCTTATTCCGGTTTTCCTCTTAAGCCAGGATCAGACTGCGTCACAGATTCGACTTGCTGTTACAACTTTTGATGACTCGCTCACAGCAGCTTCAGAGAAGGAGAATGGAGGCGACAACGTGGCTTCCATGATTGAAGCCCTGTTTAAAAGCGTTGAGAGATTTTATGTCAGGGACAGGGGAGCCATCGGGGAATACATAACATCACTGGAGAGGGTGCAGGCGGGAGCAATGAACCCTGAATCGATGAAAGGTGACTCCGCGTCGCTTAAAATCGATTACCTCACGGTCGGGACTATTTCAAAGGTTAACGGCAGGTACGAGGTTGACGCAAGGACTGTTAGCGTGGATAATATGATAATTGTCCATTCCCATGGGGCCAGCTCGCCATCACTTAATGACGCTGTGGAGGATATTAACTGGTATATAAAAGAGAAGTTCAATCAGGAGTATATAAAAGAGCGGCAGTCTGATGATGAGGAAAGGCCTACCGTAACTGTTTTTAAATTCAGGGATTTTAATGACAGGGCAGGTAAAGCCGGGTATGGCGGGTCATTCGCCGAGATACTAAACAGCCAGATGGGTACTTTCCTTTCGATTTCAACAATAGAGAGAAAATACTCGAAAGCCCTCATCAATGAGAAGATCCTGGAAATGGCAGGTGTAATCGAAAATGATGAATCCGGGAAGAGCTTCAGTGATA
>CAZVFJ010000261.1:0-4770 GCA_964625825.1 uncultured Leptospirales bacterium | reverse complement strand
TTTATATTATTTTAGCATTAAAAAAGTGTAAATGTAAACAGTAATTTATAAAGTCACCTTTTGGCCGTAATATAGGGATTTAGGGAGCCTATGGAAGCCGGAATAAATTTATTCAGCACGCAAAGAATAAATGTGGGTAGAAGTCAGGCTTAAGGGCACCTTCTTTATACATACTTCTGACACAAATTCATAGAGATATACAAAAGGCGGCAGAGGATATCAATAACCAGCTAAAAATTTAAACATATAGTTCAAAATCATTCCAGAATGATTATTCTCATAGTTCGAATATAGCTTTACCCATGGAGCGTGCAACGAATTCCGCGTGGTAATTATAGGCCAATTACTTCTTTAGTACTGAACCAACACAGATAGCGCTGTACACCTTAAATAAATGTTACTATTTTTAATAAACATAAAGATATTGTGTATATTTTTTAATTGCTTTTTTAAAAATAAGCTTTATAGTTTCTTTCTACTATCAAAAACAAATATAAAAAGGCCTCACCCTCCGAAGGAAGCAGCGATTTTATGTTAAATTCGCTAAAAGGGGGCATCAGACATGGGTTACAAATTCAAAAACAGATTAGACAAAGTCAATCTAACAGAAAAATTCAAAGCGGAAAAAACGCTTCTTGAAAAAGAATTCCAGGAGGTACTGGACAAACAGAAACATCATGCACTCTATATCTTAGAACTCGCTAAAAAATATGGCGACAGGGCTGTATTGCATGACAAAGTTTACGGGGCATGGGAAATAACATCATGGAACCAGCTCGCTGAACAGATGTATGCTGTTGCAGGAGGACTGCTCGAATCAGGAATTAAAGAAGAGGATAAGGTAGGAATATTTTCCGGGAACAGGGCTGAGTGGCATATTGCCGATCTTGGTTCACAGCTGGTCAGGGTTATAGATGTCCCGGTATATCCCACAAACTCAACAAAAGAGACAGAATTTATAGTAAATCATTCCGGACTTAAAATACTCTTTGTTTCAACGCAAGTTCAATACGACAGGTCCTACCCGCTGTTTGAAAAATGTCCGGGACTTGAGAAGATAGTTGTGTTTCACCGCGGCACAAAGATAGAGAACGATCCCCGAGTAATTATGTGGGAAGAATTTCTCGAAATGGGCAGAAAGGCAGGCCACGGGGATAGGATCGAAGATATAAAAAATAGATGCCACTACGATGATGCCTGCACAATAGTATATACCTCAGGCACAACCGGTGAGCCCAAGGGTGTTGTACTTACTCACAAAAATTTCATGCACAACGGATGGTCAATCGGGAAGTACACGCAGGGGCCATTCTCTCCGGATGACTCCACATTCTCATGGCTTCCGCTGAGCCATGCTCTTGAGCGTTCATGGGATTACGGGTTCCTCACCTCAGGCGCACATATATGGTACTGCGATGACCATACAAAAGTGATGGAGTATATCCAGGAGGCGAACACAACCAACATGTTCAACGCTGCCAGGCTCTTTGAGAAGGTTTATTCAACCCTCTTCACAAAGATACTTGAAGCTCCTGATACAAAACAGAAAATATTCTTCTGGTCAATTAAAGTGGCCAAAGAAGCCGGCGATATAGTTCTTGCAGGAGGAACTCCGCCACTAACGCTCCGATTGAAAAGAACAATTGCAGATAAACTCGTACTTCATAAGGTGCGTGACCTCTTCGGTAAAAACATGCACCATGTGGGAAGCGGAGGTTCTTCTCTCAACCCCGAAATAGAGAAATTTTTCTTCTACTGCGGCATGCTTGTTACCCAGGGCTATGGTCTTACAGAAACTGCCCCTGGAATTATATTCAATGGTCACAAGGTTTTCAAACTGGGCACAGTAGGAGGTCTTGTCCCTCTTTCTGAAATGAGAATTGACACGGCAACAGGAGAGCTGCAGTTCAAAGGGCCAAACGTGTTCAGTGAATATTATAAAAATCCCCAGGCAACAAAAGAGGCTTTTACAGACGACGGCTGGTTCAAATCCGGAGATGTTGGTGTAATGGATGAGGATGGATTTGTTGCCATTACAGACAGGCTTAAAGATCTTATTATAACAGCTGGAGGGAAAAATGTCGCACCGCAGAAGATCGAGGTGCTTATGTGTGAAGACCATTATATAGAAAACGTCGCTATAGCCGGTGAAGGCAAAAAATTTATATCTGCAATTATAGCGCCAGATTTTATAAATCTTGCTGAATGGGCTTCCAAAAACGGAATAACCTACAATTCTAATGAGGAACTTATTGCAAAACCTGAAATTATAGCTTTCTATGAAGATATAATTGGCAAAAGGCAACAGGAACTCGGGCAGGTTGAGCAGATCAAAAAATTCAGGCTTATACCGAGAATCTTTTCACAGGAAGCCGGCGAGGTTACCCCGACAATGAAGGTAAAAAGGAAGGTTGTTCTGAATAACTATAAAGATCTTGTCGACGCTATGTACGCCGAATAGACTTGAAGATTAAGACTTTTTTATTTTATCTTATTGATTTATAACTTATTAAAAAAAGCAGATATTTTAAAAAACCCCCTTAAATTCTCCTCCTTGACGGAGGAGAAACCCGGAACGATATGGTAAGCCTGTCGGACCGGGTAGAGGGGGTAATATAAAACTGAAAAAATTAGATGAATAAAGGTTTCCCTTTAGTAGCCATATGTTCAGCCATCTTCTGTGAATTTTCCTGTTTCCAGCACTCAACAAACTGTTCTCTTTCGAGTGTCAGCATAGCGTCTTCAGAGATAGCTTCTCCTTTGTATGCTGTACCACCGGATACAACATAAGCTACTCTTCTTACAACTGTTGAGATATAAGGAGCAATTTTGTATCCTGCAAGCATGTCTGGAATATTAGCATCAACAGCACCCATAGCGTCCTGTCCAAAAACTTTTATTGGCAGGTTTGCAGGAGGCTGATATCCGTCTTCAACCATTCTGAGAACTTCTTTCTTAGCTTCGCCAATGAGGTAATCCCTGTTGAAAACTATCCTGTCCTGAGGCCTGAGGAAACCTTTAACTCTGGCTTCCTGTGCAGAACCTGAAGGCATCGGCATAGCTATTGTCTGGAATGCCTGGAGGAATACTGAAAGCCAGTCAGTTACCGGAACATTAGATTCAGAGAGTCTTTTCCACATATTGTAGCATCCGCCGCCGGCAGGAATAAGACCTGCGCCAACCTCAACGAGAGCCATGTAGAGTTCATTGTGTGCAACGATCTTGTCTGACCAGAGGCAAACTTCGCATCCTCCGCCGAGAGCCATTCCGAATGGAGCAGCAACTACCGGGAATGAAGCGTATTTCATCATTTTCATGCCGCTGTGAACGTCAGCAATAAAATTATTAATACCTGCAAAATCTCCTTTTTTCGCCAGACCAAGCATGAATTTCAGGTCTCCGCCCGCGCTGAATGCAGGTGGCATACCGCCGGCTTCGTTACCTACAACCATACCGGCTCCGTTTTTCCTTACAAATTCAATACACTCTGGAACCATTGCTACGATTTCACCGTTAACAGCATTCATTTTTGTATGATATTCGAAGCAGTATACACCGTCACCTATATCAATAAGAGATGCACTCGGTTTGTCGATAGCAATCTTTGCTTTGTCAGCTTTAATATTATTGAGGAATACCATATTCGGGCTGTAAGGAATATCCTTGTAGCTGTCAGATGCGAAATCCCAGAACTGTTTTTTACCGTTCTGTATTCTGTAGAATGATGTTCCGCCTTTCTCTACCATTTTCTTAACATTAGCCGGAATTGCGAAACCTGCTTTTTCGATATCAGCAAGAGAATCTTTCACGCCAAGGTTGTCCCACATTTCAAAAGGACCGAATTCCCATGCATAACCCCATTTCATACCGTTGTCTATTTCAACGAGTGTGTTTGCAATTTCAGGAATCCTGTTTGCAGAGTATACACACATAGAAGAGAGAAGAGCTTTCGCGAAATCATTGTTTTTGAAGAGATATTTCTGTTTTTCAGCAGTAGTTTTGAATTCTTTTGTAGCTTCAACCTGAGGATATGTAGCTTTTCTGTCGAAATCAACGTGCTGAAGTGTTTTGATATCGATAACTTTTTTGAATTTTTTGCCGTCTGCGCCTCTACCTGAAAGATAGAATCCACCGGCATCTTTTGTTTTGTTACCGAACATCTTCTTTTCCATCATGGATTTGAAGAATGCTGGATATTTGTAGATTTCTCTGTACTCATCTTTTGTCAGAAGCTCATATGAGTTATCTGCAATGTGATGAATTGTGTCGTTACCAACGAAGTCAGCAAGGCCGAATATTGCTGTTCCCGGCATACCCATTGGTTTTGCAAACATTGCATCTGCTTCAGGAATTGAAGACATTCCTTTTTCGATGAGTTTGAAAGCTTCGCAAATAAGCTCAACACCAATCCTGTTTCCGATGAAGTTAGGAGTATCTTTTCCCCATACAACACCTTTACCAAGAGTCTGCTCGCCCCATTTTGATATGAAATCACATACTTCTTTTGATGTTTCCGGTAATGCAACACATTCAAGAATTTTCATGTAACGAACGGGGTTGAAGAAGTGAAGAATAAGAAAATGCTCTTTAAAATCTTTGCTTCTTCCTTCTGACATCTTTGCAATTGGAAGACCTGATGTGTTAGAAGCGATGATTGAGCCAGGTTTCCTTACTGTTTCAAGTCTTGCGAAAAGGTCCTGCTTGATTTTCAGATTTTCAACAACAACTTCAAAGATAATGTCACAATCTTTAAGTTTGTCAAAATCGTCT
>CAZVFJ010000260.1:0-4805 GCA_964625825.1 uncultured Leptospirales bacterium | reverse complement strand
GCGAACCATGTTTTCACCTCCGCCCAGAAGGTCAGGAGACTTAATGAACTTACGCACCCTGTTATACTCGATATAGTTTTGAAGAGGACTGAAGGAAGCGGAATATTTATGGTGAACACCCCGCTCCTTTTTGAATCAGGATTTGATAAATATATGGAAAAGAATATTGTTGTCACTGCCGGGAATGAGCAGGTCCTTGTGAGGGGGAGCAAAAGGGATAATATTTCACCTGAAGAGATAAAGGAGAGATTAAAACACCAAATTCCGCTAAATGAAAAAGTTAAACTTGCCGATTATGTTATAGATAATTCAGGTGATATTGATAATACAAAAAGGCAGGTTGCTGATATATGGAAAATTTTGATCCGAAACCGCAGGGAGTAAAGGAGAAAAACTTTTATATCCTTCATCTTGATATCCCGAGAATAATAATTCTCACTTCTGTTTTAGTGGGGATTATCACAGCCGCATTTCTTTTCGGGATGGGTGTGGTTAAGAATGACAGGCCGGTTTCTAAAGAACTGACTTTGAGTGATATGGACCTTGGCGGTTCTAAAGGTGGTGATTTTTTCGGGAAGGATATCCCTCCGATACCCGGAGATTCGGCTGAAGATGGCGCCACTCTGGAGGATAAGTTTGCGCTCGGTGATGAAAACAGGACTGACCCTGCCGCTCTTCCGGATGATAACAGAATTGTGAATCCCCCGGCAAACGATGACACAAAGCTTGCAAAAACTGATATCCTTAAAAATGAGAATATCAGGGAGATAATACCTCCATCTAATAAAAATCTCAAACCTGTTAAAGAAACTAAAACAGCTGTAAATAGTGGCCGAAAACATAAAGAGACTAAAAAAGCTTATACTCATGATGCTGTTAAGAAGAGTGAACCTTCACAGGGAAAGAGCAGAATCTATGAAGTGTCACGGGAGACAGATAAAGGGAGGAGCTACGATTCCTACTCTGTACAGGTCGCTTCTTATGATACTATGTCAAAAGCTGAGAAGGAAAAAAACCTCCTGAAGTCAAAAAGGTTTGACGCGTATATTGCCAGGTCTATAGTAAGCGGGAAAAATTATTTCAGGGTAAGGATAGGGCCTGTTTCATCTTCTAAAAAGGCTCAGGAACTCCTTGCGGAAGTGCAGAGCGACTCACGCTATACCGGCAGTTATATGGTTAAGGAATAGCAGATTTCTGTCAATCTTTATGAAAAGCGGCGGGGTGACTGCCGCTTTTTTGCATATATGGAAATTTATTAATTAGCGGAGCTTTTTATGTATTCAATATTCAGGGCAACCAGGGACCTTGTGATGAAGATAGATTCTTTCATCGATCTTGTGAGTGAATCTGTACTTCACTTTGAAGAAGGACTCAAACTCTACCTTGCGGGGAGTGAAGAGGAGTTTAACGAGAGGCTCACCATAATTAAAAATCTTGAAGGGAGGGCTGATGATCTCCGCCAGGATATTGAAGCGCAGCTTTATGTCCAGACACTGATCCCCGAGTCAAGGGGGGATGTGCTTGAAGTCCTTGAACATATGGATGATATAATTGATTTCTCAAAGTCGATAATGCTTGATTTTTGCGTTGAGAAACCGGACATCCCCGCCGGGCTTCATGAGAGGATGAAAAAACTCGCAGAGACAGCGGTTGATTCGACCCAGGCTCTTGTTCAGTCTGCCCGTTCATTTTTTTACGATGTTAATACAGTGAAGGACCATCTTCATAAGGTTAAGTTTTTTGAAAATGAGTCTGACTACCTTTCTGAGAAGATAAAGAGGGAAATTTTCGAAATGGATATAACCCTCGAAAGAAAGCTTCACCTGAAGAATTTTGTGGTTTCAATAGACACAATTTCGGATATTGCGGAAAGTATATCCAACAGGCTCTCCATAGCGACGATAAAAAGGGTAGTCTGACATGGCGGTTCTCTTCTTTCTCTCCAGCGGCATTTTCCTGGGATGGTCGCACGGCGCGAACAACGCGGGGAATGTTTTCGGCACTGCAATAGGCTCACAGATGGTGAAGTTCAGGACTGCGGCTATTGTGACAAGTATATTTCTTGTGCTCGGTTCAGTCATATCAGGAGCAGGGGCTTCCATGACTCTGGGGAAGCTGGGCTCGGTAAACGAGATTGCAGGGGCCTTTATTGTTACCCTTTCAACTGCTCTGGCTATATTTATAATGACAAGGTTTAATCTGCCTGTTTCAACTTCACAGTCAATTGTTGGGGCGATTATCGGGTGGAACCTTTTTTCGGGATCTATGACAGATTACAGTTCTCTCGCCAGAATTGTATCAAGCTGGGTTGTTACTCCTTTTATTACAGCCATATTCGCGGTTGTGCTATACCTTTTCGTAAAATTTTTCCTTAACAGGGTTAAGATGCACCTGCTGGTACTCGATTTCTGGAACAGGATCGGCCTTATAGTTGTGGGAGGATTCGGGGCTTATTCGCTTGGTGCTAATAACATAGCGAATGTCATGGGCGTTTTCGTCCCTGTTGTCCCTTTCCATCCCCTCGAAACGCCGTTCGGTATGCTCACCGGGACTGAGCAGCTTTTCATTCTCGGCGGTATGGCAATGGCCTCAGGTGTTCTTACCTATTCATATAAGGTAATGAAGACTGTTGGTAAGAGTATAATTCCACTTACGCCAATATCGGCTCTCGTTGTAGTGTTATCCTCCTCAACTGTACTATTTCTGTTCTCTTCGCAGAATCTTGAACTTTTTCTTGCGTCACACGGGCTTCCGACTATTCCGCTTGTACCGGTCTCAAGCGCGCAGGCTGTCATCGGAGCCCTTATCGGAATCGGCCTCTTGCAGGGAGGGCGTGGAATGGACCTCAAACAACTGGGTAAAATCGCATCGGGATGGGTAACAGCTCCTCTCATGGCATGCCTGCTCTGCTTTATTTCACTTTATTTTTTTCAGAATGTTTTCAGCCAGAAGGTTTACAGGAGCGTTAAATACAGCATCTCCGAGACAGTATCTAGAAAGCTTATTGCTGAGGGGATACATTTCAATTCAATGGATGAATTTATAAATATGAATTTTGCCAATTCAGTTGACTTCAGGAATGCTCTTGAAAGAAACGCGTCTGACCTGTCAAGGCGTGAGCTGCTCAGGGTAGTGGAACTTTCAGAGTTGAGAAATATCAGGGTGGATACGGATAAAATACGCTTTGAGCTGGCAGAGGGATTATTCACTCCTTCGCAGCTTGCCGCGATATATGAAATGAACGGCAGGAGTTACAGGTACATCTGGGAGTTCAGGGAGGACCTTGAATTATTCTCCACTGACTGGAAACCTGACCGGGATACTCCTCTCAACAGGAAGAAAAACAGGGATATTATCTCAAAGATAGATTACCTCGGTAAAAAATTCTGGGTTTCCGAATAATGACCTGGATGGAGAGCGAAGGAGAGGATACGGATGCTGCTTGCTGAAATTAAAAAATTAATTGCAGAGAGGGGAGAGGTCTGTGTTTCGGAAATTTACGCGGCGCTCGGCGCTGACAGGGGGCTTGTTGACCATGCTCTCTATCAGCTTGCCGCAAAGGGTGTTATAATTGAGGTTGTTTCAGAAAAACATTGTACCGGCTGCCTGATGAACTGCAGCGTAAAGGGTGAAAAGATATACAGGCTCGCCTGATCAGTTGGCATCGACCCGCATAATAATTTCTTCCATTTCATCAGCTTTCGCGGCAATATAGACAAGGTTTTTAATAAACCTTCTCGGCTCACAGTCCTCGAGGAGTACTGAATCACTCACAATAAGGGTCTTGCCGTCAAGGGCAAGCGCACCATAATCGAAGGTGAGATTCTGCTCTAAACAGAATTTATAGAATTCCATTTTATCCTGTTTTATGGTAGTAACAACTGACCTGTATTTTATAGCCCTGTCGCCTGCCTCATCCTTTTTAAGGGAAATTACTATTTCCTGTGACCTTCCATTATCAAATTCAAGAGTAGCGGTATATGATCCGTTTTTACCCTTGTGGAAGGGTATTTTGAACTCCGCCGCAACTGCCGAAATGAATCCATCAAATATTTCCATTTTTTACCTCTTAAAATAGGATATCGGGATTCTATTTTACTCTATCAGAAAAGTCAAGTTTGAATTAATAGCTATTTTTTATTGACATGTTTCTATCTGGAAGAACTTTTGATTATATTATGTTGATGAAATTTCCCGCAGGTCTTTCCTGCTAGAGATAACTTTTTAAGGATATTACGATGATTGAAGGTATTTTTGTAGAGGGGTTGATTTACGGCATAATGGTACTTGGCGTATTCATCACCTTCAGAATTCTTGACTTTCCGGATCTTACAGTTGACGGGTCTTTTCCGCTCGGGGCAGCCATTATGGCGTCTATGATTATCAGTGGTTACAATGTTTTTATAGCGCTTTTTGCCGCTTTTCTGGGGGGAGTTGCCGCTGGTGCTGTTACGGCTCTTATACATAACAGGCTGAAAGTGCCGAACCTGCTTGCCGGTATTCTTACCATGACAATGCTCTGGTCTGTTAATATAAGAATTATGGGGAACAGGGCGAACCTTCCTCTCCTGAAAAATGAAACGATACTCACAGACATTACGGCATGGACAGATGGATTTATTTCGTCTGAGTACGCGATTCTGATATTTTTCTTCTTCGTCGCAATGGCAATAAAGTTTGCATTGGACCTCTTTTTTAAAACTGATATGGGCCTTACTCTGGGAGCCCTGGGGGATAATGAGCAGATGGTCATTTCACAGGGAGTTAATATAAATCTTATGAAGGGGATTGGCGTCGGTCTCTCT
>CAZVFJ010000259.1:3159-4809 GCA_964625825.1 uncultured Leptospirales bacterium | reverse complement strand
TCAGTCAACTATCCGTATCTCCCTCCACATTTCCGGACTCTGCATCCCCAGCCTCCAGAATCCTACTGCGTCAACATACTCACTATAAAGAACAAACTTTTCTTTTGTCGCCTGTACATCGTCACAATAGAGAACTGAACTGAATCCTTTATGCTCGACCTTTATGCTCACCCCTTTATCAAGAGAATAATCCTTCTCTGCTCTGCTGCCATAAGCAAGGTCAGAAAGATTTTTTGATTTAACAGATCTGCTTGTCTTTTCAATCCTCGGGGGAATTTTAACTGTTCGTACAATTTTTTTATATTTTTTATTTTTTTTATTTTTACCGGAAGCAACTTTTTTATACTTAACCACCTTTACTTTTTTAGCTTTAATAAATCGTTCCTGCCATTCACGCCCGTAAAGAGGTATTCCCATAATCAGTTTTTCGGCAGGAATAATATTTTTGGCGAAGGTGATTATATCTCTGCACCATGAAAGTGATGCGACAGGCCCCGGTTTACTTGTGCTCCAGTGTTGATCATATGCCATTATATATACCCTGTCAACAATTCCGGAAATAATTGTGTAATCGAAAGCATCCCCCTCCACAGCGGATACCCTCGATGGGAGAGCAATACTGAAAATCTTTTCAGGTTCAAGACCCTTTTTAATCATTTTTAAAAATTCATGGAAAGCTTCCGCATCATTTGATGACACAGCCTCAAAATCTATCTGCACTCCATCAAACTTCTTTGATACCTCAATTATATCAGCGACAAGGAGATCTCTTACTCTATATTCAGGATTGAGTGCTTTATGCATCAGTTTATAATTGGTGAGATCGGATATCACCATATGTATACGCCTTTTCTTACCGTTCAGATCAGGAAGAACCGGTGGTTTAACATTTGTATTGATTCTGCCCTGGTTGTTTACTCCGCAGCTGAAGTAACATATATCTGTCACAGGTTCATCACCCTTAAAGAGCTTCTCCTCGCCACGCATCAGGTATCCCCAGACTTCCCTGAATTCAATGGACGAAGGAGTTCCATCTTTATCCGGGAGCTTCTCCTCTTCTTTTTTCTGTTCTATTGTTTCATTCTTAAACGGCTCTCCCTTCTTTAATTGAAGTTCTGACTTTGACGAAATCACAGCATCAGATGCGGGAGCCTTGCTGAATTCAGTTACGCCGAACCCTGCACCCGGCTGAAAAGAAATGAAGATCGCAATTATAAAAAAACTGAGAATATACTTTTTAGTCATATAAAACCCCGAAAAATCATTATTATCTCTAAATTAAAAAATGAGCCATTCACATGACCCCTATCCCTATTATAAATCGACAGATTCCGGTATAATTATCTTTATAAAAAATATTATACAGAATATTCATCTACTCCCTTAAATTAATCTCACCCCACAATCCCGGTTTTTCCATGCCGAGACGCCAGAATCCCACTGAGTCAACATAGTCATTGTATAGCAGCAGTTTTTCCCTTGTGGCATTTAAATTATCGTAATAAACAATTACATCCGATGAGTCTTTGAACGTTATTTTTAAACCATTTTCCGCCGAATACTCACTAACGCTTTTACTCTTTAAAAGCAGCGTGTTTACATGTCGGGAGCTTATCGAGCAACTCTCTTTTCTATTATACCAGGCACGCC
>CAZVFJ010000259.1:1708-3149 GCA_964625825.1 uncultured Leptospirales bacterium | reverse complement strand
TATCCACAGGAATTTCACCCTTCGCGTAGTTCATGATTTCCCTGCACCAGGAAAGAGAGGCGACAGGACCGGGTTTTCCTGTGCTCCAATGTTGGTCATATGCCATTATATAGATCCTGTCAGCTATCTTTGCTATTTTCGAATAATCATACGCATCTCCAGGGACCCTGTTTATCCGGGGAGGGAGAGCTACAGAAAAAATTTTCCCTTCATCAAGACCCATCTTAATCAGTTCCAGAAACCGGTGAAAATCATATCTCTCCTTTCGCTGAACAGACTCAAAATCTATCTGCACGCCGTCAAATTTTTCTGACAATTCAAGTATATCATCAATAAGATAATCCCTCACTCCATACTTCGGGTTAAGGGCAAAACGCATCAGCCCGTTATTGCTTAGCTCCGAAATAACTATATGCATCCTTCTCTTCTTCCCGTTCAACGGAGGTATTTCCGGCGGAGTAACCCTGATATCGATTCTCCCCTTACTGTTTACTCCGCAACTGAAATAGCATATATCAGTAACAGGCTCATCACCTTTAAATCCTTTCTCTTCTCCACGCATTAAGTATCCCCACACCTCGCTGAAACCGACAGGTAAAGATGTTGATGATGCTAATGGTGTTTCAGTTTTAACCGTTTTATCAAGAGCAAAAAAGTTAAACTTCATGAAAAGAAGTAGCAGCAGGAGGAGCAAAACTCCCGGAAAAATCCCTTTTTTCATTAGAAAAACCCCGCATAATTGATACAAATGACAAAGTAATACATTAGAATATATAATCAAGTATCTATTTTCATTATACTATTTAGTTGTGGAGATTAAAAAAAATTTGAAGACTTTACAGTATATTTTCAAACTTTCTGCTGAAGGACTTCATTAATCCTCTGGGAGAGTTCAATAGCAGTATATGGTTTTTGCAGAAAACCGGCAGCGCCATTTGAAATCGCTGAAGATATTCTCTCATCGTCGTTAAACCCGGAGCTGAGTAAAACCCGGACTGAATTATTAAGCTCCTTCAGTTTTCCAAAAACTTCAAAACCTGACATAAAGGGCATTGATATATCGAGCAGAACAGCGTCAATCCGGTCCATATTTTCCCGGTATATAGAAATCCCCTCCACACCGTCAGAAGCCTTCAGTACAGTATATCCGCATGAAACAAGTGTCTCTTCAGCAACAGCAAGAAGAGGCTTCTCATCATCAACAACAAGAATTGTACCACTCCCTTTAACCAGTTGCCTGTTACTCTTTACGGATTCAATTTCAACGGGAATACCCTTCAGCTCCGGTATACAGATTCTGAAAGAAGATCCCCTGTTAACCTCGGATTCAAAGTCAATAAAACCGCCAATCTGATTTATTATACTGTACGCCATGGAAAGCCCGAGACCTGTACCTGACTCCTTATTCTTCATTGTAAAAAAAGGCTCGAATATTCTCTTC
>CAZVFJ010000259.1:0-1698 GCA_964625825.1 uncultured Leptospirales bacterium | reverse complement strand
CTCACTATTGATTCCTATACCGGTATCCGAGATTTCAACAACAACAAAGCTCTCCTCTTCCGGAGATAGATATGGATAAAGTACCCCATCTTTATCCCTCTCCTCGGATGTTATCCTGATGCCAAGAATACCTCCCTCCTTCTCTCCGGGGGCCCTCATGATCGTCATGGCGTGAGAAGCATTGACGCAGAAATTCAAAAAAATCTGTTCAATCAAGATCGGATCTGCCATAACAATCTTCGTTTTCCCGCTGTACTCGACATCCAGCATAACACTTTTTGGAAAACTGTTTCTGCATATCTCAATGACATGCTCAATCGATTTATTAATATCAACAGGTACGAGTTTTATCTCCTGCTTGCGTGATAGTATAAGGAGTTTCTTTATCATGTCGGAAGCTCTTTTTGATGAATCGAACGCTATCTGAATATATTTTTCCGCTTCCTCTCTCCCTGAAAATTTTTCATTACGAAACAAAAGACTCAGAAGGCTAAGGCTCCCCATTATGCCGCTTAATGTATTGTTAAAATCATGCGCAAGCCCGCTTGTAAGAGTCCCGATCGCCTCCATCTTCTGTGCATGAATAAGTTGGGCCTGTATTTTCTCCTTCTCTTCAAGGGCCCGCTTCTGCTCTGTGATGTCATTCCCTATGCATAATAGCTCAACATATTGGCCATCCTTATCCAGAATAGACTTGTTCGCCCAGTTTATCCAGACCCTTCTTCCGTCACGGGTTATATTCTCATTCTCATGTGAATGGAAGTCATCAGGCGATCTCAGAATATCATCCAATATATTGTGAAGGTTCCTCCCGTTGCTCTCAATCTCCGGAATAATCGTATCAACAATTTTTTTCCCCAACAGTTCATCACAACTATACCCGAAAAACTTCTCCGCAAAAGTATTACAGAAGATAATTTCTCCGCGCTTATTCAGACGCAGTATTATACTGTTGGCATTTTCAACCAGCTCCCTGTATTTTTTCTCACTTTCCCTCAGAGCTGATTCAACAGATTTTCTCTCCTCGATTTCAATACGTTCATGGACCAGAGCTTTCCTGTGCTGTAAAATCATAAACCTGAAGAGGAGCGAAATACCTGTAATCGCAGAGACAACAATTATCATGCGGTTCATGAATGCCGTTTCAGATGAACGAATCTGTGTGATATAACCGAACTTGTGTGCAACACCAATGGAGATGAAAGACAAAATCGAAATAAAAAGAGTAAAATACATTAGCCTCACACCCCTGACAACAGCAACAAGTAGAATTGCCAGAACATAGAGAAGCATTGCCGGAGCATCGACTCCGCCAATATAGTTGCCATATATTGCAGATAAAAACATAGTAACAACAGGGAAGAGGCTCCCCATGCGCCAATATCCCCTATAAACAAGGAACAATCCTGTCACACACAAAAAGCTTATAAAAAAAAGTATGATAACTGTATCCGCTGGTATTATTCCGTTATACCATCCGATTATCGAAATCAGTGAGAACGGTATGGCAACAATAGATACAAAAATAAGTATCATTCTTGTCATATACTCCATCAGGGCAATATCAGAATTATCAGTAGGATGAGAGGTAAGTTTAGCCATAAATAATGAAATTTGATTAATAAGTTTCATATATATTATTTATCCATGTAATTTCCGCAATTGTTTCTAATATATAAAAATAAAACTGTCATTAAT
>CAZVFJ010000258.1:0-4816 GCA_964625825.1 uncultured Leptospirales bacterium | reverse complement strand
CTTAGATTTGCCATTGAAAGTTATACCGAGTTTCTTAATCTCGGTGGAAAAATAAAATTCAGAGACTTTTCTACCGGGCTTTTAAAAAAATTTTTATATAGAAATGTTCCTGTTATATCCGGACTAAGTTCTACCTTTTTATACAGAGCGAAAAGGGAGATTGGAATACTAAACAGGGATGATGATATTCTCGGTGATCCATCGGGACACTTTGTAATTCTTGTAAGATATGATAGATTAAAAAGAAGGGTACTACTTGCTGATCCATATAAAATGAATCCCTTCGCTGGTGAACAGTACTATTATGTAAGCGTAAACAGGCTGCTCAATTCTATCCTTCTTGGCATCGTTACATATGATGCGAATCTTTTGATCATCGAGCCGAAAAACTGATTGATAAAGAGGAACGATGCCGAATTTTATTGTAGTAAACAATATTAAAAAATGGGAATTTAACATTCCGGGCGTTGAGGTTATATCAGCCCGTGATTATCTTCTCATGGAAAAATTTATCAGGAGTAGGGGAGCCCGCATATTTAATCTCTGCAAGACTTACCGATACCAGTCTGTAGGGTATTATGTTTCTTTAATCGCGCTTGCAAGAGGTCATAAATCTTTTCCTGATATTAATACAATTCAGGAGATTAAATCTCCTCATATCATACGGGTAGTTGCTGAAGAGATCGATATAACTATTCAGAGAAGCCTTATGCATCTACAATCTGATTCTTTTATCCTGAGTATATATTTTGGGAAGAATGTCTCTAAAAGATATGACTGGCTTAGCCTCCAGATATATAATCTCTTTCAGGCACCGCTCCTCAGGGTCTACTTTAATCGTAAAGGGAAAAAATGGAAGATTCAGAATGTGCAACTCCTGTCAACCAATGAAATTCCCGAAGAACATCATGACTATGTTATACAACTTGCTACAGAATTTTTTTCAAAAAGAATTCACGGAAGAAAGAGAAAACCGGCAGCTCCTTATGATCTGGCGATACTGGTGAACCAGGATGAAAAAACTCCGCCATCAAATAAAAAGAGTATTGAAAAATTTATAAGAGCAGGAGAAAAATCAGGCTTCAATGTTGAAATTATTGATAAGGATGAAATGCACAGGCTTGCGGAGTTTGATGCACTTTTTATCAGGGAAACTACTGCTGTCAATCATCACACATTCAGATTTTCGCAGAGGGCTTCTGCTGAGAGACTGGTCGTCATCGATGATCCGGAGTCTATTATCAAATGTACGAATAAAGTTTATATTGCAGAACTACTTAATCATTACCAGATACCCGCCCCCGGAACGGCAGTTATAAGCAGGGAAACGATTAATAGTGTAATAGAGAATGTAAAATTTCCCCTAATTTTAAAACAACCTGATAGTTCATCTTCTCAGGGAATAGTTAAAGTTAACAGTAATGATGAATATCATGAGCAGGTTACCCTGCTTCTTGAAAAATCGGAGCTGGTTATAGCACAGGAGTTTATCCCTACTGATTATGACTGGAGGGTCGGTATACTTGACGGCAAACCACTTTATGCCTGCAAATATTATATGGCAGAGGACCACTGGCAGATAATAAACTGGTCGATGGAAGAGACTTCGTCAAAGCACCTCGGAAAAGTGGAGACTTTTTCTATTGAAGACACGCCTTCGAAAGTAATTGGAATGGCCCTGAAGGCTGCAAGGCAGATTGGTAATGGATTATATGGTGTTGACCTGAAGGTTGTTGATAAAAAATGTTATGTAATTGAGGTAAATGATAATCCCAGCATAGACCACGGTTTTGAAGATAAAATACTAAAAGACGCGCTTTATCTGGATATTATGAAAGTTTTTTTTGAAAGGGTTAAGCGCATGAAGGGGAGTCTCATTTAATAGGCAGATCCCCCTTCAGCAATTTATTTTATTTTCTATTTTACCATCTCATCAATTATATCTTTCACACTTTTAATATCTGTGATGAGTGCGCTTACCTCGCCTGCGCCGGCCGGAACGAGATCAAATTCCGCGGAGTTCCATGCCTTTGACGCGTTTTTAAGCTGAAATTCTTTTTTTATATCAAATCCGGGAGATTCAATTCTCGCACGCAACTGAGGAGTTATAATCGCTCTCATCATCATGTTGTCAACAGGTAAAAGTTTGGTTTCACCATCCTGGCTGTTTATAATCTGCTCTTTCCATTTATCATGAATTGAACACTCCTTCGACGCCATAAATCTTGTACCGAGCTGCACTCCCTGGGCACCTAAAGCAAAGGCAGCCCTGTATCCCCGTGAGTCCGCAATGCCACCTGCTGCTACAACCGGGATCTTTACGTGGTCAGTGATGAGCGGTACAAGAACCATTGTTGATGACTCGGAGCCTGTTGACCTGAGGCCGCCGGCTTCGGCTCCTGCAGCGACAATACCGTCAGCTCCTGCCTGCTCCGCGCTTATTGCGTGTTTGAGAGAGAGAAGTACATGGAGACCCTTCATTCCATGATGGTGAAGGAGAGGGTAAATTTTTCCCGGGAAGCCCACTGATGTTGTTACTGTTTTAACTCCCGCATCAGCAAGAATTGGTATGATCTTTTC
This sequence comes from uncultured Leptospirales bacterium, assembly GCA_964625825.1. Classification (GTDB taxonomy): domain Bacteria; phylum Spirochaetota; class UBA4802; order UBA4802; family UBA5550; genus UBA5550. Next base: position 2,236 of record CAZVFJ010000258.1, on the reverse strand, counting down.
ATTAAGCGGATTTATGATCATGATATTCGCGCCAAATGGCTTATCGGTTCTTTTCTTTACTTCTGATAGCAGTCGCTTTACTTCCTCTATGTCATTCATGAATCCAAGCGCGATCATCCCGTATCCGCCGGCTTCACTTATTGCGGCAATTAATTCCGGACTGTTAATCGCGCCAATTGGTCCCTGTATGATCGGGTATCTGCACTTTAGCATTTCGAGTAGTTGTGACATAAATAGCTCCAATGTATATGTATTTTTTATTGCAGGATAAGCGGTCTCCTGTCAGATACGGGTTTCAAAAAATCAGATAGTATTTTAAAAATCAAGTTTTAATTCTTGACTGCTAATTAATGCTCTGCTATTGTATATAAACAATTGATTGGCACACAATAATTATGCTCATCGACAGAGAGAGAATTAAAAATATTTGTGACTATATTGATTATACTGTTAGAGAAGACAGTACTGTGTTTGCTATTCGGATAAAGTCGCTAAAAAAAGATATTGAAAGCTCTCTTCGTAAAAACAATTCCATGTCTCCCGAAATCGAATTTCTTATTAAACATTTATGAATATACTCTTCTTCCGTTTTATTAAAATAGTTATCTTTTTATTCGCATATTATATCTCTTCATATATTGCTCTGTCTATATTAAAAAAAAGAAATTCAGGGGCAGCTATATCTGATCCGGAGATTATCGTAACCGGAGTTATATCAGCAGCAGTTATTACCGGTGTGTTGACATTTACAATAAAACATTTAGTTTGATAAAGATTACCCCTGTGGTTATTATTAGCTCATAAAGAAAAGAGGTGAGTATATGGATGTTCAGAGTATATCAGGGTCGGGGAGTGATGTTGTTGTCAGGGAGTTTTCTCCGGAAAATATTCCAAAGAGAGAACAGGCTCCTGAACAGAACCATGAAACTTATACATCAAGAGAAAGACCGGTAGAGGAGGGGAAGGGAGGTTCTTTTGACAGGCTCGCCTGATTCAGAATTTTAAAAGTTCTGTTAATGATTTTCTCTGAGCCCGAGTTCCCATATAAAACGGGGAAACCTTCCATTATTATTCATCATGTAGATAAGATGAAGCTCATTCATAGCACGTGTCATTGCAACATAAAATAATCTTCTTTCCTCCTCGATGTCTGAACTTCTGTCAGGAATTATTCTGTCAGAAATACCGGCTATGATTACAATATCAAACTCAAGTCCCTTTGATGCATGCATTGTCATCTGTTCAATATTTCTGTTATGGGCCTCTGAAAGTTTTTTCCGTATTATTCCACCCTGGTAATTGTTGCGGTAGAGGATGCCGATCTTTTTATCTTCCGGGTACGAAGAGATAATCTCTTCAATAATCTTGACCTCGGTTAAAGCATTATCACTCCTGTGAAAAAAAATTTTTCCGCCGCCACCCTTTGCCGATTTAATTACTTTATCCGTACGGAATTTGTTGAGCCTGATGAACCTGTTTGAGAGATTCACGATCTCTTTTCTTGACCTGTAGTTAATGGTGAGTTTTATAATAGAGACTTCAGGAAAATATTTTTTTATATTAACCAGGTACTCAACTTTTGCATTTCTGAATTTATAAATTGACTGGTAGTCATCTCCAACCATAAAAAGATTTTTGTTGCGTTCCGGGAGAATTAGTTTAAGGAGCCTGAGATTATTTTCAGAAGTATCCTGGAATTCATCAACGAAGATATAGTTGAATTTTTTATGCAGCTCTTCTCTGACCAACGGATTCGTTTCAAGCAGCAGTGCCGCGTCATTTATCATGTCCTCATAATCGATTAAATTGTTATTTTTTTTATATATGTCATATTGCTCAGAAACGCCATACAATTCATTAAGAAGAGATGAATTTTTAAGTTTTTGTATCATGTATGGATTAAGGCTATCGAGTTGTCCGGCTAAAGCTAAAACAGCGTCACAGGGAATCCCGAGAAACCTGTCAGGATTTTGCATTATAAAATTCCTTGTTGTCTCCTCTCTTTTATCATCATCAATAATTGCGGGGAAGGTCGAATTATTTTTGATTTTGAGGTATTCGTTTGTATAATGCTTCAGAATATTAAGGCCGAATGAGTGGAATGTCCCTGCAAATACGATTTCTGAAAGTGCCCTGTTTTTAGATTTAAGCCGTTCTTTGATCTCTTCTGCGGCTTTTTTACTGAATGTCATTATAAGAGTTTTATCCGGAGTAGTTATTCCACTTTCAACAGTGT
>CAZVFJ010000257.1:0-4818 GCA_964625825.1 uncultured Leptospirales bacterium | reverse complement strand
CGATTGTTCATAGTCTCTCATGTTTTATTAACCTCGACCGGTTGAGGGATGATGCCACGCTCTTCATAGTTGAGCTTAAATAGGCAGCAGTGATGTTGAACTCGGGATATAAAGGTCAATTTATCCTTGGAGGAATTACAGCTCTACTCGTTGGAGTTATTATTCTTTTTAATGACATTAATATTCAGATCAGGATGAGAGAGGTTAAACTTTTTTTACAGAGAAGCAACAGGTCGGATAACAGCATTGATCATATTGGTCTTGTGATGAAGTACAGGATGCACAAGGATTTGTATGAAAACAGGATTTCCCCGGAGGAGATGAATCTGATTGAGGTACGTATAAATTCGGTTCTTGAAGGGATGGAGTACGAAAAGTTCGAAGTGAACAGGAGATACCGGTATGCGACCGAACCAGTTATGTATGTAATAAACTTCATCAGGTTTCTCATCGGGATGCCTACACTCAGGGATGGAATGGACAGGTCAGAAAGTGATTATATTGATATAGCTTACTTTTATGAACGGAACAGGCTATATCCAAGGGCAATTGAGCAATATCAGAAAATCATCGAAAATGGAATTACTGATCGTTCACTAAAAGCAGGTGTACTGCTACACCTGGGTTACTGTCATTCAATACTCGCCGATTATGACTCTGCGAGAAAGTTTTACATTAGCGTTGTAAAGGATTTTGGAGATATTAGTATTGCAGTTACCGCCGCAATACTTCTCAGGTATATTGAAGGATTTCATCTTGAGAGCGAAAGGATTATAGGTGTTGAAAAAGACTCTGTTGAAAAAGGTGAAAAGCTCTATAAACTTATGGCATACAGGGAATCATTTAACGTATTGACCCGTGTGGAAAAAACTCTCCCGGAACGGGAAAAATCACGTATAAAGTTTTTCAAAGGAAGAATTCTTGAAGCGCTTGGAGATACAGAAAGGGCGGTTGATATATATCAGGATATAATTATGAAAGATTCTTCCTCCCCTTATGCTATCGACTCTAATCAAAGGATCTATATTGCAGGAGGCACTTCGTTCGGCGGAGAAAAGATACGTGAACTTGCTGTAAAAAACAGCAGTATGCTGAATGACAATGCTTTCGTTAAACTCGTTGAGGAGGGGGCAAAATACATACTTCACGGGAAGGAGGACTCCGGACTATCCATTAAAGATAAGCTGTCTGCTGAGATTCCGGAGTGGAAAACTTCAGGAATTGTGCAGGAGAAGAAGATCGAAATGATGATCCGTAAAGTTGATGCACGGATTTCGACGTCAGGTGCGAAAAGACTAAAAGGGGAAACTCCAGATTCTGAAACCATGGTAAAGATATATACAACCGATGGTAATATATTTACCGGAACAATAGTCAGCGACGCGGGTGACATTATTGTAATAAGAACATCTCTCGGGGATATAACGATAGAAAAATCAAGGGTCTCCCGAAGGATAAATTTATGACAGAATTTTGCGGGAAAAATTTTATCGTTATAACTATTGTTATGTTTTTTTTTACCTTGATTTTCTGTTCCGGTATTTATGGGGATACCCTTATCCTTAAAAGCGGCACCCTGCTTGTTGGTAAGGTTAAAAGCAGCACGGGGCAAAGTATTGTTTTTAAAAATTACTATGGGGTGTTCAATATAAACCGCAGGAATATAAAGAAGCTTTATATAACAAAGACTTATAAGGAGGATATCCTTCTCAGAGAAACGATGGGTCTGGATTTCAGCATTGAGGATATTAAGAAAAATTACGAGGCTGGTGTAAAAATGCTGACAGCCCGGGAACTTGAAAAAATTAAAACTTTAGAGGAAGAGAAAGCTTCTCTCCATTGCGGGGGAAATATTTTTATTGAAGGCGGTTGGCTTGCAACAATTGGAGATGTCAGGAAAACTCTGCCATACGGTTACGGAGGATTTCTGGCGTATGAGCAGGATCTTGATTTTATTACAGGTGGGAAATATCTGCTTATGCCGGGTCTCAGACTGGAGGGAGGATATTTATCCTACAATAAAGACGAAACCTCTATGAAAGGTTTTACCGGAGCTCTCGGGCCGGTATGGCTCTTCCCGGCGCCGGGCGGGGCTATAAGATTTTCAATACAGCCCGGAGCTTCAAAATTTAATGCTGAAAACGGTGATCTCAGGGGGTCAACATTTACATTCACATTACATAATATACTCGGGTATGAGTACAATTTTTCAGGGACTTCAATTTTTATAAATTTACGCTATCTATATGTTTATGACAGGGATGTATTTTTCAGCAGTGCAGGAATAACCGCAGGTTTTTCTTATAAAATTTTATGAGATATTTCAGTATATAAGGGTCGGTATATGTCTGGAAGTGTCAGGTGCTGGATAAAGTATTTATCTAAAAAGAAGGGCATACTTTTCATAATTATTGCGGCTTCACTTTTGTCGTTGTGGCTATTCCCGGGCTGCGGTGATGGATTGAGTATACTTACTGAAGATCCATCAGTCACACCTGAAGAGCCGCAGGTACCTGAAGATCCATGGGATGATTATAGTTACAGGAGAAGTATAACTATATCAAATGAAGGTTCAACCATCTATACAAATTATCAGGTTAATATTATACTGGATCGCAGCAATTTTGAATTTAACAATTCGGATCCTGATGGAAATGATATAAGGTTTTACTATAACGAAAATTCAATCCCCTACTGGATCGAGTCCTGGGATTCTTCTGCTCAAAATGCTTCTGTGTGGGTCAATGTTCCAGCTATAGCAAATCCGGATACTGTAATATACATGTATTATGGTAATGAAGGTGAAACATCAGAGTCGGATTTCGATAATACATTTACAAAGGATTCCGGTTTTTCAGGTCTTGCTGCGCGTTGGCATATGGATGAAGGGACTGGCAGTATAATTCATGATTCGTCATCCAATTTTAATGATGGAATTATTAATAACGCAGCGTGGGCTGGTGCTGATGGCGGAGGATGGTATAACAGAGGAGATGTCAGTTTTAGTACCGGGGATTCACTCGTTTTTGATAGTAACGATTATACGAATGATTACGTAACTGTTCCGGATAGTCCAAGTCTCGATGTTACCAGTATTACTATAGCGACCTGGGTGAAAACTTCTGATAATATAACTTCAACACAATGCATTGTTTCTAAATGGGGTACTGGAGTTGGAGCTTACTCTTTAATTATAAGCTGCAAAAAAATTTATTTTGTAACTGGGTTTAGCAATAATTCCTGCCATATACAGGTTACTTCCAGTGAAGTTGATACTAATCGATGGTACCATCTGGCTGCGACATTTAATGGATCCGCAAAAGTAATATATATTAATGGGGAACCCCGGAAAATTTCATGTGTCTGCGGAAGAATTAAAAATAGTTGTGCAAATTTATCAATAGGATCTGATATAACTCCGGTAAATTTTTTTAAAGGTATTATCGATGAAGTATCTATATATAACACCGCGCTTTCAGAAGATGAAGTTAAAGCTCTGTCCGGGCGAAGAAAATTTTCAACTGATATCTGCACCATGCCAACAGTGGGAAGCGAAGAATTTGTTCCGTAATGCCTATGCATTTTTCCTCCATCCCGCATCCTGTGTGGCGAAAAAGCCGGTTAGACGGGAGGGGGCCCGCAATTTTTTTATTGTTGTTGTAATTCAATTTCTGTTAACTTCATGCGTCATTTCGTCAGAAAAAAATTTTTTAAATACCGGGGCTGAAGTAGAATCTAAATACGCGGTATATGTTTTGAGCAGTGGAATACATACCGGTATTATAATTCCCGTAAACAATATAACACGTGAAAGAATTGATGCGATAAATTTTTTTAAGAATTACGAATATATAGATTTCGGATGGGGTGATGAGGGCTATTACCAGGATCATGGTGGAGATAAGTTTTGCCTCGGTATAAAGGCAGTAGCAATACCAACATCAAGTGTTATGCGGGTTGAAGGTTTTAGCGGTATACTGGAAGATATAATTCACTGGAGCGATTACGCCATACAATTTGATGTTACTGAGACAGAGCTAACTGAATTGTGCGTGTATATTGATGGCAGTTTCAGGAGAGATAAAAACAACAGACTAATAGAAACATTGAGGAAGAGGAAGGGAGAAGTAATATTTTTCAAGTCAGTTTATTATTATCATATTTTTAATACATGTAACACATGGGCTGCCCGGGGGCTTCAATGCGCGGGGCTTAATGTCTCATCATTTATGGTGATTACTAAAGATGACCTTTTTGATGAGGTCAGGAGTAATGGGGTTGTGCTGAAAAAAAGATAGCTGCAGATTCCGGTTTATTTCATGATTTTTACTCTGTTCCTTCCGCTCTGCTTTGCTTCATAAAGAGCGGAATCGGCATTCTTCACTATCGTATCAAGAGTGTAGTCATTCCCCGGATATCTTCCCGATACACCGAAACTTGCTGTAATTGTGATCTGCTCGGTTTCTGTTAAAAAAAGAGAATCAGCGAGTGCCCGGCATAACCTCTCTGCTGTTTTATATCCTGAATCGGGTTCTGTTTCAGGCAGCAGCAGGGCAAATTCCTCTCCGCCATATCTGCAGAAAATATCAACGGAACGTATACCTTCGTTTATTATTCTTACAATATGCTTAATAGCATTATCACCTGTTATATGCCCGTATGTGTCATTGATTTTTTTGAAATGGTCTATATCCAATATTATTAATGAGAAAGGCCTGTTGTATCTATCAGATTTTTCAAATTCCTTCCGGGCAAGTGCAAAAAAGTTTCTGCGATTGTGTATCCCCGTAAGACTGTCTGTAGACGCAAGCTTTTTCA
>CAZVFJ010000256.1:0-4835 GCA_964625825.1 uncultured Leptospirales bacterium | reverse complement strand
GATTAAAATTTAGTCTCGTGTGAAGAGGTCCCTGGTAAAAACCTTCTCCTTCACATCATCAAGTTCAGGGTGATGTCTGTTTGTTACAATTACATCAGAAAGCTTTTTAAATTCTTCAAGTGATGTTTCTTTCCGGGAACCAAAGAAGTGGTCTTCTTTCAGAGACGGTTCGTACACAATACACTCAATCCCTTTCGCTTTGATTCTCTTCATTATTCCCTGGATTGATGATGCCCTGAAATTATCAGAACCCTCTTTCATGACAAGCCTGTAAATACCAACCCTTTTCGGCTTCTTCGAGAGTATTACATCCGCTATAAAATCCTTCCTTGTACTGTTTGAGTCAACAATCGCCTGTATAATATTATTCGGCACATGCTCATAGTTTGCCCGGAGCTGCTTTGTATCTTTCGGGAGACAGTATCCTCCGAATCCAAATGACGGATTGTTGTAATGCATGCCGATCCTCGGGTCTAGCCCTACTCCTTCAATTATCTGTTTTGTGTTAAGGTTATACTTAAGCGCATATGAATCGAGTTCGTTAAAGTACGCGACCCTGAGAGCAAGATAAGAATTAGCAAAAAGCTTAATCGCCTCCGCCTCTGTTGATGACGTAAAAAGTACCGGGGTATTCGCATCCAGGGAAGCCTCTTTCAGTATGCCTGCAATAACGTCGGCTTCGTCTGATTTTTCTCCAACGATAATCCTTGATGGATGCAGATTGTCATAAAGGGCCTTCCCTTCACGTAAAAATTCAGGGGAGAAGATCATTTTCATACCGGGATATTCTTTTCTTATCTGCTGGGTATAGCCGACAGGAATTGTCGATTTAATACAGACTATTGAATCCCTGTTATGTTTTTCTATTTCATCGAATATCTTTTCGATTACAGATGTATCAAAAAAATTCCCTTCTGAATTATAGTCTGTTGGCCCTGCAACAAATATTACCTTTGCACCTTTAAAGGCCTCTTCCGGATTAGTTGTTGCTCTTAAATTAAGTTTTTTATTTTTTAAAAAATCTGATATTTCATGATCTTCAATCGGAGATATTTTATTATTTATCAGATCCACTTTCTCCTGAATTATGTCCAGTGCAATTACTTCGTGTCTCTGTGCCGCGAGAACTGCTATTGACAGTCCCACATAACCTGTTCCGGCTACTGCTATTTTCATATTCCTTCCTCTTTATATTTTTACTGCTTTTAATATTTACTTCAGCCAGGCCCTTACTGTCATTTATAATACCGCTATTTCTTTCATAAGCTAATGTTGGAACTTATATTTAATTTTTTAGACGAAGCAGCCCTGCTCGGGTAATATTATTAACATCAATAGAGCATTTTTTAAATCATTTTTATATAGAAACAGGGTATTTTCAAGTCAAGTAATTTTCAAAAGATCATTTTATTACACACGTCTTCCTGTTAGTTAAACCCGGTATACAAATTTTCCCGGTCACTGTAATTATGTTGAAATTTTTTAAACTAAAATTATAAAAGTACTAAAATATCGGGTCATTATAAAAACTGAATTTATAAACCAGGTGATCCATGCGGGGCTTATAAAGGGGCTGCCGCCCGGGCGAACAGGCGGTCCGGTTGCCGATACATCACACATACCGTGATAAAAAATTGGCCTTTCCCGTCTAAAAAATAAATTTTTAAGACTACCCTATTATATAAAAGGTTGAAAATCATGGTTGAGGGTGCAATTATTCATACAATAGTATTCAGTTTAATTCTCGGATTAGCAGGGATTGTGCTCTCTGATAAATTTAAAATTCCTGGTATCCTTTTCTTCTTTGCTATGGGAATAATATCCGGTCCGGAGTTTGCCGGGATCCTGAATCCCCAGTCCCTCGGGAACGGATTGAGTATAATGATTACTGTTTTTGTAATAATTATACTTTTCGAGGGTGGCTTTTCTCTCAACATAAACCAGATCAGGTCACTCAAATCAGTTCTTATAAAAGAAATAACCCTTTCTGTAATTGTCATGGCTGGTGTTGGATTTCTTTCCGCGCGGTATATTGCCGGTCTTCCGTGGGAGATATCTCTCATATTCGCATCACTCGTAATCGTTACAGGGCCTACAGTAATAAAACCGGTAATACGCCATATTGCCATAAGTAACAAAGTTAAGAACTTTCTTAATGCCGAAGCTGTTCTCATTGATGCTGTTGGTGCTATACTTGCAATTGTTATACTTGAATTTGTGATTACAAGACATGAAATAATTCTTTCTATTGCAGGTTTCGCTGGATCACTGGTCATGGGCGCTATATCAGGAATTATTTTCGGATTTTTTACAAGGTACCTTATATGCAGGACGAAAATTATCCCACGCGCAAGTAAAAGTTTCTTCGTTCTGGGCTTTGTATTTCTTGGTTATATAACATCAGAAGCATTTGTTAAAGAATCCGGTCTCCTTACAGTCGTGATAATGGGAATAATACTCAGCACCATGAACTACAGGGACAAGGAGAGTATTCTGAACTTCAAGGAGCAGATAACGCGCATTGTTATATCCATCCTTTTTGTTCTACTTTCGGCTAATTTCAATATCAGGCACATAAGTCTCTATTTGACAGAGGGCCTGATTGTAGTTTTTATAATCATCATTGCAAGATTTCCCGTAATATTTCTAAGCACGGGAAAAGAAGATTTTTCAGTCAAAGAAAAATTCTTTATTGCGTGGCTCGGGCCGAGAGGGATAATAGCTCTCTCTGTGGCATCAATTGCGGCAATTAAACTTAAATCTTCAGGCATAGAAAAAGCCTATACCTTAGAAATACTTATATTTATGCTCATTTCTGTTACCGTGATACTTCAGGGTTTGTCTGCTAAATGGCTTGCGGTGAAGCTCAAGATTCTGCTGGAAGGAGATATGAATATAATCATTCTGGGTGTTAATAACATCTCCCTTATGGTCGCTGAAAAATGGCGTAATGATAAAACAACTGTCCTCTTTGTTGACTCAAGCAGAAAAAACTGCAGGGTAGCCGAGCAGAAAGGATTCGCCTGCCGTGAAGGGAATGCCCTTGATCGTGCCACTTACATCGGAATTGAGATGGATGATTTTACCTCAGTCCTGGCCGCATCAGACAATAACGAAATAAATGTCCTCTTCTGCAATTTCATAAAAGATACTTTCGGCATAAAAAATCTGTATACTGTACTCAATGAGAAAGCAAACGAGGAACTTTCACAGATCATACATAATGAAAACATAAAACTGGCATTTGGGACAAGAAACAGCAGTGATGAAAATCTTTCATGGGAGGGATTTCTCTCCAGGCTCAAGGATCTGTTTTCTCTTAAAAAAGAAACCCTGAAATGGTTTACAATTACAAACAAAAATTTTATAAAAAACAACAACCTGAAAACATCTCTCCCCGAGGGTTTAACAATCTTTATTGTTCTAAGGAACAGAACTGACCGCTATATATATCATACATCATTTGAACTGCATCTGAATGACGAAATTTGTGTTATGGTATCCCCTGAAAACGCTGAAAAAATTGAATCCCTGATCACTGCTGATGCCTAGCAGCTATTTTGCGGCTACAGAAGGGTGATCTGTTATAAGGCTCTAACCACCGTATCTTCCTGAATAGAGCCCCTGAAAAAAACTGAGTGCATTAATCCCGAGCACCCGGCTGTCGTATCCACCCTCCTGAATAATAAGAGTACGTCTTCGCATTGCGCCTATCAGTTTTCCGTTATTATGGAAATCCTCTCTTACAAGTAACCATTTACCTGAAGGGTCCCCTTTCGCAGTATCAAAGCCCAGTGCTATTAAAAGAAAATCCGGATTAAACTTTTCAATTAGCCTTACACATTTTTTCAGAGTACGGCAATAACTCTTACCATCAGTCTTTTCAGGGAGAGGAAAATTGATATTATATCCGGAGCCTTCTCCTTCACCAGTTTCATCCGCAAAACCGCTGAAATAGGGATATTCATAATCAGGAGCTGCATGTATAGATATGGTGAGAACATCACTTCGTTCATAAAAAATGTCCTGCTGGCCGTTTCCATGATGATAATCCAGGTCAAGGATAGCAACTTTACCATACCTGCTCAGATAATTAGCTGCTATTGCAGTAGAGTTAAGGTAACAGAATCCTCCGAAAAATCTTTTTCCCGCATGATGTCCCGGAGGCCTTACAAGAGCATACACGACTCCGGAACCGGTAAGCAGGAGATCCGCCCCTGTAAGTGCACAGTTAACCGCGCTTCTCGCTGCAGGGTAGGAATTTTTATTCACAGGGCTGTATATATCAATACAATAATAGCCCGCACGTGATACGAATTTTTTAGGGGGCCTTACATTTTTTCTTACTGGAAAAGTATCAGGATATAGAGAAATGCCAGCCGGCACTGTTGCTGATACCTTTTTAAAATAATTAACAAAATCCCTGTCATGGACTGATGTTATATGGCTCTCCCCATAGTGATGCGGTTTGACATTAAAAAAGATTTCACTTTTTTCAACTCTTTTGAGGATCGATTTGATTCTTACAGGAGTTTCAATGTAACCCTTCTCTTTAATATGATGGATATCATGCCCCTCATTAAAGAGGAGAGATATCTTCCTGTCTGCCGGGACATTAAAAAATTTATATACCGGCTCATCCTTTGAATATTTGAAGGGTCTGACTATCAAAGGATCATCCGTCATTGAGGAGAGGATCGCTTTGATCGACATATCATTTATTTTTTTATTATACTTTCTTTCAACTATGGCACTAAAAATTTTCCTCCCGTCTTTAAGTGTAAGATCTTTATGCTTCCCGAGATTATCGAAAAGAAGAAAGTAGGGATTTCCGT
>CAZVFJ010000255.1:0-4848 GCA_964625825.1 uncultured Leptospirales bacterium | reverse complement strand
TAAGTACCTTCCTGTTGTGTCCCGAAACAACCATATCAGGTTTCATTTCAATAATTCTGTTTATAGATGCGATAAAATCATCCACGGGAGTTGATGCGTCTCCATACCACGGCCCAACTTTTGTGAGGCAGATATCTCCGCAGAACAGCAGCCCTGTCTCAGGGAAGAAAAACGCCAGGTGCCCAGATGTGTGTCCCGGCATGTGCATCACTTCGATTTTTGTTTTACCGGCATCGATGACGTCGCCTTCGTCAATGGTGCCGTCAATGCGCCATTCTTCGAAAAGTGAAGGCTTTGTCGCCCCGAGTAAATGAATATATTTTTTCGGGTCTTCGCTCATATATTTTTCCCAGTTTTCTATTGAGCCGATCCGTTTGTGATTTTTAAAGTTTTCTCTTTCGAGGGGATGAGTGAGTATCTTTGCGTTAATGAAAAGGTCGTTGTCATAAACATGGTCAATGTGGCAATGGGAATTTAAAAGTAAGTCAACTTCGCCGGGCCTTGCTTCGGAAATAATCTTTCCCGGGCCGCTGTCGATCATGATTCTTGTTTCGTCATCAACAAGCACTGAGTTTGATTTGCTGAACCCCTCTTCAGTAAAATAGATGGAAATTTGGTCATTAATTTTCTGTATCATCAGTTTACTCCCTGAACAGATCTATGCTATACAAATAAAGTGAAAATATAAAAGGGATCTGTCTAACACAGTTTATTTTCAGCAGGAATTATAAGAGTCAAATGAAAAACATTGAATATGAATTGATTTTATTCTCTGATTGCCGGGAGTAATAAATATCTTGACTCATGAATTCTTTGCTGCTTTTATCTGGAAATAACAGGATTCGGTGAAAGTCCTTACATCTGAAAATTACTACAGGGAATGTTTATGAAGAGAGAAACGCTTCACTTTGCACATGCAAACGGATTCCCGGGGGGAAGTTATAATAAGCTCCTTGGACATTTTAGAGATGAATACAGGGTAATTGCAATAGAAAAACTCGGGCATAATCCACGTCACCCTGTGAATAACAACTGGACCAACCTCGCGGATGAGCTTATAGAGTTTATTGAAAAGGAATCTGATTCACCTGTAATAGGGGCGGGGCATTCACTGGGAAGCCTTGTGACATTCATTGCCGCTTATAAAAGGCCCGAAATTTTTAAATCAATTATAATGCTGGACCCTCCTTTTGTAACAGGGATATGGGGAGTGATATTCCGTTTTCTGAAGTTTACAGGTTTAGCTGACCGTATAACTCCGGCCGGGCAGTCAAGCGGGAGGAGGTCTGTCTGGAGTAATATGAGAGAGGCTGAATTATATTTTATGTCAAAGAGGCTTTTTCAGCAGTTTGACTCACACTCTTTGAGCGATTACATGAAGCACGGAATTGAACCATGTGATGAAGGTTTCTGTCTGTCATATGATGTTCCCACAGAGGTAAAGATTTTTCAGACGATGCCTGATAATATGGGGTCATACAGAAAGCCTCTTGGTATACCGGGAGCTCTTATTTATGGAGATACAAGTCATGCTGTACATCTTCCCACACTGAAAAAATTCACGTCTCTTCATAAATTCAGTTTATGCACATCCACCGGCGGGCACCTGTTTCCCCTTGAAAAACCGGATGAAGCGGCTGCTGTTATAAAGAGGGAACTTGAATTAATAGCGCTTAAGTCTGCTGAATAAAAGGCCGGGGCATAACTGAATTCTCTCCATAAAGTTTATTTTTATACCGATAAAATAAGTACTGAATTACCTGAATATTTTACTCGCAGGTTATTTCAGGATTTTTTAATATGGATATAAAAATGAAGATACCATTTCATAAAGCGTTTATGGGGGAGGAGGAGGTCAATGCCGCTGCTGACGTCATAAGGAGCGGCTGGCTTACAATGGGTGAGCGTACTTTCACCTTTGAAAAAGAATTTTCCTCTTATACCGGCGCAGCGAATTCAATTGCCGTTAACTCCTGCACTGCCGCGCTTCACCTTGCACTTAAAGCCGCGGGTATAGGCCCGGGTGATGAGGTAATAATCCCCGCGATGACATTTATTTCGACATGGGAGGTAATAAAATATTTTGACGCGCAGCCGGTTCTCTGTGATGTCGATAGAGAAAGCTTCCTGATCAATGTCGCGGATGTTGAAAAAAAGATAACACCGAAGACCCGCGCGATTATTCCTGTGCACTACGGCGGTGAATCATGCGATATGGACGTGATTATGGAGATTGCGCGCAGGCATAAACTGACTGTAATTGAAGACGCGGCTCATGCTCTCCCTGCCCGGTATAAGGGGAAAATGATCGGCACAATAGGTGATATAACATGTTTCAGCTTCTATGCTACAAAGACGCTCACAACAGGCGAGGGGGGGATGATAACCACCTCAGACAGCGACTTTGCGGAGAGGATGAGGAGGCTCAGGCTTCATGGAATTACGAAGGACGCGTGGAACAGGTATTCTGATAAAGGTTCATGGGAATATGATGTCTCAGAGCCGGGATATAAATATAATATAACAGATATAGCTTCAGCTATAGGGATTGAACAGCTTAAAAGATGTAACGCTATGAATCTGATGAGGCGTACGATTGCCGGTAAATATAATGAGGCTTTTGATAAATCCGGACTTCTTGACCTCTGGAATGTACGGGATGAAAAAGAGTGTGCATGGCATTTATACCCTGTGAAGATAAAAACTGATGCTGTGAAAATAAGCAGGAATGATTTTATAATTGAGTTGAAAAAGGCCGGTATAGGTACAAGCGTGCATTATATCCCCATGTACAGGTTTTCCGCTTTTAAAAATTCAGGATACAACCTCAGTGATTTTCCGGCTTGCGAGGATATATTCGCGCGCGAGGTTTCTTTGCCGGTATATCCGGGAATGACAGAAGCTGAAATTGATTATGTTATTGATACTGTGATTGAAATTTTAGGAAAGAATAAGATTTGAAAAAATTAAACAGAATATTAATTGTCGGGGCAGGGGAGGCCGGGGCAGCGCTTGTTAATGACTTGCGGCAGCGTGGTCTTGGTAACGGCATCGCCGCTTTTGCTGATGATGATCTTTCCAAGATCGGTACATCGGTTGCCGGAATTGAAGTTAAAGGGACTACTGCTGATATATCCGGAATCTGCGCGGAACTCGATATTACGGATGTGGTGATCGCGATCCCCTCAGCCAGGACATCACTTATAAACAGGATAACATCCGGAGTCCTTTCTCATAACAGGAGTATAAATATCCTGTTTGTTCCATCAGCGGAAAGATTTTTTGACTCTGTACCGATATTTCCATCTCTCCGTGAATTTTCTTACTCCGAGCTTCTGGGACGAGAGGAGTTCTCTATAGATCTTGAGATTATGGAGAGATACTTCTCGGGGAAGAGCATTCTTATTACAGGCGCGGGGGGGAGTATCGGTTCAGAGATATGCAGGCAACTGCTGAAGTTTAACGTGAAAAAAATTATTTCAGTCGGGCGCGGAGAGAATTCCATCTATAACCTGATGAAGGAAATGGATGAATACCGCAGACTGATGCATGAAAAGATGCCCGAAACTGTTTACAGGATCATTGATGTAAGGAACAGGATGATGCTGGAAAGGCTTTTCAGTGAGTTTAAACCGGACATAGTATTTCATGCTGCTGCTCACAAGCATGTGCCGCTTATGGAGTGGAATGAATGTGAGGCTCTGCAGAATAATATTCTCGGCACAGAGAATGTTCTCTCACTGTCATCGGAGTATGGTGTGGAGAAGTTCATACTCGTTTCAACGGACAAGGCTGTCCGGCCCACTAATGTCATGGGGGCCACAAAGAGAATCTGTGAGCTTATAACCTCCTACTATAATCATGAAAATAAATTGAATACGGCTGCCGTGCGTTTTGGAAATGTTCTCGGGAGCAGGGGGTCTGTAATCCCGCTTTTTATGGAACAGATAGAGAAAGGGGGGCCGGTTACTGTTACTCATCCCGATGTGACCCGTTACTTTATGAGCATACCTGAAGCGTCACTCCTTGTAATAAATTCAGCGGCTATATCTGGTGGAGGGGAGATCTTTGTGCTCGACATGGGTGAGCAGTATAAAATTGATGATATCGCGCGCAGGATGATTGAATTATACGGCTTTACTCCCGGGAGGGATATCCGGATTGAATATACCGGACTTCGCCCCGGAGAGAAAATGTACGAAGAACTTTTTTATAACAGGGATTCGATGGATAAAACCGGGAACTACAGCATCTTCACCCTGCGTAACGACAGCCGAAAACTTAATAAGGAAGAATATTCAGAGCTGATTGACACAGTCAAAAACAGGATATACTCCATGAACGGGACTGATGTGCGGCAGTTTATCAAAAAATTTGTACCTGAATATACTTTCTGAATCTTTCAGAACCCGGCCCCGGCCATTATGAACAATTATTGTTCTGTTATTACTTTATCTGACAGCTCATTAACGTCATCGCTTTTTTTCGGGAAGTGGAGCGCGAGTTCCTTTCCCACCTCACGAATGGCGTTACTAAGCGCTTCAGCTCCTTTACCTTCGGAGAGGCCTTTCCCGATTTCAGTAACATAGCTGTCCAGCTTTTCCTGCTTTATTTTTTTATATATACCGTGATCAGCGAGAACCTGTATTTTTTTTTCAAGGAGTGATATCATGAAGAGGACGCCGGTCGCGTCACGGGTCTCGTCGAGCCTGTTGTCATGAAACGCGCGGAGGGCTCTCTCTTTTACTTCAGTATCTTTCCGTTTTAGTGGTATAAAAAGGCGTTTAAACGGTTCCAGCCATGAAATAAGCGAGCGTAAAGGGACATGCAGGAACCGTTTAAACGCCT
>CAZVFJ010000254.1:0-4857 GCA_964625825.1 uncultured Leptospirales bacterium | reverse complement strand
TGCCCTGAGAAAAGTATGGGTATTCTCTCCTTCATCCCGTTAAACCTGACAAGGAGGTTAAAGGATTCACCGCACCTGTGCATAGAACAATCCCCGCCGAGTTTATTAAATCGTTTAATTATATATTTCATTACGTCCTTTTCTTTCCATGATGGAGAAGATATTTCCGCAAGTTCGATGAATGTTTTAACGAGTCTCTTCCTGTTTATATCGTACATTGTGTCACCTTTTATTGTATCTGGTTAAGTCTAAACTGTCTTATTTTTTCTGAATAATTCTGAATCAGCCTGTCTCTCTCTCTTATGGACTCGCCCTCGGCATAAACATGAATAAGGGGCTGAGAAGCATCAGGCATGAGGAGTATCCATGAATTGTTGTTGATTATCTTGACACCGTCAATGAGCTCCACGCTTTTCCCCTCCGCCTCGGTTGAAAGCATACCCATTATTGAAGCTTTCTCCTCAAGGGTACATTGAATGGTTGTATTGGCCAGGTTTATTTTAGGAAGAAGTTCCTTGACCTCACACAACTCTTTCTTCTCAAGGGTGAGGTATTCGAGAATTCTGAGAAAAGTAATCATCGGATCGTTTTTCTGCTCAAGATAGGGGTAACGGCATTTCCCGCCATAGAACAGGTCTATCCTGTCCTCCGGATTTCGCAGTTTTGTTGTAACCCATGTTATATTCCCGCCATTATTCTCGATAAGTCTGCTCACCGCGTTTGAAATATTCACCGGGAGGCTTATGGTCTCTGTTTCGGTGTATTTGAGGTAGTAGAGACTCAGAATGGAGCTTATGTCATCGGCTGATAGTACATTGCCGGTTTCGTCTATAATTGTAATATTCATGCCATGCGGGCCGATAATCACACCGATTTCCCTGTTCATCTTCGACATGTTTACAACGTTGTAGATTGATTTCATGGTTCCGGCCATGAGATCATATTCGGACAGAGTTTCTTTCATCTGTCCGCGCAGAACAGTTGTTTCGATATTCATCGCTTCAAGAAGTTCAGGGAAGATGTATGATGCTGTGCCGTTAAGGCAGTCGAGTATAACTTTCCATCCGCCGGAGCTGATCTTCTCCCTGTTGACATAGTTGGAAACATTGCTAATATATGAGCAGATCTGGTGTGAGGGGTAAATAAGTTCACCCGTTTCAAAAACATCCTTTCTCGGGTAATCTCCCCTGAAGAAAATTTTCTCTATCCTTTTCTCTTCGGTTATGGATATCTGGAATCCGTTTTTATTAAAGAACTGGATTGCTATATTCTGAAGGCCCGTAAGATGAGTCACATGGATGAATATTCCCATATCAGCGTTAAAAAATTTTGTGCAATATCTGTTAAGCGGAACAGATTCAAGCTCCATGTCGTAGACATCAACACCCATTGAAAGTAGTCCTGCTGTAAATGCATGGCTGATAAGAGCGGCTGCCTTTGTAACATCGCGGCTCAGTACAACCTTTGCCTGTTTCCCAAGGTGGGCACCAAGTGCAGAACCGAGTTTTGAGGCGAACTCAGGAGTGATTTTTACATTAAATGTCCCTGACACTCCCTCTGCTCCGAAGAGTGCTTTCTTCTCGGTCTCTCCCCATATGAGGTCAGCAGAGAGCCTTGTCCACTGTTCAATAGATTTGTCGGGCCATACTCTTATTCCGGACTGGATGACCGCGCCTGAGCCTATAGTGCAGTCATCAGCAACAACAGCCTCCTCGTATATCGAAACACCTTCACCCAGAACGCACCTTTTCCCGACAATGGCGCCGCGAAGTTCACATTTACGACCGATTACAGTGTTGTGGAAGATCACACTCTTTTTCACGGAAGCGTTCTCTTCAATAAGACAGTTGTCGCCGATAACAGAATATTCAGAGACCTCAGCCCCTTTTTTTATCCGCGCGAAGTTTCCTATAATTATCGGGCCATTGATTTTTGCATCAGGGTCGATCTCCACATCGCGTCCTACCCATATATCATGGGTGATCTTTTTTCCTGGAATTTCAATCCGCACCTTCCCGTCGAGTATATCCTTATGGACGTTACTGTACATTGAGAGATTTCCTACATCGCACCAGTAATCCTCTGTGATGAATCCATACATAGGCACTCTTTTTTTTCTAAGGAGGGGAAAAAGGTCAAGAGAGAAATCGAACTTCTCATCCTCCGGTATATGCTTTGTAATGTGTCGGGGTTCAATTATATACATTCCTGTATTTACTGTGTCCGTAAAAACTTCACTCCATGAGGGCTTTTCGAGAAATTTTTCTATGCGTCCGTCACTGTCAGTTATTACGATACCGTAATCTGTGGGCTTCTTCGCTCTTTTCAGTACAATTGTGAGGGAGGATTTTTTTTCTCTGTGGTACATCAGAATTTTAGATATGTCGAAATCAATTATCCCGTCTCCACTCAAAATTATGGAGGTTTCATTTGTTTCTCCCAGGGCTTTTTTTACACCTCCGGCAGTACCGAGCGGTTTCTCTTCAACGGAGTATGTTATCCTGACACCCAGCTCGGAACCATCGCCGAAGTAGTTCTGAAAATTTTCAGGGAGGGCATATATGCTGAGTGTAATGTCCGTGATTCCATGGTTTCGCAGAAGCCTTATAGAGTGTTCAATGGTCGGCCTGTTTATGACTGGAACCATCGGCTTCGCTCTTATGCATGTGAGCGGGCGGAGCCTTGTTCCCTCTCCACCTGCCATAATTATAGCCTTGGTCATAACAACCCCCTGTCTGGTTAAAATCAGTGTTTATAAATTACTCGCCCTTCAATAAGTTTGCCGGGCACAGGTCCGAATGTTCTACTGTCGTAACTCATATTGAAATTATCGCCGAGAAGAAAGAATTCATCCCTTTCGAGTTTTACCGGCGGCATGTTGTCCCTGAATGAAAACTTCATCGGATAGATGCTGCTGCCATCTTTAAGGGTCTTCCATGTGAACTGCGCGGGATTGTCATTTATATAAACAATCCTGTTTCGTATCTCAACAGTTTCAAATTCGGAGGCAATAATTCTTGAGAGGATTATTTTCCCTTCTTCTGAAGGGCTTTCCACCGCAACAATATCACCCTTCCTGGCTGACGTTAATCTTCCTACAAGGATACGGTCTCCCCTGGTAAGGTTTGGATTCATGGATTCGGTTTGAACTTTCATTGTAAAAAAGGAAAGTCTTGCAACAATAAGCCCCAGCAAAAGGCCGGAGCACAGCATAACTAATTTGTACATCAATGGATGATCGACACTTTTCTTTCTGCTCAATTATATCACCGGTGCGTAGATTTGATTTATATTTAGATTCTAACGATATATATTTTTTATCAATATATTTTTTATTTTAATACGGTTAAGAGATACCGGGTTAGAGATTAATTATTTATATGCAAAAATTGCGGCTGTGAAGAGCAAGGTTATGTCTCATAGAATAATTTTTATGATATTTTTTATGCAACTTTTGCTATTCAGTATTTTCCTTGACAAAGGATTGAGTTATATTTAAATTTAAAAGAAAGATTGTATATTTTTAATAATATTTCTTATTAATTTTTAAATATTTAGTTTTTTCGTACCGACAATAAAAACAGTCAGGTATAGTAATACAATTATATTGGCATTTTGTTTAATTAATCAATATTGATTAAAGGAGTTTACGATGAACAGGAAGTTGAAAGTGGCTGCATTGTCGATTCTGATCGGAACCCTTGTCCTTTTTGTCGGCAATGGTGCTTCCAGGCTACTGGCCCAGGATACTGGTTCCGGGACGAATCAGGCAACAGGAGATAGTGTAAAAGCCAAACCGGATGGTCTGGTTGTTGACTGGCTTAATGATTTTGAAGAGAGTGAAGACTGGAGAGCGGAAGCTACATGCCCACTTGGCGAGACTAAAATAAGAAAATATCCGGGCAAGCCGAGACCTACCAAGGATGGTCAGCCAATTAATGAAAATAATGAAGTAGGGAAGGAATTTGCCGACAAAACTGAGGCGGATGAAAATGGGATAGCACACGACAATAAATTCGTTCTCGGAGTGAAAAGTCATTTTACGGACAGGGGATTTGACAGAGTTGAGGTTTTCCCTCCGAATGAATATATTATAAGAGGCAAAGCGAAAGAGGTTAAAATTTGGGTTCTGGGAAGAAAGTTCAGGCATTCCCTCTATGTTAAGTTAAGAGACTACAGGGGGCAGATACATAAACTGAAGATAGGCAGGCTCGATTTCTGGGGCTGGAGAGAGATGTCCGTAATAATTCCGGGTTGGCTCCCTCAATCTTCAAATTATGCTGTTATGGATAAGAACCTTCATTTCGTCTCATTCTTTGTTGAGTGCGATAAATTCGAAGCTCCAGGTCCATTCTACTTTTACCTTGACCAGTTCAGAGTTGTAACAGACCTGTCAGAATTTACTGGTGATGAAAATATTAAGGATAACTGGTAACAGTTGAGGATAATGGAGGCCGGATAATGAATATCATTAGAAATAGAATTTTTATAGTAACGCTTTGTATGACTGCGGCTTTTATTGTCGGTTTCGGAATAAAAGGATACTCCAGAATAGTGACTAATGTCCCTGCTGACGTATCCGGAGAAGAGACAAGAGCTATAGCCATTGAGGATTTTGAAAACAGCAAGATAGCTGCAAATGTAGAAGAAGATGGCTGGTTTGTTACATCGAATCCGAAAGTATACACAAAAGCAAAAGATGAAGAGACACTCAAAAAGAAGAATCCTGTGTTATCTCTGGAGCTTAAATATATAGATGGCGGTCCCAACGATATGAAAGTTGAAGACACCTATTCTATAACCGGGCTTGGGAAGGAAAAGAAGAAGATCCTTGGACTCAAATTCAGATTCAGATAC
>CAZVFJ010000253.1:0-4865 GCA_964625825.1 uncultured Leptospirales bacterium | reverse complement strand
AAATATTCCTTAACCTGCTTAATACATTATACTATGGACATAGTATAATGTATTAAGTTGTACTCATATAATCATACTGAAACTTAACCTGAGTTCTGTTTATTTAACCATTAGTTAAATTAATATTGACTTTTCTTTACAATTAACTGTAATTTTCTGACAAAATAACAGCTTGGATATAAAAGGAGAGTTTAATATGCGTGAAATGATAAAAGATCTGCCTCCCTGGCGTGATTGCGACGTTGACTGGGATAAAGCTTTCGCAAATTATATCAGGGATAATAGAACACTTGCCTATATGATGCTGAAAAATTCAAAAATTTATAAAGATGCAGTTGTGCTTACTCAGAAAAATATACATGGCCAGTGGGAAAATATAACATGGACAGAATATGCCGACAGATTTACTGCTGTGGCAAAATGTCTTATTGATATGGGCCTAAAAAAAGGTGACATGTGTTCAGTGTTCGCCGGTAACTGCGCAGAATGGGCTATTTCTGATATGGGTATTCTGGCAACAAGGGCGGTATCAGTTCCTATTTATGCCACAAATTCTAAAGAAGAAGCTGAATATATCATCAATGATGCCGGGGTCAAGGTTGTATTCGCAGGGAACCAGGAGCAGTATGACAAGGCTTATAAGATTATAGGAAAGAATAAGTATCTTAAATATATAGTAGCGATGCAGGACAATATTAAAATCAGGGGAAAACAGAGTCTTTTCCTTGGCAAGATGATTGAAAAAGGAAAAACTCTGGCAAACGATAAAAAATTTGAGGAAAGGATTCAGAAGGCTGATCCGGATGATATGGTTACGATAATCTATACCTCCGGTACAACGGGAAATCCAAAGGGAGCTGTCCATTCCAACAGGAGTTTTCTTAACGGTATTTTCCCGGCATGGCGCTACCCCGAAGCAGGGCCGCACTTTACCTCTATGTCTATATTACCGCTCTCTCATATTTTTGAAAGGTTATGGTCATATGGATGTATGAGCGCGGGTGTAAAAATAGGGTACTGTCCTAATCCTACAGAATTTCTTGATTATATGGTCGCATATAAGCCGCATTTTATGACAAGCGTTCCCAGAATATGGGACAAGGTTTACGGCACTATCCATGAAGGGATGAAAAATGCAGGCGGAGTAAAATATTTTCTTTTTGAGTGGGCAAAAGGTGTTGGTATTAAATCTTACAGGACAGGTAAATACGGTTTTCAATACAAAATCGCTGATAAAATTATATTCAATAAGATTCGCGAAAAACTAGGAACTGAGAACTGCAATGTTTACCATATCGGCGGTTCAGCTTTTGCTCCTGATGTGAATGAATTTTTTCAGGCCGTTGGGATAAACATTTTCATGGGATACGGGCTTACCGAATTTTTCCCTGTATGTGTCGGATTCAGGGATAATGCCAAACCGGGTTACTGCGGCTGCCTCCTCCCGATGTGTCAGGCAAGGATTTCGGATGAGGGAGAGGTGCAGCTTAAAGGCGGGATGTCAATGATAGAATATTATAAGAATCCGAAAGCAACTAAAGCAATATTTACGAAAGACGGGTGGTTTAAAACACAGGATGTCGGTGAATTATTAACAGTGGAAAAAGATAATGACAGCCTTTCATACATAAAAATAACTGACAGGATAAAAGAACTTATCATAACCGCAGGGGGGAAGAATATTTCACCGCAACAGATAGAGTCTCTGCTTGGGAATGAAGTCTTTATTTCACAATTTGTAGCTATAGGTGAAGGGAGAAAATTTATTTCAGCCCTTGTTGTCCCCAATTTTATTCTCCTCGAAGATTACTGCAAAAAAAATAATATTGAGTATGTTTCACCGGAACAGATAGTCAAAAATCCGGATATTTATAAATTCTATGAGAACCTTATTGAAGAAAAAACGAAAAGCCTCGGGCAGGTGGAGAAGATCAAAAAATTTGTACTGCTTCCTTCGGAGCTTACTCAGGAGGGGGGAGAGCTTACACCGACATTAAAACTTAAGCGTAAGTTTGTAGATCAGAAATATAAACCGCTTATCGACAGGCTTTATAAAGAATAAATATGTGCTCCCGATTTTTAATGTGCCCCTGCTGGCAGAGGAAGGGGCACATTTTAAATACTCCATCTAAAAAAATAACTAATTTTACGCGGGCAGAATAAAATATATTAAAATTTTTATACATGAAATATACTTGCAATTATTTTTCACTTAATTTAAACTCAATAAAATAACAGTATTTATTTCTTAAGGTATTTCTGGTAAAAAATGCTCTATTACTACCGTCGCCGAAGGTGGCGGTAGTGAATAATTAATAATTTTACACTAAAAATATATTTAGGAATTATTACTGATAAAATAATTAAAATGATTTAACAGGAAGTTCTGGTGAACAGGGAGAATCTTCACCTTAAAATAAAAATATAGAAAATATAAAAAGGCCGGTTAACACAGTATTATTTTAATTTATTTTTTGGAGTTGTTTAAGCAGATACTTAAACACCATACGGGTCTTTTTGGGAAAAAATGAACATGATTCTTATACATTACATTGTTCAAATTAAAGAAGAGGTAAGCAATGGCCAAAAATTTTTTAGATTATGATTATAAAAAGAATACAGTAATTGAAATATTTAATAACAGTGTAAAAAATTTCGGCGACAGAACTTTTTTGAAGAGCAGGGATCGGGAGGGTTGGAAAGACCTTTCATGGAACGAAGTAGCCGCACAGGTTGAAGCACTTGCGTCATACCTGATAAACGCAGGCCTGAAAAAAGAGGGTATGATTTCCATATATTCGACAAACAGGCCGGAGTGGGTTGTGGCTGACCTTGCTACTCTTTCAGCAGCATGTGTAGATGCCACAATATATCCGACTAACTCCGCAACTGAGGCTGCATATGTGCTAAAGGATTCAAAATCGGTAATCTGCTTTTGCGAAGGTAAATTTCAGGTTGATAATATAATCTCTAAGAGGAGTAATCTCCCTTCACTTAAAAAAATTGTTGTCTTTGATGATCCGGGATATAAGGATGATATGATAATTTCCTTCGCCGATGCTTTGAAGGAGGGGGCTTCCAATCTTCAGAAAGAAGAGATTCAGAATAGAACCGCCTCAATCAGAGGGACCGACCTTATGACTTTGATCTACTCTTCAGGTACAACCGGACAGCCCAAAGGTGTTATGCTGAGCCACTCGAATATAATGTTTATAACGTTGAAATTTAACATGAGACAGAACCTGCCGGAAGGGCATATTATTCTCTCCCTGCTTCCTCTGTCTCATGCGGTTGAACGTACAATGGACTACTACTCAACAATACTGGACGGCGGAGTAATCGCATATTCCCGCGGCACTGAATTTTTCGCGCAGGATCTGATTGAGATAAGGCCGAATCTCGGTATATATGTCCCGCGCGTTTTTGAGAAAATATATAATGTGATCATGGGAAAACTGAAAGAGGCCCCCGCAGGTAAACAGAAAATTTTTTCCAGGGCTATAGAGATAGGGAAACAGGCTGCTCCATATTTTATGGAAGCAAAGTCTCTACCGCTCATTCTAAGGCTTAAATACGGCATGTATGATAAGCTTGTCTTTTCAAAGCTCAGGAAAGCAATCGGTTTTGACAGGGCAATCGGTTTTGGTGCTGCCGGAGCTCCGCTGATGCCCGAAATCCATGATTTTTTCTGGGGGATGAAGATCCAGATAAGGAAGGGGTATGGGTTAACGGAGACGTCCCCCGTTCTTAATGTTGACGGAGATCCCGGCATAATGTCTATAAAATCTGACGGATGGATAACTCCTTTCCCTGAAACAGAAATGAAGATAGCAGAGGATGGGGAGATCCTTGTCCGGGGGCCTCAGATTATGCTCGGTTACTTTAACAGGCCGCAGGAATCTCAGGATATGTTCACCCCTGATGGCTGGCTGAAAACAGGGGATATCGGAATTATGGATCTTCAGGGGTACCTTAAAATTACCGACAGGAAGAAGGATATAATCGTAACCGCAGGGGGAAAGAATGTGGCTCCGCAGGTGCTTGAAAATGTTTTTAGTTCACATCCTATGATCGAGCAGACGGCAGTGCTCGGGGATGGTAAAAAATATATAGTAGCACTAATAGTACCGGATTTTGAGGCGCTTAAAGCATGGGCATCTGCACAGGGAATAAAAGCCGGGTCGACGCTGGAGCTTATTAATAATAAAAAGGTTATAAGCAGGTATGAGGAAGTTGTAGAGCAAATCAACCAGCATTTCGGCAGAGTTGAGCAGATAAAAAAATTCAGGCTCATGTCGCGGGAGTTCACTCAGGAGGAGGAAGAACTGACTCCGACATTGAAGTTGAAACGAAAGATTATTATGACTAAATACAAAAAGATTATAGATTCTCTATATCTTGAGTAAAATAAAATTACCAGTAGGCTGCCTGGAGGCAGCCTCTTTTATGATCTGTAGAAGTCCAATATTTTCTTATTGATTTTTAGCACAAAATAAAAGAACTGTCATAATAATATCGTAGAAGTCATAATTTTAAAATAAAGTTCATTCCGGATTGTTGGGAAAAGTAAAAACGATTCCTGACCATCCCCCTAAATCCCCCAAGAGGGGGACTTGAATTTATATTGATAAAAAATAAGCTGTATTTACTGTTACTTATGGTTTATAACGGACTGACAATTGATACACCAAAATATGTAATAGAACTTGCAAGAGAACAAAGAATAAAATTAACTCTATCTGAGCAAATATTATGGTCAGGATTGAAGAATAAGCAATTACATGGTTATAGATTCAGATGTCAGCATCCGAGGGGCTGACCCAAAAGTCATTCCCGCGAAGGCGGGAATCCATAAAAACACTATA
>CAZVFJ010000252.1:0-4887 GCA_964625825.1 uncultured Leptospirales bacterium | reverse complement strand
CATGGCCTTTGTTACTCAGAAGCAGAAATACACACTTCAGGATTTTGTTACCCTTCTTGTTTTCACTTTTGTGTTTATTTACGTGTTAGACAGGATGAGGTTTACAGGATGGAAACAGGCAAATGAATTAAAGAAAAACAGGGAGGAGATCGCCCTGGAAAAAAGCCGGAAGGACGAAATTTTTGATGAGGCGCGCAAACTTATCTTTCAGGTTACAGAGACTACTGATTTTCTCGCTAAATTTTCAGATGACATTGTTTCTTCTGTAAATGTTCAATCTCCTATTGTGGCAGATACTCTTGTATCCTCGGCGCATGTAATAGAATCCTTTGAATCAATAAGCGACAGTACAAGGGGGCAGATGGATTTTAATGAAAGGGGGGTCATCCTTATAAATAAGCTCAAAAATGAATTCCAGGAGACCCTCATCTCCGGGGATTCGGTAAGGAGAGATGCTGAATCTATCGGGGACCTTACCGGAAAATGTAAAAACAAGCTCGATAACGCCTCTATAACAATAACAGCACTGAAGGATGAAACATCTCGAATAGCTGAAATTTCAGGGACAATAAATGATATTGCTGATATGACAGCTCTCCTTTCCCTTAACGCGTCTATTGAATCAGCCAGGGCCGGGGAACATGGCCGGGGCTTTGCTGTTGTGGCCGGAGAGATTTCAAAGCTCGCTGATGACAGTATGAAATCAGCCAAGGAGATAAATGATATTATCAGGATGTCAGTAATGCGGATTATAGAGGCATCAGACCAGGTCGGGGAGACTTCGACTATACTGGATGATGTGATAAAGATTCTCATCGAAAACCGCAGTTTTTTAAATAAACTTACGGATATGATAAAGATGCTCGGGAAGAGTTTTCAGGATCTCATGGGCTATTTTAGTATGTCTGTAGAATATACCGGAATGATAGATGAACTCACTAATAAAAACCGGCAGGAAATTTCCACCTACCAGGATATGATAAGCAGGATTGAAAAGTTTTATGGAGAGCTTACCGGTATGTCTGATGAGCTGAAGAAAATCTCCTCAAATGTTACTGAGGGGATATACAGGCTGGAGGAGATACTCGGCAGTTAAATACAGGTATTATCAGGACCTTTTCCTTGGACGATCCCGTGTGTCACCAGTTACATCTATCCCGATGATTGAGATGTCATCTTCAAGTGGTACTTCTCCGGTAAACGCTGAGCAGTCGTTGAAAATGTTTTTGACGAAGTCATTGATTGCACGGTGTGAATGTTTAAACATTACTTCATTTATGACAGTTTCAAACGCTGCCGATTCACGATTTGTCGCTTCTATAAGCCCGTCAGTAAAGAGAATAATTTTATCCCCCATCTGAAGCTGGACCTTTTTTGTTTCGAATGACGGATTTTTTTTCGCGCCAAGTATATAACCGTCTGAGGTTATCCTGTCGATTGAACCGTTACGCATCAAATACGGGAAACAGTGGCCTCCCCTTGAATAGGAGAGTGCCATTCCTGACGGATTATAAATCGCGTAAAAGGCTGTTGTGAGGTATCCTCCTGATTTTTCATAGAGATGTTTATTGATATAGAAGAGCATCTCGGATGTGTTTTCCCGGTGTTTTCCTGATGTTGCTATAAGAATTTTGAGCATGCTTGTTATCAGGGCGGAGGGGACACCGTGGCCTGCAACATCCGCTATGAAAAAACCTATCCTGACGGGATTTGTCATTAATATGTAATCATAAAAATCTCCACCGATCTCACCGAGGGGCTTGTAGAGTGAAGCGATCTGGAGCCCGTTAAATTCAGGGGGAGTCCCCGGTATAATATTTTTCTGAATTTTTTTTGAGAGTTCAAGTTCAGCTTTCATGCTGTTGTAATTTTCTTTTAAACTTTTCTGCTTTTTCAGAAGTTCGGCGAGGGTTGCCCTCCTTGCGCTTTCATAGCCCAGGGTAAGGAGCGATACTATGGCATAGCATATTGTAAATCTGCTTATAAAGAAACCTGTATAGTAATAAGCCCCTGTAAAAAAGTATGATGAGTTCATAACTGACACAGCGAGAGAGAGAAAAGTTACATTCCAGATAGTTCCTTCCATGATCCCGAGCATAAAAAAAGTACCAGGCGGGAATATGAAGGACCAGAATGCGAGCGCCCCCTGGACTCCCCCCGTATAAAGGTCGTAGAGAAACAGGAGCCCCAGGAAGACCGTCCCGATCCGGTATATTTTTTTTCCATCTTTGACAAAATGGAGAGAGAGAAAAATTATAAGCATTATTGATGCCGTAAGGAGATCAAATGCGGCTGTAATGTAGGAGCCGATTGTAAAATTATAAATGGAAACTGGTATAAAAACAGCCGAAGTAATAAGAAAGACGAGAACAGCAATTCGTCGTTTTTCCCTCTCGTCCGGCTTTATACCGGGATAGCTGAAATATTTGAATACAATGTTGAATATTCTTCCCAAAACTTCTCTTCCATGTAATAAGTTTATTGAGACAGAAGATTGACTTTATGTTGTAATAAATATACTGACTGAACAGATTTTTAACAGGAAGTATTTAAATAAATCAAAAATTTATTGAAAATCCGGGGCTATTGGAATGATTGACACCATATATCTCAACCCGGGGTGTTTATGATTAAAGTATTTAAATTCGGCGGCGCGTCTGTAAAAGACGCTGATTCAGTGAAGAACGTTTTAAGGGTTCTTGAACTTTATCAGGGTGAAAAAATTGCTGTTGTAATCTCTGCCATGGGAAAAACGACTAATGCCCTCGAAAAACTTCTGCACGCGTATTTTTATGGAACAGATAAGATTGAAGAGGAGTTTAACTTAATCCGAAATTATCATTTTGAGGTTATTAAAAAACTTTTTCACGATAAAAATCATGAAATTTATGCTGATGTTGAAAATATATTCACTTCTTTAAAAAGCTGGTTAAGCAATCCCCATTCAGATAATTATGATTATGAGTACGACCAGGTTGTCTCAATAGGTGAAATCATATCTACAAAGATTGTAAGCTCCTACCTGAATTTGAATGGCATGGACAACCTCTGGGTTGATGCCCGTTCTATAATCAGGACAGATAATACATACCGTGACGCAAAAATAGACTGGGCTAAAACTTCTGAACTTGTGAAGGATATGATGAAATTTCACAGGGAGAGGATGTATGTTACACAGGGATTTATCGGTTCCACATCTGAAAATATTTCGACAACACTCGGACGTGAGGGCTCTGATTTTTCTGCCGCGATACTGGCATGGTGCCTTGACGCAGAAAAGGTTGCAATATGGAAGGATGTCCCGGGAGTCCTTAATGCTGACCCGAAATATTTTGATAATACAGTAAAGATTGATCAGCTTTCATATCATGACGCGATTGAACTTGCGTATTACGGGGCGAGCGTAATTCATCCCAAGACAATAAAACCGCTTCATAATAAGAAAATTCCCCTATGGGTCAAATCCTTCCTGGAGCCGAAAGAAAAGGGGACTGTGATCCAGAGTGACAGGGATGGACATGTTATCCCGTCATTTATTTTTAAAATGGAACAGGCGCTGGTTACGATTGCAGCGCGGGATTTTTCTTTTATTGTGGAGCAGAACCTGCGGGATATATTTCATGAGATTTCAAGGCTAAGGATTAAAATCAACCTGATGCAGAATACCGCACTCAGTTTTTCAATCTGCGCGGACTGGGATGAACGAAAAATCACTGAACTGATGAAGTCACTGGAAGATGAATACATGGTAAAATACAACCGGGGGCTTGAACTCGTTACAATAAGGTATTATGATCAGGAGACTATTGAAAGGGTAACTGAGAATAAGGAGATCCTTCTCGAGGAAAAATCCCGTAATACGGTGCAGATGGTCATGAGGGACCTGAATTCGGTTGTAGAGTAAGTATAAGTGCCGCTGCACCTGCGGCGCGGCGGCACTGAATGAATTGAATTAATCAATAAATATATCCGCGCTCACACCTGTAGTCAGGTGTTCGCTGTCAGTTAATATTTTGGCCAGTGTTTCAACAGCCGGGAGTTCATACCTGAAGAAATATTTCATGGTATGAATTTTTGAACTATAGAAATTTTTAAAGAATAATTCCTCAGTCCTGTTCATTCCTTTAACAGCAGTTATACCCTGAAGGAGCCACTGCCACGCTATGGCTAATGTCCCGGCCATCTCGAGGTAAAGGGCTGAATCCGCAAGGAACTCCGCGGTTTTACCGCTGGCCGCAATGGTAAAAAGTGATTCGGATGTTTTTATGAATATATCAACAGCGGATAAAAGTTTATCAGCATAATGGTTGAGCTCTTTGAATTTTTCAGCTTCAGCGGCAGTTTCTTTTATCTCGCTGATGAAAAGCTTAAGGGCTGCTCCCTTTTTCATTGTTGCTTTTCTTCCAAGGATATCCTGCCCCTGGATCCCTGTTGTCCCTTCATGGATAGGGTGAATCCTTATATCCCTGTAGTGCTGTTCCAGGTTGAAGTCCTCGCAAAAACCGTATCCCCCCAGGATCTGGAGCCCGGCGCTTGTAGATAGTATCCCTTTTTCTGAAGGGTATGATTTAACTACAGGTGTAAGAAATTCCGCGAGAAGATCATACTTTTCCCTCTCCTCATTGCCGCATATATTCATCATGTCAAGATAGTAGGATACCTGGAGCGCGAGGGAGAGCGAACCCTCACTCACAGCTTTCTGAAACAGAAGCATCCTTTTAATATCCGCGTGTTCTATTATTTCACATTGTGGAGATTCCGGGTCTTTGTCCTCCAATGGCCTTCCCTGTTTCCGCTCTGCGGCGTATTTCAGGGAGTCGTAGTAAGCCGCTGACGCAATTCCGGTTGCACCTATTCCGACATTGATCCTCTCCTCATTCATCATCC
>CAZVFJ010000251.1:0-4901 GCA_964625825.1 uncultured Leptospirales bacterium | reverse complement strand
GACCAAGTATAAGCGGTTTATTTTTCATGGATGCCTCTGCTTCACTCCCCCTGAACCCCCCAAACCCCCCGGTGGGGGGCTTTATAAGGCAGATTTAATTTTTTCCAAAACTGTATCTATTTCATTCAATATTTCATCATTTGTAAATCTTAATGTAACAACACCAATACTCTTTAAAAAGTCATCGCGATAATCATCATAATCTTTATTTTGAGAATGAATCCTCCCATCGACCTCAATAGCAATTTTTTTCTCATGACAATAAAAATCAAGAATATACCTGTAAATCGGGTGCTGCCTCCGGAACTTACATCCATTAATCTGTTTTTCTTTCAATCTATCCCATAATAATTTTCACAGAGTTCAGGGTCTCTCCTCATTTTCTGTGCTAGTTTAATTATATATTTTGCTGATTTAATATTTCCATTCATAAATAATCAAATTTCGATGCTTTAATATACCATTATCTGAGCCCCCCTCCGGGGGGTTGGGGGGTTGCCTGCTTCACGCATATATATATTGTTGCAACGCCGAAAGTCTTTTTCTTATAATCAACAGAAACAAATCCGGCACTTTTAATTCTATCGATTAGCACATCCCTGTCAAGAAATGTGGATATACTCCCCGCGAGATAACCGTAAGCTTCACGTTTACCGGAAAGAAGCCCGCCAATAAACGGGAGAATTTTTGTCAGGTAGAGGTTATATCCGAAACGTACTATTATGTTATCCGGCCTGGTCAGTTCAAGTATCAGGAGTTTGCCGCCCGGTTTCAATACCCGGAGAGACTCCGACAGAAATATGTCCACGTCAGGGATGTTCCTTATTCCAAAAGCAATTGTGAGGAAATCAAAAGTATCATTTTTAAAAGGGAGTTTACCCGCGTCAGCGGAGATATTTTCACCGGTGAGCCATCCCTTCTCTACGCCTTTTTTAAGCATATTGAGTGAAAAGTCGAGAGAGATGAGACACCCTCCGGCTTTAGCGAGCTGCCGTGTCAGGTCCCCGGTACCGCAGCATATATCGAGCACAAGTCTTTCTTTAAGACTGCCGGCGAGTTTTATCAGGTCTCTTCTCCAGAAATTATCTATACCACCCGAAAGTACCCTGTTAAGAAGATCATACGTGGGTACAATTGAATCGAACATTGAGCGGATATAACGTTTCTTTTCGGAAGGGTCCGTGTTATTTATTTCATAGCTGGAGTATTTATTCATCAAAAGTTCCCTGTTTCAATAATGGGGAGATTTTTATGAAGGAGCGGGTTTATTTCAAGGAATAAATTCAGTTATTCCAGCCCTGAAAACTTTAATCTTAATAATAAAATTTTTAATATAATAACAATTCTTTGAAATATTACCGGATTCACATTATATTTTATATGAAATATTACTTCAAATGCCAGATTCAATCTTTTTGATTATTACGAAAAATATTATTTATAAATAATAGCAGCATAAGAAATTATCAAAAACAAAAAAAAATATTGTATTATTTGAATCTTTATAATCAGATAATAGAGTGTACGCAAGTATATTTAAAAACCTGAGCAGCAGATGAAATTAAAAAAAATAAAACATATAATTACAGCCGGATTATTATTTACACTTGCCGTTTTAACTGACGGCGAATTAAGCAGAAGCCATGCACAAACTCCCTCATACCCGGTGCGGGTAACAAATATCAGATTTATAAATGGTATCGGACGGGGCCCCACAAGTACCGGGGAGGATAATATCTCAACCTATTACAGAGGGTATGGCCTATCCGGGACTTTAATTGAACTGACAGCGGAGATGAGTCTCGATGGCGGTACAACATGGGGAGCCCCAATATATGGCGACGTCCAGTTTACTGTTTCATATACAGATGGAACAGATACCGGGACATTTAATATTACCATGGGATCCGGCTCGAATACAGCAACAACAGAAATTCCATATAACACACCCTCCGGCTTTGATGAGACATGGATTACATCCGGGACAACCGAAAACTGGACATATACAGCCACCCTCGCAGAAGGGGACTATGTTGAAAACTCAGGGCTTGCCGGAAGTATTACGTCAGGCACATCTCAGGCTATCAACTGGGACTACGGTGACCCCCCATCATCCGGCTCACCAGCCATAACAGTGAACCAGGTAGTAATTTCCGCCACATCATTAACTTTATACTGGACTCCTGTTGACACTTTAACAGACAGGGATTTTTATGAATACCGCATTTATTACAGGGAGGAGGACACATCCACATACAAACAGTGGAACAGTGCTAATGATTCAACTCTTGGAGGCCTGAGCAATAATCCTTCAGGAACTACAAATAATTCCGCCCTCCACTTTGACAGTAACGGGTGGAAATATACAACTATCCCAAACCTTAAACTCTTTACGGGGTATGAGTATTATATTACTGCTGTTGATGTGTTTGGTAACGAGATAAGTGAAGCAGATGCGGGCCCGGTTGCAGCCTCCCGTTTGATAAGGACACTTCCCCTGAAGGTAGATGCTACAATCAGTGACGGTATTACGAGTTACAGCGATTTCAGCGACCTGACCGATCCATCACTCAGAAGCCTCAGGGAATCTAATATAAGAGTTGATATTTACACGATTTCTGCTGTGACACAACCGGATGAATGTATAATATGGTTTTCAACCACAGCAGCTCCCGCTGCAGATACTTACGATATGCTAACCCTCCTCCTGGAGCCAAATACAGCTGAACTGGGAACAAATCTTGATTCTGTATCAGCAATAAGAACAGGCCCTAATATATGGACTGCATATCTGCCGACCATTCCATCAACAGGAAAAGACCAAATAGTTACTACCGGGAACAGCATCCGGTTCATTGTAGAACTGAAAAACAGGGGAATCTCAACATTTGTAGACCATGATTCAGGAGACTCCCCGAATAATGCTGAATGGACTTTTTCTATAGGCACACCGGTGATTGTGACGCCCTGGCCTGTGAGAATTCTTAATAATGTAATAACAGATAGCAATCCCCGCGCATATCCCGCATATTATCTTACAGAGAATGCTTATGTTACAATAAGGGTTTATGATATTAAAGGGCGCCCGGTAACCATTCTTCTTGATCAGGCTTTCCGCAGGGGAGGCCAGAATATTAAGGAAGAGGGGTGGGCCGGAACCAATAAATCCGGACGAAAGCTCGGTATAGGGCTTTATTATATACATATTAAAGCAAAAAGCGTTGAAAATGGAAAAGTTATACTCGACTCTTTTAAAAAAGTCGTTATGAGAAGATAAAACGCTGTACAGGTTATTTTTTTTGTTAAAAAAATGACAATTTCACGCTAAAACTGTATCATTAAGAGATATATTAAACTTTAATCACCGGTATATATGTTATGAAAAAATTCCTTTTAATGTTATTTTCCCTCGCAATACTCGGGTCATCATGTAGTAGTGATGGAGGTGATTCAACATCATCCGGAGGATCATCGTCAGGTTCATCCTCATCAAGCGGACCGGAAATTGTTGTTAAAAGGATCGATACGCCCATAACTTCAGGGAGCGGGCCATATTCATTTGGAACGATAGATATTTCAGCCGGCGGTTCAACGGTAGATTTCTCTATTGAAAATACCGGCAGTGAAGATCTTGTCATAAGCTCTATGGATATTACCGGCATACATTCGACCTTTTTCACTATTGGCGGTATAACAACTCCACTTACAATTGTTTCGGGAGATTCTGTTAATTTCACAATAACATATGACCCGTCTACAGCGGGAACTCATAATGATGCAACGGTAAGCATTTCCCATAATGACAACACTGATACAGAAAATCCATTCCTGTTTACACTGTCCGGGGTTGGAACATCTTCAGCGCCTGAGATAAATATAAAAGATGACCTGGGGAACAACCTCCTTTCAGGGAGCGGCTCAAGGGATTTCGGAAGCACAACTTTATCTACTTCAGTTGTAAAAACCTTTACAATATATAACCTGGGAACAGCCAATCTCACAGTGTCAGGAGTTACATCTTCAAATGGTGAATTTGCCGTTGCAGGTGGTACCGGGACAATAGCCGCAGGAGCTACAGGAACATTTACTGTTACATTAACACCGGTCGGAAGCGCGGGATACAGGACATCCACAATAACCGTGAGTTCAGATGATGCGGATGAGGCTTCTTATACTTTTACTGTGACAGGTACAGGTACAGCTACGCCTCTGCCGGAGATTAATGTGAAGCAGGGGAGTAATAACATTCCGGGCGGAAGCGGGACAGTTGAATTTGGTGATTTGAATACTGAAACAGTACCATCAACTAAAACAATAACCATTCAGAATGTGGGGGATGCGGCGCTTGATATAACCGCGGCGATAACATCATCTGACGGCGCATTTACAATTGATACTACCGGTATGACCGATCCTTTACCTGCCGGAAGTTCAACCACATTTACAGTCACATTTAATCCCGCCGCTACCGGCGCATACAGCAGTACGATAACAATACCGAACAGCGACAGTGATGAAGGAACTTATACATTTACTGCAACAGGCACAGGGATAGTTCAGGATATCAGCGTTTTACAGGGGAGCACAGCCATTGTTGACGGGACATCTACTTATACTTTCGCGAATACGATAACCGGGCAGTCAGGAAACGCTATCTTTTTTACTATAAAAAATACAGGCTCGGATACACTGACATTAACACCTCCTGTTACAGTTTCCGGAGATTTTTCAATAGTTGCACAACCCGGTACTGATTCAATATCAGCAGGAGGAAGTACCATATTTACTGTTATATTCACCCCGACAGCAGCCGGATTAAGGACAGGAACCGTTACAATCAACAGCAATGACCCTGATGCCGAATCCGCATACACCTTCACTGTTCAGGGTACAGGGATTGC
>CAZVFJ010000250.1:0-4921 GCA_964625825.1 uncultured Leptospirales bacterium | reverse complement strand
GTGCTTCAGAAATCAAGCTCTCCCTGAAATCAGGATGCGCAATATTAATAAGAGCTTCCGCCCGCTGCCATGTCGATTTACCCTTAACCATCGCAACTCCGTACTCTGTTATAATATAGTGAGAAATCGATCTCGGCACAGTAACAATCGCGCCGGACTGAAGAGTCGGGACAATTCGTGATTTCACTGTTCCATCTTTTTCAGTATATGTTGAACTCATAGAAATTATCCCCTTCCCGCCAGTTGAATTGAATGCGCCGAAAATGAAATCAAGCTGACCGCCTGTTCCTGATACATGTCTGTAACCCGCAGACTCCGAACAAATCTGGCTGAATAGGTCAACTTCAACAGCATTATTTATCGCTGTGACCTTGGGATTAACTGCAATCATCCTGGGGTCATTTACATAATTTACCGGGTATGACGCACAAGTCGGGTTAAGATTGAGAAAATTATAGAGTTTATTTGTACCCAGAGCAAATGTATAACTCATCTTGAAATGGTCTATATTCTTTTTGCTACCAGTGACCTTCCCTGCTTCATAGAGATCTACACACGAGTCCACGAGCATCTCGGTATGAATGCCGAGTTTTTTTAAATCACTTTCCGCGATAAGCTGCCCCATCAGGTTAGGAAGAGCTCCGATCCCGAGCTGAAGCGTAGCGCCGTCCTCGATCTCTTTAAGTATATAATCGGCTATCTGGCGATCAATCTCTCGAGGCGGTGAGGGAGGAACTTCAACAATCGGGTGGTTATCCCCTTCAACAATGTAATCAACATTTGAAATATGGACAGACTCAAAATTTCCGCCAAGACAGTATGGAACATTATTATTAATTTCTACTACAATTGTTTTAGCCTTACTGAGGTTGGCTCCTGTAACTGAATTTGCAAGGCCATAATTAAAATAACCACTATCATCCATAGGAGCGGTTGTTATAAAGGCGACATCCGGCTTAAGATATTTTCTTATTATCCTTGGAACCTGGTGATAGGTAATCGGAATATAATTGCACATATTGTTATCATGAAGCTTTCTTGAAATCGCTCCAAAATGATAATCATTTACAATCGCATGCTTACCTTCCGGATCTTTTTCTACAACTTTTGGAGTTCTGGTGAAACATGTTCCCCGTATCTCCACATTCGTAAGCTCTTCAATCCTGTCCGCAAGAGCGCTGTCAAGGGCCCAAGGGAAGAGAGCGAACTCTCCATAGAACACATCGTGCCCTGGCTCGACGACTTTTACGGCATTTTCAGCAGTTGTCAGCTTAGACTTATATTCACTAATAAAACGACTCATATTCCCTCCGGAATTTTTATCATTAAACTCTTATAAATAATCGCCGTGTAATACGGTTCATCATCCGTTACACGGCGATTTATAACTAAGGAAGAAGCATCTATTTTTAATAACTGCTCTCTATTTTATTTTGTTGCTCCTTACCCATAAGTTCATTTTCTGTGCTTCCCTTACCAGATCGTCCCGGAAATCGGGATGAGCTATATTAATAAGAGCTTCCGCCCTTTCCCATGTTGAGAGGCCCTTGAGGAATACAATACCATACTCAGTGGCTACATAATGAACAATTGACCTCGGAGTAGTAACAACTGTACCCGGAGCAAGAGTCGGGACTATCCTTGATCTTATAGTTCCATCTTTTTCCTTATATGTGGAACTAAGTGCTATAATGCCCTTTCCGCCGCTTGAGTTAAAAGCACCGAAAATAAAATCAAGCTGCCCCCCTGTACCGGAAATATGTCGTGGCCCAACCGATTCAGAGGCAACCTGGCTCAAGAGGTCCACTTCAATTGCATTATTGATTGCAATCACCTTTGGATTAAGGCATATTATACGGGGATCATTAATGTAGTTGACCGGATAAGAGGCGCAGGTGGGATTCTCATCAAGAAAATCATAAAGTTTTTTTGTGCCCATGGCGAACGTGTATGACATCTTGA
The DNA here is from genome assembly GCA_964625825.1 of uncultured Leptospirales bacterium. Classification (GTDB taxonomy): domain Bacteria; phylum Spirochaetota; class UBA4802; order UBA4802; family UBA5550; genus UBA5550. The sequence goes on along the minus strand of CAZVFJ010000250.1, from coordinate 2,959 downwards.
AATGATCTATAGCCTTCTTCCTTCCGGTAAATTTTCCCGCCCGATAAAGATCTACACACGAATCTGTCATCATCTCTGAATGAAACGCAAGGTCTTTCAGATCACTCTCGGCAACCATTTTCCCTATGACATTCGGCAGCCCCCCTATCCCGAATTGAAGAGTCGAGCCATCTTCAATTTCTTTCATAATGATCTGTGCTATTTTAACATCAACTTCATTGTCAGGTATGACCGGGAGCTGAAGAAGAGGCGAATTTTTTCCTTCAATTATATAATCCACGCTTGATATATGCACAGATTCAAAATTTCCTCCAAGACAGTAGGGAACATTCTCGTTCACTTCGATAATAACTTTTTTCGCTTTGCTCATATATGAACCGCATACAGAATTGGAAATACCGAAATTAAAATAACCGCTTTTATCCATTGGTGTAGCAGCTACAACAGCAACATCTATATTCTGTGTCTTCCTTATAATTCTCGGCCCCTGATGATAGGTTACGGGTATATAACTGCAGAGTCCCATATCATAAAGCTTGCGTGAGTGAGCGCCGAAATGCCAGTCATGCATTTTTATATGTTTTCTTTCAGGATCCTTGATTACCATCTTGGGGATATTCGTGAAACATACACTTCTCAGGTATAGATCATTCAATTCATCCATTCTCAGGGCAAGAGCTTCATCAAATGCCTCCGGAAATAGCGTAAATTCGCTGTAATAAATATAATCCCCGGATTTTACAATTCCTGCAGCTTTTTCAGGTGTAACCAGTTTCGATCTGTAATCATCCATAAATGTGCTCATAATCTTTCCTCTCTTTCAATTAATCTAATTGCTTTACTAGATTATTTCAAAATAATAGACTTTGCAAAAAGTCCCATTATTGCCTCAATAACAGGCTCCAGCCTGTTATCATTACTGCCCCCACGGACTCTGGCATCATGAAGCTGTATTATTCCGAAAAGTGAACCTGCAATTACCTCTGAGATGATATACCGATCCATATTTATTATGAGGCCCTGGTTAATAGCACTATCCAAAATGCTTCTCATCTCCTCCATTACAGCCCTTGAAAGATTCTTTACTGAACTCTCGGTTTTTTTATCAAGAGTCCATAACTTCCCTGCCTGTTGAAACAACTGCCCGATTCTAAAAAGATCAGGACTATCTATATATTTTTTAAAAAAAACACCAATCAAATCCCTTAAAAGTTTATCACCTGAGTTAAACATATTTAGTTGCAACTGAATATTTAACTCACCCATCTCCTGAAGACACTCATTAAGCACTGGAATTATAAGGGAGAAGTAAAGATCCTCTTTAGTCGAAAAAAACCTGTATATTGTCGGCTTACTTATGGCTGCCTCATATGCGATTTCATCCATCGTAGTTTTGAGGTACCCTTTATCGAAGAAAACCTTCCTGGAAGCTTTGAGAATATCACTTACTCTCTGCTCCTGTTCCTTCAGTTTTCTGTTTCTAATTTTATTTTTTTTATCCATAAAATCGACAATATTCATGTTACTGTCAGTAATATAACTACTAAAAGTATTAATTATACCACCAGTAATATAGTCAAGCATAAACAGAATGGTCTCAGATAAAAATATTAAAGGATAGGACTATTTAATACTGATTTTAACACAGGAAAATTTTATAAGGATTCATAAAAAAAGAAAACGAGAAAGCTCAAACTCCTTTAAAACTGACCATAAATGATATACCCCTGTCAGTAGAAAGAGTTAATCTTCCCCTCAACTGTTTTATTAATGCATCGATAAGCTGAAAACCGAGATTCCCGTTCTGAGGAAAAGTTATATATGGAGGGAACCCGGGCCCGTCATCTGAAATTGTAAGGATTAATTCATTTTCAGCTTCCACGCTAACGAGTGAGAGGCTGACATTTCCGATCCTTCCATTAGTAAACGCATGCTTCAATGAATTTGATAAAATTTCATTTATAAGCTGAGCCAGTGGAATCGCGGTGCTGAGATTTAAACTAACATCTGACACATTTATACTCACCTTTACCTTCTGCCGATCTATACTGAACGAATTAATCAGCATAGGGACAAATGACTCTATATAATTATGGAAATTAATTGAACTAAAATTATTGGAACTATAAAGGCGTTCATGGACAAGCGCCATTGTCCTTACACGGTTCTGACAGTCATTAAGAATGCTCCTTACATTCTCATCTTTCTGCCTTGAAGTCTGAAGGCTTATAAGGCTTGTTATAACCTGCATATTATTCTTAACCCTGTGATGAACCTCCCTGATTAGATGTTCCTTCTCTGTTATAGTTTTTTTCAGGCTTTCCTCATAGTTTACGCGGTTCAGAGCTATCCCGACACTCTGTATAACACCATAATAAAAATCGACAATCTCCTGGTTAAAAAAATTACTGTTTCTATCAAGGAGTATAAAAAAGCCGAGAAGCCCATCTCCCCCGGAGAAGGGGATAACAGCTGCCGATTTATAGTTCCCGACCCGGATACAATCACAAGCAACGGTACCCTCATCTGCAGTCAGAGCATCAAGGTCATTACACCAGAAAAGCGCCGCTTCCTCCCTGCCCCCTGAATTCTCCTTATAGTATCTCTCAAAAGACCTGCCGCACAAAGAAAAGCCCCCCTGTTCAATAATACCATTCATGATAAAAGGGCAGGCGGAATTAATTGTTTTAATAAACTCTTCATCTGAACCCGACACTTCCTCAAGCCGGAACTCTCCGTCTTTATTCAGAATGATCCCCAGAAATTCTATCCCGGAACTTCTCCTTAAAAGATCGAGAATATCTTTTATTACACCGCTGCCATGTTTTTGTTTGTTTAGGAGATCCAGCACATCTATGACAACTTTCTGCCTTTCAATTGCTGTATTCAGATTCTCTTCATTTTTTTTGCAATCTGTAATATCCCAGAAGCTGAGAGCAACATCCCGAACAGAACTTCC
>CAZVFJ010000249.1:0-4979 GCA_964625825.1 uncultured Leptospirales bacterium | reverse complement strand
TATTTTATAGCCGTCAATCTTGCTGTTATTATCTCCTGCAGGAGTTACACCATAGTCCTTTATACCCGGATATGCCGTAAGATCGCCATTCAGTCTGCCATAGAGCGCATAAAGCGTGAACCCGCCGCTTGCAGTGTATTCATAATCGAGGTCGGAAGATCCTATAAATGGAGCGTAATGCATAACAGGCCCAATCATCCAGACTCTGTAATCCATAACTTCACCGGTATATTCTTCTCCAGTCTTTACTCTCTGCTGGAGAAAATGAATCCTATAGGCGCTTCGGAGCCCGAATTTTACAGCATGAGATTCCATGCCGAGGAGAATGGGAGCCATTGGAACAATATCAAGAGTCATGCCGTAGGCTGTTTCATAATGACTTGTTTTATTTTCTTCAGGGAATACATCCCTTATTGCACTCTCTTCACTATCAAGTATATTGCCCGAAGTGGCAAAAGAGTACATACCGCCGAAATTAAGATGGATAACTGTATTAAGAAACTCCCTGGCATTAAGATTTACCGGGATTAGGAACAGAAGCAATAATATCAGATTCTTTTTTGTAATCATAAAAAATTCACCGGATTTCTATTAAAATAAAGATTTAATCACACCCGAACTTTCACAGACTCAATGGGTGCAATATATAAATATATAACGACTTTCAACCTTTTTTATTTTTTTAAAAAAGTTATAATTCGGCTGACTTTCCTGTCAAGACTAAGAATTTCTTCATAAAAATTTTCAAGTCCCGCGTCAATGCCAAAATTGGCTCTCATCCGCCTGAGCATATCCTTGAGAGTAAGGAGATCCTGCCTCCTCGTTATCGCGCCTGAGTCAATTGCCTGTTCTATAATCCTGAAATTATATTTTCTGAGATTTACCCTGAAAAAAAAATCAACCCCGTAAATCTGCAGCATTTTACTTACTGAATCATTTGTATTATGCTTTAAAAAATCCTGATGCTCCGGGGAATCAACAGCTCTTTGACTCTTGACGTTTTTAACATCTTCCTTTTGTTCTCCCTTTACAGGAGCCTGTTTTTTTTCATTCCCGATCTTTAAAAGAGTTTCTTCATTTATAGAGAGCTGAAGTTTGTAGTTTTCATCTTTCCACTCCTCGGTAAACTCCCTGTAATTTTTTTCAACATGCCTTTCAAATTCATCAAGCATTAGCGCCTTATTCAGGATCCTGCCGAGAGGGGTATGATTAATATATAAAAGCCTGGGTATGAGTTCCTTGATTATCTGCCCTGCGGTTTTTTTAGTTCTGGAAGTTTTATCATATTCCGCAATAAGAGCGGAATAATAAACTTCTTTCAGCTTCTGTATTGTATGTAAATCCGCATCAACATATCCCGAAATTTTATCAAGATTCTTTCGGGGATCTTCCTTTGCTATCTCCATCACCAGAATTTTGTGCGATTCCTTCAGAATGCTTAATATGACTTCAAGTTCACCGGGAGTCACACCATATAATGATATAACCTCTTTCTGAAAAAGATCTGAATGAGGGATGGAATCAATATTCAAAGCGAGATTGTGCGCTATAATCTTTTTGAATACCCTGTCAACAATATCCTGCTTCATCAGTACTCACGCTGCTCCGGAAGTATCATTTCTCTCTTCAGAGATATTAATTCATAATAAAATTGAAATCATAAAATAACTTAGCGGCAACAGTCACTCCTGCCGGTAATTTTAAAAAAGCCGAAATATCTGTTTATGATATATATAATTGCCTTGATTAATCACATAGTTAAAAATAAACTGCTTCAAATCAAGCTTTTATAATAAAGAAAGAAAAAAAATTGACAAATATAATGTCATTAAATAGCAAAAGAATTTAGCTATGTTAGCTTAATAATATTCCGCAGAATCAGTTGAATCACATTTTCTCATCACAAAGCAGATTCTTCCATCATTTTTTCATGGAGCAGCGGGAGAACATTTTTTCAGAGATTTATAGAATCCAAAAACAGAAAAACTACCGGAAAGCAGGAGATCATTTTGAAACTAAAAGGTTCTCAGATAATTGTTGAATCACTTATAAAGGAAAATGTTGAGTATATGTTCGGTTATCCCGGAGGAGTCGTTATACCCATTTTCCACGAACTCTATCACGCTCCGATAAAATTCGTGTTAAGCAGACATGAGCAGGGGGCTATTCATGCGGCAGATGGGTACGCGAGGGCATCCGGCAGGCCTGGTGTTGTACTTGCAACAAGCGGTCCGGGCGCAACCAACCTTGTTACAGGGATAGCGACCGCCCATCTTGATTCGATTCCTCTGGTTGTATTTACAGGGCAGGTTTCAACGAACATGATAGGCAATGATGCATTTCAGGAGGTTGACGTTACAGGAATAACCAGACCAATTTCAAAGCACAACTACCTTGTTCAGGACATAAAGGATCTTGCGCGCATAATAAAAGAGGCATTCTACATCGCGACAACCGGCAGGCCGGGCCCTGTTGTAATTGACGTACCCGTAGATATTTCAAATGCAAGTTACAAATTTGAATACCCGGAGAGCATATCATTACGGGGCTACAAACCTACATACGAAGGCCACCCGGGACAGATTATCAAGGCATGCAGGTTAATCGAATCATCAAAAAGGCCTGTGATTTATGCGGGAGGTGGAGTTATCCTTTCAAATGCGCACGAAGAATTAAGGGAGTTTGCGAAAAAAACAGGAATCCCTGTTACGACAACCCTTCTCGGTATGGGGGCATTTCCTGAAACAGATCCACTTTCTCTCGAAATGCTCGGCATGCATGGCACATACTTCGCAAATTACGCTGTTCATAACTCAGACCTGCTCATAGCCATTGGCGCCCGTTTTGATGACAGAGTAACAGGTAAACTAAGTGACTTTACACCTCATGCAAAGGTAATTCATATTGACATTGACCCCGCATCGGTAAGTAAAAATGTCCTTGTCGATATACCGATTGTCGGAGATTGTAAAAAAGTACTCAATGAAATGACCAAAGAGGTAAAAACTCCTGAAATTAACGAATGGATAAAAGTCGTCAAACAGGTTAAAAAGGAGAATCCTCTCCAGTATGATGACTGCAATGATGAGATTAAACCTCAATATGTTATTGAACAACTCTACAAAGAGACAAAAGGTAAAGCTATAATAACAACCGAGGTGGGACAGAACCAGATGTGGGCGGCCCAATTCTATAAATACACAGAGCCGAGGACGTTTATTTCATCAGGTGGACTCGGAACGATGGGATTCGGACTACCCGCGGCCATTGGGGCACAGCTGGCCAGGCCGGACAGACGCGTAATAGATATAGCCGGAGACGGTTCAATTCAGATGAATATACAGGAGCTTATTGTCGCAGCTCAGAATAAATTACCGGTAATTGTAGCAATACTTAACAACGGTTTTCTCGGGATGGTAAGACAATGGCAGCAGCTTTTCTGGGAGAAAAGATACTCCCACACATGTATTAACTTTGCTCCCGATTTTGTAAAGCTTGCTGAGGCATACAGCTGCGTAGGGATAAGGGTTGATAAGAAAGAGGACGTAGTCCCCGCCATTAAAAAAGCGCTTAAAATTACGGATAAACCGATAATTATTGACTTTCTGGTTTCAAAAGAGGAAAATGTTTATCCTATGGTTCCCGCAGGGAAAACAATAAAGGATACAATAATGAGAGAACTTGCGTAGGTAAAAAATGAACCAACATATAATATCAGTAAAAGTTGAAAATAAATTCGGAGTTCTTGCGAGAGTCGCGGGTCTATTCTCCGCAAGGGGATATAATATTGACTCACTCTCTGTGAGCAAGACAGAGCATGATGATATCTCAATTATGACAATTGTTGTAAAAGGGGATGATCGTGTAATTGAACAGGTAAAAAAACAGTTAAACAAACTTGTAGATGTAATAAAAGTTTCTGACCATTCACAGCAGACTTCAATACACAGGGAACTGGCTCTGGTCAAAATCAACTGCCCTCCGGCAAAGAGAGGGGAGATACTCCAGCTTGCGAATCTCTTTCAAGCGGAGGTTGCTGATGTATCGCTGAAAAATATAACTTTCGCGATTAAAGGCAACTCTGAAAAAATCGACAGATTTGTGGAACTCACAACTCCATACGGAATCAAGGAATCAATGCGTACAGGCCTGGTATCAATTCTGAAAGATAAAGATTGACCGGATCTGCAGAAGCAAAGAATATAAGAAGTATATAATAAGGAGAAAAAACAATGGCTAAGATGTATTACGAAAAAGACGCTGACATCAGCATCCTGAAAGATAAAACTATTGCAGTAATAGGATATGGAAGCCAGGGACATTCACAGGCTCAGAACCTGAGGGACAGCGGACTCAACGTTATAATTTCTGAAATCAAGGGAACAGAAAACTACAAACTCGCGGTATCACACAACTTCACACCCGTGACAGCAAAAGAAGCTGCCGAGAAAGCTGACCTTATCCAGATACTTGCTCCTGACCATATCCAGGCAAAGATCTACAAAGAGGATATCGCGCCATTCATGAAAAAAGGGAAAACACTTGTGTTCTCTCACGGTTTTAATATTCATTACAAACTGATTGTACCACCGGCAGATGTTGACGTAATAATGATAGCTCCAAAAGGGCCGGGCCACCTTGTAAGAAGTGAATATGTTAAGGGCGGCGGAGTTCCTAATCTTATTGCTATACAGAACGACGCTTCCAAAAAAGCGAAAAAAGTTGCCCTTGCTTACGCGGCCGGTATCGGTGGCACAAGGGCCGGGGTTATTGAAACAACATTTAAAGAAGAAACCGAAACAGACCTTTTCGGCGAACAGGCAGTTCTCTGCGGTGGTGTATCTCACCTCATTAAAGCCGGATTTGAGACTCTCGTAAAAGCAGGCTACCAGCCTGAAATCGCGTATTTTGAATGTATGCACGAGATGAAATTGATTGTTGACCTGTTTTACCAGGGCGGCCTTAACTACATGAGATAT
>CAZVFJ010000248.1:0-5037 GCA_964625825.1 uncultured Leptospirales bacterium | reverse complement strand
ACCGCCCCGGGGTTGGCAGGCTTCTAGGAGAAATTCATAAAAAGGGTTTACAAATATTTTAATAGCAATATATTGTGTGGAAATTTCTTTTTCAGGATAAATAATGGATTATATATATATAGCTAAAATTTTCGCGACAGTGTTCTTCGGACTTATGCTTGGCTTTCTCTCCTCCATACCTGTAGGTGCAGTTCAGCTTGAAGTGATAAAAAAGACAATTCATGGCCACACTAAACCAGCAATAGTAACAGCTCTCGGGTCGGCAACATCAGACCTGATATATGGTATCCTTACACTTTTCGGTTTCGGCCACTGGCTCCTGCATAAAGATTTTCAGATATTTATATATATTATGGGTATAATCGTTCTTTCATACCTGATATTCAGGTCATACAAGGAGAGGAAGTATATGCTCCATATGACAAAGAGAATTAAGTATAAGAAAAGACTCTCTTTCCTTACGGGATTCACAATCGCTGTGACAAATCCGGGGATGATAATCTGGTGGTTTGTGGGCTTCAGGCTCTACGCTGATCTGAATCTCTTCACAGAGATAACCTCTCCAATTAAACTCTGTTTTGTTATATCGGGAGCAGCGGGCCTTGCTCTTTATCTGATCGTTGAAGCTGCGATACTCCACAGGTACCAGAAGTCTTTTTCTGAAAAGTTTCTCTACAAGGCCAATACTTTTCTCATGATGATCCTGGGTATATTGACATTATATTTTATATATAAGCTTGCAATTATTGTATTGAATATTCCGGGCTTACCGAGTTTTTAAAAAATAATCTCTTCAGGAGGGTACCGTGCTCTTCTTACAAATTGTTTTCTCGATTTTACTTCTTTTCGCAATACTCATTTTTATACAGTTTCTTAAAATGAGGCGCGGGCGGGCCCGCGCTGAGGCTGAACTTTCACAGATAACTATCGAAAAACTTCAAAAGCCGGGGACGGTGAAGGGCCTTTCGATTATGCCTCTCATAGATTACTATGCGGTTGAAAGTGGACTTGCCACAGAGGACGGGGTATCCTATCTTGTAAAGGTGGATAACACAACGATTCTCTTTGACGTGGGATTTAATAAAAGCGGAGAACATCCGTCGCCCCTTCTCCGTAATATGAAAAAACTGGGAGTAAAGCCCGGTGATATTGATATGATTTTTCTCAGCCACGGGCACCGTGACCATGTGGGGGGAGCGGCAGCAGAGTCAAGGAAAGAATTCTCACTCTCAGCCGGCCCGGTAAAGATTAAAAAGATCCCGGTTTACTCGCCGTCAGAAATAACACCTGCACAGAATCATCCCGGCTTGCCTGTAACTGTTGTGAAGGGGCCTGCTGTAATAGATAAAGGAATTATAAGTATCGGTGTCTATCCGAGGGAGCTTTTTCTTATAGGGTATACCACTGAACACTCACTTGCAATTAACGTAAAGGGGAAGGGAATTGTCCTGATCATAGGATGCGGCCACCAGGGTATAGACGCGATAATTGAAAGAACAAAAAAGCTCTTTGATGAACCGATATATGCAATTATCGGCGGGCTGCATTTCCCGGTAAACGGCGGGAGGATGATGGCTGGTCCACTTAATCTTCAGAATATGGTGGGAGTTGACCGCATCCCTATTCCCGGGATTCTGGAGAAAGATGTAAACTCCGCAATCAGCCTTCTTAAATCATTGAACCCTGCTATTGTGGCACTATCACCTCATGACAGTTCTGACTGGGCTCTTGACAGGTTCAGGGAGGAATTCGGCAGCAGCTACAGGGAAGTAAAAGTCGGCTCGGAGATAAAGATCTGAACAGTCTTTAACTGTTCAGAAACTCATCCCCACATTGACGCTGAATTCATCTGTCCCGGTTTCCAGGTTCCTCGCTATATTAAAACCCATTGCGGGGAGGGCAATCCTTTTTAGGTAGACCATTGTACCTGCCCCGGGACCGTAGTATCCCTGGTCCCCGGTCCTTTCATTTTTATATACTCCATGTTCCCAGAACGCGAGGAGTGTGACTGCTCCCCATCTGAACCTTAGAAACGGATATTCGTATGCGAGAGTATAATTAATGAAATTATCAGCAGTAATAATATCTGCGGGGAGTGTCCTTCCGCCTGGTCTTCCGCCTATTGTCTCCTCAAAGATCGAGGGCCTGTCTCCTGCACCTCCGTTTGATAAAATGGAAAACCTGTTATAGCCTATAAGCCTGAAGGAGTAATCAAACCTGTAGCCTGAGGTTGTGTATCCTGAATATTCTTTTGCGGCTGCAATATGCCTGAAACAGTAAAGCTCGATCTTCGGTCCGTAAAACAGATATTCATAGTGGACAAGGCTTTCGTATCTTGCGATACTCCCTGCAGTCCATGCCTTCTGATCTTCCGGCATGTCGAGAGATTTATCGTAGCCACGGTCAACCTCCCCCTGTTCGTAACCGCCGGAGATGAACCATCTGAAATTGTCTGTGAAGTTGAATCCCGTATCGAGCCTTACCGTTTTTTTGTCTCCCCTGTACTCTCTGTAAAGATTATAGTCAACATCGCCGGCCTGGTATATTTCATTTTTGTATGAGAGAAAGAGGTTCACTCTGAAACGTGACCCCTCAATTGACGGGTCAATAAATCCGAGCATGGCAGTTCTGCTGTCTGATGACAGGCTCCCGCCAGCGAAAAGAAATTTACCGTAACCCATAAAGTTCGATTCCATCAGGAAGAAGCCGTATGAAGTGCCATGCCTGTTGCTTGAAAACAGAGGTATAGGAATAAGTGTCCATTTTTCTTCAACTTTGATTTCAATTATTACTCCGCTCTCTTTTTTACCGTAGGTAATTTCAATTTCGGTGAATATGTTTTTCCCCTTAAGTCTGTTTATGAAAAGGTGAGGATTGAAGGATGAGAGCGGGTCTCCGGGCTTAATGCCGGCCGATTTAATTATCATTTCAGTGCTTGATCTTTTTGCTCCCCTGACAACTATCTCTGTTACGGGGAGGTCACTGTATAATTTTATAAAGGAATCCCTGTTATTAAAGAGAAATTCCCTGTCGTACTTCATGTTAATGAGGGCATCTTCAGTGAGGCCGTTTCCCGGATTACTCCCATCGGCAGCGTATAATGGTGCCAGGGGTATCGCGATGACAAGTAAGAGCGCAGAGATATATCTCATCTTTGCATTAGCCTGTTCAGGCGGACACGGATCTCTTCTGCTGATGAACCGCTAATTCCGACCCGTATACTATCAGCCTTGAATACGATATATTCGGTGACGAACCTTCCTGTTGCGGGTTCCTTCATCTCAGTGTAGGGGATGAATAAAGGTTTATGCATAAAACTGAAGAGCTTCATCACGCTGAGAGCTATGCCTTCTTCGTGAATCATTACCTTCGCGCATAGCGAGTAGTTTATTATCCTGAATCTGGCACTTTGAAATTTAAACTCTTTACCTTTGCCATGCATATCCTCCGGCGCGGTAAATTTTTTTGAAAGCCTGTTCCATCCTCCGGCAAAAGAGAGTATCGAAAGGACTGCGTTCCAGAGAAACACGAAAAAAATTAAAAAGCCGAAAATTATAATCGGGATGTAGTACATTGTGGTGCTCCTTATTTTTCGATAACGCCTTTGAGTTTATAACTCCCGTCTGAATATTCAGTTCTTAACCTGAAGAATTCATTTCGCGGAAGTTTTTCGTGAATTTCAACAGGGATATAGTGTTCGTTGAATCCAGTCGTTACTCCGCCCCTGAACTTCTCACTGAGAAAGACCCCGCTCCTGCCGTGGAACCTCCTGTAGAATTCTTCTTTTTGCTTCATGTAAAGATTTATAATTTCTTTACTCCTCTCTGTCTTCAGAATTTCAGGTACGGCATCATCCATCCCGGCAGCCACAGTGCCCGGACGCGGGGAGTAGCGGAATGTGTGTATATGGGAGAAACCGGCCTCTTTCACAAGGCTCACTGTTTCATTGAATTCTTCATCACTCTCGCCGGGGAACCCTACAATTACATCGGTGGTGAAGTTGAAATCAGGGTCGATTTTTTTTAACCTGTTTACGGTTGAGAGATATTCACCGCGGGTGTACGGCCTGTTCATTCTGCGAAGCACTGTGTCGCTGCCGCTCTGGAGAGACAGGTGGAGGTGCTTCACCATTCTTCTCTCGGCGAATAGGGAGATCAGTTCGTCTGATGCGCTGTCCGGATCGAGAGATGTGAGGTGGAGCCTGAACTCTCCCGGAAGCTCAAGTATCCCCCTGACAAGGCCCGCGAGCCCTTTTTTATTATCGTTGTATTTACCGATGTTTACGCCTGTGAGTATAATTTCCCTGTAGCCGTTTTCAAGGAGAAGCCTGAACTCGGAGATAATATCATTAAACGGCCTGCTTTGCGGTATCCCTCTCATGAAAGGAATTATGCAGTAGGAGCAGAAGTTATCGCATCCGTCCTGGATTTTAAGGTTAACCCTGTTAGTGGAACATTTTAGCGGCGCCTCAAATCCGAAACGCATTGGTTTCATTGTCTTGTAGCCGTCAGCCATGCCGTTTATAATTTCAGGGATGAGGTATTTATGATCATTTGAGACATAGGTTATATTACTGTCATTGCGAATGGCTTCGGTGGCACACCCTGTAACAATGATTCTCTTTTTGTCAGTACCTCCGGTTCTTTCAAGTGCCCTATATATAAGCTGGCGCGCTTTTCTCTCGCTTCTCCCTGTTACAGCGCAGGAGTTAATTATATAAACATCAGCCTCTCCGGATGTGACAATTATATGCCCCATGCCCTGCAGGGTGGTTGAAACGGATTCGATTTCAGACTGGTTAAGACGGCAGCCGAGTGATTCAATTTTTATCTTCATTTGTTATCCGGCATTATTATTTATAACGGTCAATTTCTGTGAATATTGCTTTGTTGCTGAAGCTCTCCGCAATGACAGTAAAAACAACCATATTTTTTCGAGAGTGCAAACTCTGTCAATCTATCTTTCTTTCTGCGCGTCCCACTGGTGCCGTTCTTTCCTTTGATTGATCAGGAAACCTTTGATGTATCTTCCTCCTCC
>CAZVFJ010000247.1:1215-5069 GCA_964625825.1 uncultured Leptospirales bacterium | reverse complement strand
GTCAGGCCCGGGATTATCAGTATAATAACAGAGCTAAACAAGCAGGGGCACACTTTGATTTTATGGACAAACTCCGGAAGTGAGAAGGCAAGGCAGATTATTATTGACAATCATCACCGGCAGCATTTCAGCAGGTTTATATTCAGGGAGGAGGATGATCCTGAAGACAACGCTGTACGCAATGATATACGACGGGTAAATGGCGATATCTTATTGATGATGATCCCGCCGGGATTGCTTTCACTAAATCATATAGGATACCGGCAAATATATATTTCGAACAGGAAAAATATGGAAAGGTAGCACATGCCGGGTTTGTTATAGCAGGTTTAATCAATTACCTGAATTTTTTTCTTGATTTAACTTTAATAATAGAGGATAAAAAATTAATAAAAACTTATCTTGACTGATATTTTAAAGATTTTAGCAGCCACCAGAAGATGGAGGAGCTCTTTGAAAACTGAATTTTTATTTGGTAAATTTTTAAGATATAAAGCAATTTCATCACAGATAATGCCTCTGACTGCATTCTGAAGATCTTTCACGTTCTCTTTGTTCTTTCTTAGTTTTTATTTTAAGCTTATTACCGGTTCTGAAACAATGTTGACTATATGAACCGGATTTAATTTTTACCCTCTCTTCATAAAATTTCTATTGTTTTTAAGAGTAGATATAAAATAAAATCTTTTTTTACGACAGGCATTTATAACTGCCAGGCACAAATAGTATGAGTCAAAAAGTACTATTCCCTTAATGTCTGCCGGAGCCTTAAATAATGAGATAAGACCTGAGGCAGGTTCTGTAACTTTCAAAAAAGGAACCGAAAATTCATTAAAGTCTTTATCTTTCACATACAAACATATTCCGAATGGAATTGTTATACTTCGTACAAGCATGTTGCTTTTCCATACTGATGGCCCCATATAGCTCTGCTGGTAACAGAATTATGTATCTATCCGGTGACATCCATTGTTTTACCTCGCTTATCTTTTTTGGTGTCATCTACAAGAATGTATATATTTTCTTCTTTTTCCAGATTGAGAGATTTCATCATTTCATATGCGTTTTTAGCTAATACCTTCTCTTCATTCCAGCGGACTGAAGTCAGAAAATTATTATATCTGGCTCGATGAGAAAAAAACCTTTAACCCAGATGCCGGCAAAGAGATTAAATATTTGGATCTTCTCAGATTATCGCTATCAGAAAAACAGGCATCTGGAAATATTCAAAATGATCAAATAAAAATCCAGTTTTCAATACGCTAAAAAATTCGTGAGATTGGAGATCCGTCAAGCTGAGTAATAAATTATACAGGAATAGAGTTATGCAAGTACGATCTATCTTTATACTCGTCTTTTTCTGTTCAGTAAGCCTTTCAACACCGGCGTTTACGCAATCCGTCAGCGATTATATTGTCCGGGCCTACAAACAACTTGAAGCAGGAAATCAGCAGAAGGGCTTTGAGGAGTTTGAATCAGGTATAAGAGCCTACCCTTATATCCCTGAACTCCGTAGCCGATACGCACAGACTCTCTTTCAGGAAAAGAAAGTCCCCGAGGCAATAAACGTACTAAAAGATGCTTTAACGCTTTTTCCAGTTAATGCAGATATGATCTACAACCTGTCTGCAATCTGCTTTTCAATTGGTGACACTGCTCAGGGTAAGGCTTTTGCTTCCAGATATGCCTCATTGCATCCTGACAAAAGTTTTACCTATTTAAAAATAATGCAGATGGAAAATGCGGAATCTGCCTTTAAATCAAAAAATGATTTTACGATGTTTTTAAATCTGATGTTCGATTCTGCCTTTAAAGAGAGAGGATCAAAAAAAGAGTACCAGATTTTTAAACAGAATATAATAGATGTCATCGCCGCCGAGGGTGACCTTGGGAAAAAAGCATACACAACAGCCTACAGCAAGGCTGAATCCGCTCTTAAAATTTCTCTTTCAAGCGGACTTCGCCTCAACCAACACTATGCGTATCGGGTTATGGCCCTCGCCAGGGAAGAAACCGATAAGTCGGCCTATATAGAGAACATCGGAAAATCAGCAGCACTTCTTGCGTCAGTTGATTCTGTATTTGATGCTGGTGAAGAATATTACCATATGGGTGAAGCTCTTTTTGAATCGACCCGTTTTTCCGAGGCTCAAAATTCATATACCTTATCCGGAGACAATTATATTAAGGGGGGATATGCCACTGAGGCGGTGAGGAGCTACATAGCAGCAGGTGTTACCGCGGGCGAGCTGGGGAATCCTCCGGTAAGGCTTAAGCTTTACAAAAAAGCTCTGGAAATCTGCGAGAACAAAGTTCCGGAATCAGAGATGAAACTTTATGTTAAGCTGGGTAATCACTATATATTGGAAAATGATTTTAAAAATGCGCTTATCTACCTTGACCGTGGATATAAAATTGCCTCTGATCTTAACAACGTTTTTGAGAAAGCCCAATACAATACACAGTATGGGGCCTTATATCTTTATTCAGGGAAAAAAGATATTGCCCGCAGGTATTTTACTGAATCACTTAACTACTATATACAGAATGGAGATGCAGCAGATATAGCAATAGCAAAGCAGAACCTCGCGGCTGCAATGACCGGCTCTCCGTCTGAAGCGGAAAAGCTTCTCAAGGAATCGATCGAGTCGATGGAAAAGTCGGGAAAGACAGATGAATCATTAATAACAGCACTCTATAATCTTGGTAATCTTTATGTTAAAAAGCGAGACATCCGGAGTGCGCTTCAATACATGACCAAAGCATCAGAAAAACTGGAGAAGCTTAAATCAGGAAAGAGTGATCTGGAAAAAACAGGCCTCTCACAGAATTACAATTATATCAACCGTGAAATTGCCGGGCTTTATTATATTTCAAACGAACCCAGAAAGGCTTTTTACGCAAGAGAAGATCACATCGCGCAATACCTTACGGAGATGCTATCATCAACCGGGGGAGGTTTCCCTTCCGGATCGGCCTGGCTTGAGCCCTATCTCGATAGCATGGGCGATGACAGTGCCATTGTCGGATTTTCGATAGTTGCCGGAGAATACGCAGGGATTTTTTATGCAGATAAAAAGAAGTTCCTTATGGATAATATCGATCTGGAGAAATTCAGAAAAAACATTTATCTGAAAAATCAGTCAAAAATCGATCAATATAATAATAAAGGTACAAGGGCCTTTTCCATAAAGTCTAAAGGAGGAGATAAAAATACTCCTGCAACTGAAAACTACGCGAATTTCGAAAAAATTGTAAACTACTACAGGCACCTCCTTGAAAATCCGCAGAGCGCATCAATGGATAATCCGGAGTGCCTTCAGATAAGCAAAGAGATGTACAAACTTCTTTTCTCCAAAATCTCCGACCAGATTAATGGCAAATCAAAACTGATTATTATTCCCGACGGAATTTTCGGATATATCCCTTTTGACGCTCTCATAGATGAAACCGGGAAATATCTGGTGGAGAGGCATGAAACACAATATTCACAGTCGATGAAGGTCACACTCTCTCTTAATTCCAGAAAATATAATGAAACCAGAAAAAACCTACTCGCACTTGGCGGGGCGGATTTTTCCGTCTATAACAAATATAAATCGAAATCCAACTTATCCGATCTGACCATGACATCAACATTGATACCGGCGGGCAAAAATCTGTTCGATCTATACAAATCTACCGGTATAGATTCCTGGGCTTTTTTAAAGGGTACTGCTGATGAAATGTCGTCACTCGCCGGGATCATTAACTCTGAAACACTTTCAGGAAAAAATGCAACTGAAGAAAAACTCCAGTCTATGAGCAGAATGGGAGAGCTGGCAAATTACAGAATTATTCATCTTGCTACTCAC
>CAZVFJ010000247.1:0-1205 GCA_964625825.1 uncultured Leptospirales bacterium | reverse complement strand
TTGTTGTTTCTGAAAATCCGTCTCTTTCAGCTGTTGTGCTTACTCTGAAAAACGATCCCACGTATGACGGATACCTCAATCTCCGGGAGGCGGCGTCACTTAAAATCAACGCGGATCTTGTTACCCTTTCTGCCTGTGAGACCGGTCTTGGGCGTATAGTTGACGGAGAAGGGATTATTGGACTTACCCAGTCTTTCCTTATGGCAGGCGCAAATAGCGTTGTTGTATCTTTATGGAAGATTTCAGATGAAGGGACAAAAGATTATATGACTGAAATGTATCAGGGGATTAAAAACGGGGAAACAGTTTCCTCCGCAGTATGCAATGCTAAAAGAAAAATGATTAAATCAGCCGGAAAAAATTCACCCTTCTACTGGGCCCCCTTTGTATACTACGGCAAGGACAAGAATATAATAAAATTAAAATAAAATTTAATTTTAATTTCCAAATGTTTTCCAATATGTATTAAGGAATTAAAAGTGAATAAAATTTTAAAATAATAAACAACTACAAATTAAAAAGGAGATAAACTATGAAAAAAAACTTTTCCAGTATAAGACATTTAAGCGGTTTACTACCGATTGCGCTTGCACTGGTTTCGGTAGTATCTCTTGCCGGAGTTCTTTTCGCGTCGATTGAAGGGTTGCCGAATTATCCTAAAAACACTTACAAATACACTGAGCCCGAGAAGAAATGCACTGTCTACTCAGTTTCATCCTCAGCTTATGGAAACGGATGGACTAAATCTGTCTTCCGGGTCGGCGATCAGTATTATTCCATGGATTACAATCAGAATCAGCTGAGTTGGTCCAAGGTTTATGAGATGATAGTTGATGGCTGTAAAGAAGGCAATATTGAAAAATACGGTTTCCAAAAAATGGCGGGGCCCAATCATTAACAGAAATTTTTCCTTACGCCAGATCGTAAACTGGTGTAAGGAGACTAAAGTTGTAATACATCTACTTCTCAACTTCGACATTGATAGTTTTAGTTACCCACTCAGTTTTATTAAGCCCGGTTGCGGTAACGGCAAAACCTCTTGTAAACTCAAGTTTATCGTTCTCTTTAACCGACCAGAAACCTTCTCCGGATAATTTTTTTCTATCCAGCCACTCCGCTTTTTTTAAAGTGAAAAAAGCTACAACGGTATCATTTCCTGCAGGCTCGGTCACCATTATCTCAAAACCGTCAGTTTCAGAGGGAAT
>CAZVFJ010000246.1:0-5077 GCA_964625825.1 uncultured Leptospirales bacterium | reverse complement strand
GCTCATCCTGTCTTTTACCGTTTATATAAACGTAGCCGTCCCTTATATTTAATTCATCCCCCGGGAGCGCAATACATCTTTTAATATAATCTTTATGCTTCTCGCTTTCGATCGGAGGTGTAAAAATAATAATATCCCCTCTCCTAAGCTCTCTTACAGCGAGAAAATCGAGATGAATCGGAGCACTCATCCCCATCATTCTGGGTATCACAGGACCATAAGTAATTTTCTCAACAAAGAGGTGATCCCCTATCTGAAGGGTCTCTTCCATAGAACCGGTAGGTATATAATAAGCCTGGAGAACAAACTGGATAATATGTACGGCAAGAACAAGAGCAACTGTGATTGCGTCAACGAATTCCCATATCTTTTTGTAAATAATCGTCCTTTTGGGAGCCATATCCTGCAGGAGTTCAGGTATCATTTCATGCTGCTCATCCTTTAAAAGGAGGCGCGGGAAAGAGGTAAGCTGAAATTTTTCCCTGATCAGCAGGTTTCCGAGAGCGTTTATTTCGAAATAGGTTACTTCATCAGCAGGTATTCTAAACAGAGTCTTTGAATTTTTTATCTCAATAAAGCTATTAGTGAGCTTTATATATCCGCCTCTGTATTTAAAAAACTTAATAATATGATTAATATAGCGTATTAAGTAAAAAACTGTGGCAAGACTGCCGATAAAGTATATATATTCACATGGTGTTTTGACAAAAGGAATCGCCACAGCCAGAAATAATGTCGAGTAAGCGAAGAGAATGAGGTAGATAGTCCTTGTAACAAAAAACTTAACAGCATCTTTACCTGAAATAATATTAAGTTCAACATCAAACTCTTTCGATTTATCGAATTTTAAAAACTGTATCATTAATTTCTCCTTAAAGGAAGCCGTTACAGCGAAAAACCGGGTTTAAAGGGGTAAAACTGTAACAAATATAGAATTAAATCGCAAAATTTATTGCATATTTAACAGCGTACATTTAAAATAGTATTTAACAAGTGTCTACAATTTTTTTATGAAAACATTAGACGAGATAATAAAAAGAACCCAGCCCGAAAAGCAGAAAGAACTTGCTGCTTTTCTAAACCTGAAAAGCGTCACTGAGACAAAGATCAGAGATTCGCTTCTTAATATCTTTACGCTCAACCGATTAATATCCTCTCTCAACAAAAATGAACTGCGAATTCTACGACTTTTGTATACAAACAATGACGGAATAAGTTTCGGTGATATAAATAAACTCCTGGATATTGATATTGATGACATAGAGAAATCACTGAACACCCTGAACTCAATGATGCTTTCATATGTAATAAAAAACAGGCAGCTGCTGAATAAAAAGATGGATAAAGCATACTGCCTCAAGGAGATATCTGAAATTTTTAATATAACCGACATACAGGGGATAAAAGAATATCTGCAAAATGCCCTTGAATCACTAATTGAAAAAATGGAGCTTCTCCCTCCGGAGAAAATACCTGATGATAAAAGCTTATTGGTAATGAGACTGATATCCGACAGGGGAGGAATAATCACCCTGGACAACCTCTCTGAACTTCTGCCAACTGCTGACCTTGAAAAAAGAGTAAATGATCTTATTGCCAAAGGACATCTTAAGCTTTTCAATATCATCAGCGACAGCCACACAGCTTATATTACAATTAACGAAAAACTGCTGTCATACGTGGCAAACCAAAACAAAAAAGGTAACCTTGCATCATCTATAACCGTAAATAACAACTTTAATATTGCAGTTAATATTCTCAAGACTTTTGATTCAATATCATCATCCGGACTTTTCCTGACAAAGCAGAATAAATTCAGGAAAATTGACATTAAAAAAATATCAGAGAAGATGCTTAAGATTGCGGTAACATCCGGGGATGATTTCGATGAAGAGGAAAAGGCCTACCTCTCAATGCAGATTCTTAATATCATGGGCTGTCTTAAACTCGACAGGGATATAGGCGTAATTTCTTTAAAATCTCTTGTAGAGAAAATTGATGACCCCATTCTTCTGATGAAAGCTATTTTCAATAAAATTTCAGAAGGTACCACTCCTGAAGAGATATTCTGCAGTAAGTTTCGTCTCCCTGATTACCATTACATTAAAATACTTCAGTCAATACTGGTACGCCTTAAACCGGCTGAATTTAATTATCTGAGACTCGTCTTTATTATAAGCAATGCCACATCAGGAGTACGACGTACAGAGGATTCACTTGGCAGCTTTATATCTACAATTGAGGAGGAGTTTGCCAGGACACTGGATTTTCTTATTATGATGGGAGTCGCGGCTGTTGATAAAGGAAAAATCCGTATAACCGAATCCGGGAAAAAGATTCAAGCCCTCATGTCGGGAAAAAAATATAATAAAGAAGAAGAGACAAAAGCATCAATTTATATAAGCCCCGATTTCACCCTGATGATAAATGATAGGAATATTGACCCTTCTTCCCTTTACCGTATTATGGCATATACAGAGATTATCAAAGAGGATGTTGTAATAGAGGCCGCCATAACAAAAAGTTCAATTATTAATTCGAGGAAACGGGGTATGAATATCGATCTCTTTGTTGATACCCTGAGAAAACATGCCAAAAACGATATACCGCAAAGCCTTGAATTTCTGATTAACGACTGGACCAAACAGACAATCAGTGTAAGAATTTCACGCCCGGTAATGATCTATTCAAGCCACAGTACTTTTATTGATGAGATACTTTACAGCAGCTATTCAAAGGCAGTAATCCACAGGATCTCTGAAAACTACGCAATCATCAGTATTGATTCAATTGACGATATTGTGAAGTTTTCAAAAAAATATGATATAATACTGACAATCTTCGAGGATGAGGAGAGCTAATCTGCTACAACCTTTATCTTTAAGGGGAAATTCCAATTCATAAACTCCTGAAGAGCCCTTATTGTTTTATCCTGAACAAAGTAGAGTTTGCCATTAAGTTTTACAAGCCCCCCTTTATAATGAGTGTATTTCATCTGATGATCAACCCATCCCACAAGCTCAACTTTTTTCCAGTTATCAACTGTTTTAAGCACCGGAAGCTTTCTCAGGTGGAGTTCCTTTATAACTCCATCTTTAACCGAGTCAGCCAGTATTTTTTCCCATTCCATTGCCATTTCTGAATAATCCCGCCTAAATCTAATTGGTTAACACACAGTTTTTTGCTTCTTTTTTTATATTTTCTTTTCTGATTCTTCTTTTTCACGAATAAGTTTGCAAATCTTTTCTTCAAGCCCGGTATTTATTTCTTTCAGTGCCTTTATTTCTTCATGAAGCCTTATAGCTTCAGTCCTGCTTAATTCTTCAACATTTTCTTTTGCATCAATTATTTTCTTTGCATCATTAAGCTGTTTAGACGAAAACTCAATAAGCCCCTCCTGGGCTGAGATGATATTGTTCGCATCCATAAGTTCCTTACGTCTCAAATCGCCAAGCATCTCCTCAGCTCGTATTCTGTCTTTCATGGCAAGAAATTCACTTTTTCTGAAGAGAGCAATATTTCTTATAGACTCATTAAGATTAAGCTGCTCATGCATCAGCTTCTTCTCAAAATCAAGTATTTTAAGAAAAGCACTTCTTTCAAGAGTTATATCAGACTCGTCAGCATTCTTCATGTTCAGGAGGTACTTAAAGACTTCGATTCTGGATTCAGACTCTTTTGAGATGAGATTCATCATCCTTCTGTACTTTTCAACAAGGATTGTTTTTTCAAGGAGCAGGGAAAAGCTTCTCGGTTCAACCGGCCTTTCTATAAAATCAAAATTATTTACGCTGAGTGCATGCAGGCTATGTCCCTCGATACTTCCATGATCAGCAAATATCAGCTTGATGTCATCCCTTATCCACGTGAGCTCAGAGAGTTCTTTAAGCAATTCATATGGAGATATACCCTCTACATCAAAAATAAAAATACACCCGGGGATATAGTTTATTTGAGCAACATTTTTATAATCTTCGATTCTGATATTAAGCCCTCCCATTGATAATCTCCGGGTTAGAGCTTCATTATTTTTATTATCTGTGAAATATATTATTTCAATTTCATTCATCTTCAGGGAACCTTATGATTATCCTATGATAAGCATAACATTAAGGGGATACAACTCTTTTTTTATTTTTTTAAGAGGGGTGGAACCCCGAAATCAGACCTTGCAGGGAATGTTTCTATAAATTAAGGTGAAAACCATGGAGACTGTGAATATTAAAGCTTCCAGATGCTGAGAATTCGGCAGGAGATAATGGGCAGGTCTATCTGGGCCTGCCCTGGATACATATCTCTGAAATACCTGTTTCGAAAAAAATTAAAACCGATTCGAGAGTAGTCATATTCAGCCTATAAACACCATCGGCAAGGGAATAGTAAAGATAGTCCCCGGAAGGATCCATGACTATATAATTGACAGGAGCCGGCGCTGTGTAAAATGTATTTTCAATTCCTGGATTTGCGATATCCGAATATACTATTGATGAACCTGAATGGTAAAATACCCTGGTTCCGTCACTGCTCCACTGAGGAGAACCCCTTCCTCCGACTAATGAAACAACTGTCTGAGATCCATCAGTGAGGTTTGTCACGGTTATCGTGCCGGGCCCGTCAGCGTCTGCGGCAAAATGACTGTCAATTGAGACTGAAAGATCATAGGGGCTCGCCGTAGCAGCCACACTCCTTAAATAATTTCCATCGGCACTCAAAATTTCAAATGAAGAAACTCCACTCTGCATAAAACAATATATAATATTGCCGTCAGGCATCCATGTAGGGAACCGGCTGATATCTGACGAAGTAAACGTGAGCTGCCTCTGCCCCGAACCGTCAGAGTTCATTACAAATATCTCGTTGTTGCCGTCTATATCGCTGTGGAAGAGTATCCGGCTTCCATCTCCGCTCCAGGATAGACCTCCATTCTTACCATTAAAGGTAAGTTGAGTCATGTCAGAACCGTCCACATTAACTGTCCATATCTGATCTGATCGGAGAAATGCCATTTTCTGAGGCTCATCATATTCTCTCTGATAGACACAGGAAAGACATAACAATATTAATGCAGAGACAAAGA
>CAZVFJ010000245.1:0-5093 GCA_964625825.1 uncultured Leptospirales bacterium | reverse complement strand
CACCAAGAATAAATCCGGCCCCGAATTCTCCTGCCGCAGCATAAAGTGAAATGTTCGTAAAAATTATTAAAGATGATACCAGTAATTTTAATAGATATGAATTTATATTTTTCATAATTAAAGCCTTACCTTTCATATAAAATCTCTCTTAATACTGAAAGAACAAAATTTTATACATATTCTGTCAATCCCTCATTAAAAAATCATGAATAAACAGTATTACCTGGAATTATAATATTACTCCGTAAGGCCCTTTTCTTTTTCAGCCGCCACTTTTTTATGCCTGTTTATAACCTCTATAATCTCATCAAACATTTTTTCAGGTTCATTATAAATAGACTCAGATTCATCCCTTCCAATTTTTGCGCGGAGCCCTGCTGATAAGGCATCCCTTATATGGTTTACCTCTTTTCTTACTCCCCTCATTTCATCCGGAATGGAACTGTAATCATCAATTCCTATAATGGTTATTCCCTTTGATTCATGTATTTCCCCGTCGGGCCTCCCCCCCTTCATAAGAATATCGATTCTTTTTTTATAATCTATATCTCTCCACTCTGATCGTGTGACCCTGTACTTTCTCTTCTGTATTACCCTTATGATAAACTGAAGAGCAATAAGCGCTATAATAACCGGTATAATTTTGTCAAACATCTCAAAATACCTCTGGCGGATATATTATTTCCAAATCAGGGAAGAGATTATTTTTGCAAAGCAATCTTCAAAATGTCAAGGAATTACATATTGAATCTTATTTGAATACCTGAAATCATATACTACTGATCCTGGATTGTAAGTACATATAGCAGGTGGCGCGCCCTGGTGAACCCGACATAGAGTAGTTCTTCAGAGAGATACTTTTTCTTATTTGCAAACTCGGACTCTCTTTTATGCAGTATAAGTATGACAACATCCCTCTCGAGACCTTTAAATTCATGAATTGTAGAGAAATTAATACAATTTTCTCCTTCAGCAGTCCCATAAGAGGCCAATTTATAATATCCCGCCATTCTGTTCACGGCAAAAATTGAGTAATCAATACTCCTGTTTGAGAGTACTACAATACCATCTCTGGCAACCTTATATTTTACAATCAGTTCATCAATGATCGAACCGGTAAACACAGAAGCCTCTGACCCGTTACTGAATTCAAACTCTAACGGTTTAACGCCTGATATATCAAAAGTACGGGAGAGCGGCGCAAGCCCGGTCTTCTCAACTGCATATCTGTGGATATCTGCCGTATTACGGATATTATCCCTGAGCTTAAATATATAATTATTATGATCTGACCTTGAAATAAGTTCCCTTATTGGAAGTTCTTTCTGTCTCCTGAATATACTCTGATTTTCATCATAGAAAAAATAAACTGTCCTGTTTTTATATTTTTCAAAAACATTTTTAAGGGAATCGCACCAGCTCATATGGAAGTCCTGCCCCTCATCAATCATAACAGCATCGTAGGTAAACTGTTCCAGTGAGCCGCTTTCATTCTCAAATGTCTGGGAAAGTACAAGTGGCATCCTCTCATCATAGAAGCTGTCTTTACACATATCATCAGGGATAAGGAGGCTTAAAATGTCGATTATATCTATCGGTAATCCGTCTTCATACCGGGTAAGGATAGAATCATAATTATCTCCACTTTTAAGCATAGCCAGTGAAGAGATGGCTTCATGAACCCGGAGATCAAGATTTATTCCAGAGCTGCATTCTCTCATTGCAACCAGGGAATTAGAATTCTTCACTTCATCAAGAAGATCGTTAATGCAATTAAAAAAATTATTTTCACACCCGAACTTTTCAATCTCTGATACAATATACTCTATGATTACACTGTTAGCAAACGAGTGAAAGGTCATTACATCAATGTTGCGATAGGATTCAAGCTTCGATGATATAAGCTCATTTACATATCTGCTGTAACAGAGAAAGAGAACCTTCTTCCCTGCTGTCGCCAGTCTTATTGCCTTTTTCATCGCAATCCATGTCTTTCCCGTACCCGCCGCACCCTGAATGGCAATTCGGTTCTTATCTTCAAAAAGGTCCAGGAGATACTCCTGCATCAGATCGGCTGATGCAAATTTCCTCTGCTGCTCAAGCACCACTCTCTTGAGTGAAAACGGTATCTGCAGCTCCCTGCTGAAGAGTGAGATAAAATTTCCACGCTCCTCCTCTGTAAGAACTTTTACCCCGCAATAATCTTCATTTATGCGGAACAGGTTCCCTACCCAGCCTTCTATATTATCTGAATCACAGAAATCCAGAATATTCGCATCAGCAAGATCAAGTGTCCGGAACCCGCTCCCCCGCGAACAATCAGCAAAACATACACCCCATGTATATATTCCTGAAAGAGGAGTGTTATACCTCTCTTCGTAAACTCTTTTAATTGCCCTCATTGAGTCCTGGGCCAGTTTAACAGGGTCTTTTATATACTTATAATTTCCATCAGCATCCAGAGAAAGCCATCTCTTACCGTCAAAATCAATTTTCCCACCTCTAACCTCCAGAGCAATAAATCCTTTGTGTTCATTGAAGATGATAAAATCACATTCGCCATCGCTTCTTTCACTCCATGTTGCCGAATGAAACACATGATAACTGTCGTCAAGGTTCTGGAGCCTGAGGAATATTAGTTTTTCAGAATCAGCTATATTTTCAATTTGAGATATTGATGTTGGATAAAGATTTGCCATTAAAATAACCCATTTTTCTTTCGGTAATAACTATATTTAAAGAATTTAATTAAATATTTTAACTGGAATTGTTTTTAATGAATATAAGAATATCTTAAGACATATTCAAAAATTTTTATCTATTTTAGCGCTCATTTTAAAAAAAAGCACGATTATGCTATTATTTTATTAAAATTTTTGATAATTGATTTACAAAACAAGCTCTTTTTACGCTTTTCCTCATTTTAATATCAGAAAAATGGTTGATCTCCCCAAAGCAATAATCTCAATGTATAAGGCTTTTTAGAGTAAAGAGTATCAACTACTCTTCCGGCTCTACCCCTTCCGGCAACCGGACTGATCTTATGTGACGATGGTTTACTCCCGTCGCCTCAATTTATCACCTGCGAGGATTCAACCGGTGAACAGGATTATAAATCCACAACAATCAGCAGTGAGACTCCGCTCGCTTGATTCTTTACGCGGCATTGCTGCCATGGGAGTTGCTTTCTTCTTCCATTATAACCATTTCGATTCAACATATTTCCAGGCTAATCCCGAAGCTCTTCCATTGTTCAGCACATTCAGATGGTTTTACCAGTGCGGCTGGAATCTTGTTGATTTTTTCTTTGTGCTATCCGGTTTCATCTTTATGTATGTCTACGCGAAAAAAATCGCTGAAAACCGTATAAATGAACGAACTTTCTTTATTTTGAGACTGAGCAGACTTTATCCTTTGCATATCGCGACACTTCTTATCGTAGCAGCCGTTCAGTATTTCAGGCTCCTCTCGGGCAGAGGATATTTTGACTGCCAGTATAATGATCTATATCACTTTCTGCTGAATATTTTCTTTCTTCAGGCAGGACTATTTAATGACGGCTTTTCTTTTAACGGACCATCATGGTCACTCTCCTGCGAAGTCGCGGCATATATTATATTTTTCTATACACTGAAAAATTCTAAAAGGGCAACAGCCCTCTTCATCCTTTATATATTCACCGGGATTTCCATTCTCCATATGCAGCTCAATTATCCGATCTTTAACGCACAGGTGGCCAGAATGCTTATGGCTTTCTTTGCAGGAAGTCTCCTCTTTTACCTCAATAGCTACATCCGGAAGTTATCACGCAGGAGTAAAATTATTATTTTTATCGCGCTGCTCCTGTATTCATCTCTCATTGCTGCCCTTGTTGCAAAAGGAGGGTACGCTACTGTTTTTGTGCATTGGGAAAGGATTATGCCATTAATGATTTATCCGCTATTCATACTGCTGTTGCTTAATATTACAGTTATCGGAAAACTGTTTTCTCTCAGGCCATTTACCTTTCTTGGAGATCTCTCCTATTCGATATACCTTTTTCACTTCCCTGTGCAATTGCTGATGTATACTTTTCTACCCATGACAGGAATATATCTTGATTATACGAAAGGCTCTTCACTCCTTCTATATGCAGCAATAACGATTGCGATATCAGCAGCATCACACTATCTCTTTGAAAAACCAGTACAAAAATTTATAAGAACAAAATATATAAAGGAACAATGATTTCTCAGAAGTTAAATAATATCCTGAAGAAAGATATTTCAATTAAACATTAAATTATAACACTAACTATAATTTTTGCTCTTTTTAACTCAATATTTATATAATATTAATTTCTTATATTCAGTTCAACATTACTTGTTTGACAACCCTTAATCCGGTGTTCAAAATAACCTATTAAATCAATTATGAGGTTTATATTTTATGAAAAAGCTGATTCTTATTTTAGTATCAATTTCTATACTTGCCGTAGCTGCTCCATCAAGTGCGGCAGATATAACAGTAGGCGCAAGTACCTGGTACACAAAGTGGGATATAGCCAATTCACAGACAAAGATTGATCCAGCACTACTTTATGGACCTGCATTAGCAGTTAAATTCAGTGATAATTTTAATCTTAATTTTGTTTTTCTCTATGGTACTTTTGATATGGATGATGATACAATGTCATATACTTACAAACGATATGATTCTGATACATCTCTTGGCTACAGGCTGAATAACAATTTTAAAATTTTTGCCGGCGTCAAGTACATGGGTTATAAAACATCGTCTTATGGATACGATATCTACCACCAGGGAATCGGGCCCGGCGTGGGTATAAGTTGTGTTTTCCCACTTATTGACAACTTCTTTCTGCTGGGGAACATATCAGGGATATATCTATGGGGTAAAGATACATATGATATGCCGGACAGTGAGGATACCAAATATAATGAATATGGTTATAATACATCTGCATCAATAGCATATTACATAGCTCCGGCTTCAGTAACATTAAGCCTCGGCGGAAGATACCAATTCTTCAGAACAGAAACGGACGCTGCTGACAGCGATGATATGGATAGTAAATTCTATGGAATAACTGC
>CAZVFJ010000244.1:0-5100 GCA_964625825.1 uncultured Leptospirales bacterium | reverse complement strand
AACTTCTGGCTCCTGCCATTCTTCTTCCACAGGTTGTCGTATCGCTTCTTAATGGTATAATCATATTTAAACTCCTGTATGTCTGATAATAATCTGCTTTAAATAACACTAAAAATCAATAACGCCGTTAAAAACAGTGTCAAGATTAATATTTAAACAATTTAATATATAAAATTTGAATCTGTTGTATTTCATAATAGAAATGTATTATTGATTGAACAGGGATAATTCTGATAAAATTAATAAAATTTCAGATATCTTTTATTGCTTTCAGAACATCCTCAATAACGTAGGGCTTAGAGAGTATGCTGCTAAAACCGTACTCTTTGTAATTCGCGAGTATAGGATTATCGGAATAGCCGCTGCTTACAATAGCCCTGACTTCCGGGTCAATATTCTTCAGGATTTCGATGGTTTCCCTGCCTCCCAAGCCATTGTATACGGTAAGGTCAAGAATTACGTAGTCAAACGTTTTCTCAGAATTCATTCCGGCTTTGTATAATGATATAGCTTCTTCTCCTGTTTTTGCAGTTGTTACATCGAAATCGTGATATTTGAGCATTTTTGCCAGAACTTCAAGAATATATTCCTCGTCGTCCATAATCAATACAGTTCCGCCGGAACTGGTGTTATCTGCTTTCGAGGATATAGCTACTGTATCAGGTTTTTCTCCGGAAGCTCTCAGGAAAATTTCAAATGTTGTACCTTTATTTTCTTCTGACTCAACTTTGATATAGCCCCTGTGTTGTTTAATTATTGAATATGTGCTTGTAAGCCCGAAACCTGTACCGCTTGATTTTGTGGTAAAGAAAGGATCAAATATTTTGTTTAGATTTTTTTTAGGAATACCGCAACCTGTATCAGCTATCCTGATCTGTATAAACCGGCCAGAGCTAATCGGTACTTCCAACGGGAGTTTAGTGCAGCTTTTTATCTCTATGGTTAAAATTCCATTCCCGTTCATTGACTGGATTGCGTTTATCAGGAGATTGTTGACAGCCTGGCTTATCTGGTTAGGGTCAATCAGAGCGGATGGGATGTCTTTCTCTATTTCAAAGTCTATTTTTATAGAACTGCCTTTCACTATAAATTTTACAGATTCTTTAATCAGGTCCTCTACATGATAGGGCTGCATTACCGGTTTGCCACCCTTTGCGAAAGTGAGAAGCTGTTTTGAAAGAGCTGTTGCCCTTTCGACAGCTCTTTCAATATCATTAAGTGAATCTGATATTTCAGGGGGAATATCAATTGTTCTGTTCAGCAGGGATACATTCGCAGATATGCCTGTAAGAAGATTGTTGAAGTCGTGAGCTATACCCCCTGCGAGTATACCGATTGATTCGAGTTTGCTCATCTTGAGTAGTTCATTATCTATCCGGCTTTTGATTGTTATATCCCTTAGTGCCAGAACAATGCCGATAGGTTCATCCTTAAGTCTTATCACAGAGCTGTTGAGTTCAACAATCTTTTCATTTCCACTTTTATCATGCATTTTGAAAGGAATCCCGATATTCGAAAAGTTGTATTTATCAGTTACTGTTCCCAGCGTTTCGAAGAGAAGATCCTTTGAATCTTCATCTCTCAGTTTGAGTATTTCCCGGATATTCTTCCCGATAGCATCAGAAGCAGATACTCCTGTAAGTTCCTCCGCAATACGGTTCATTAAAAAAACAACACCTTTTATATCATAAGAGATTACTCCGTCACCTATTGATGTCAGGGTCGCGGAAAGATACTCCTTTTCTTTTTCAAGTTCGCTGTTGGTTAAAACAAATTTATCCTGCGCTGAAATCAGTTCCCTGTTTAATGTTTCGAGCTTCTTCAGTTGATCCTGGATCTCGGAATACTGCTCATCAATTTTAATAGAGGCTTTTTTTATAGATGAAATATCGGATATAATTATTAATACACCTTTATTAATCCCCGCGGAGATTGATGAGAGGGATATAAGGACAGGGAGTTTGGTCCCGTTTTTATTCTGCAGAATGTACTCGAATCTTTCATGATTCAGATTGCCGGATGAAATCTCTTTTATTATAATATTGAAATCTTTTTCGGCTGAACATTTATCAGGGAAAAGGTCGAAGAGCGAGTACTTATAGAATTCTTCTTCGGAATAGCCGGATATATTGATTAGATTCCTGTTCGCGTATGCCGGTATTTCGTTTATATAAAGACCTATTGCGTCATGGGCTGTTTCAAAGAAAAGCCTGTATCTTTCTTCTGATTCCTTTAAGGTTTTTACTGCAATCCTGTTATCACGGCGGAGTGTATTAAGTTTATCTGCGACTCCCAGAGACAGGAAGAAAAGTCCTGTTGCGAGGCTTATCTGAAAACTCCATGTTGCGATAAAACTATTGTTTATGAAACCGTAACTCCTTAGAGAGAGGAGTAAATCTCCCAGTGAAAAGAAGAACCATGAGCTGAGATAATATAAGGCGAGTCTTCTATTTATAAAAAACATTGGAAATAATATAAAAAGAATAATAAAAATAGCGATTATGGCTGTCATAACAACTGAGAGTTTTGTCGCATAAGAATAAGGTAGAAGAAAGATTATGAGGGACATAGGTATAGAGATAAAGAAAAATATTTGTAGGACAGTATGAGCTTTTTTTGTATTTATTTTTGTATTAAAATAAAGACTTGTGAACCATAGCATATTGATCACACCCATAAAAACAAAGAAGGGGTGACTGAAATTCCCCCACCACTGCATATCCGGCCATAAAATTTTTTTTGCCATTCCATTGTGGACAAAAGTAAACATAAGGCATGAAGCTATTAATAGGCTCAGGGAGATGTAGACGCTGTCTTTTGTGGATATAAATATAAAAATGCTATAAAAGAAAAGAGCTGTCATTATCCCGTAAAAAAGCCAGAGAATAGAAATATATTTGAGAACATTATCCCCGAATGAGTTATAATCCCATGCTAAAAATTTTGTTATAATTGCACCCTCACTCCTGACTCTGATATAAATTGTTGATAGCCCGGGTTTTGACGTGATATTAGATATAAAATTAAAATGCCCGTGAGGCATAGTGCTGAACGGAAGCCTGTCACCTGAATGAATGGCGGTATAACCGGATACTGCCGGTATATAGATTGATATGTAATCGAGGAGCGGATACTGTGATTCAATAATCCAGTTTTTTTCGGCTGTTGAATTGTTTGCTATATTAAGTTTAAACCAGTAAACGGAATCGGAATAACCCAGATTAGTGGAGTCATCATTTAATCTGATAAACTTTGTGTCAGGAATCCCGGTGACTTCATCAAGGGATAAGGTCCCATCTTGATCTTCATAATATTGTATGTAATTAGAGAGACTTACATTATCCATTTTATCTTTAATAATCAAGCTTGCGTTAAGGTGCTGATGAAGTGATAAAATGATTAATACAGCCAGGGTTAGGATAAAGCGTATATTTATGTTTCTGTATTTTATATTGACATTCATATGCTATCAGTTAAACCTATTCAGATAATGAATAAAATCTTATTAAATCAGGTACTGCTCTATTTCCAGTGGATTAAGTTTTACAAACACAGGAAATATTTATATGCATAGAAAAAATTTAAATTTATTGATGATTAATCTTTTTAAATCCTGCCGGATATGTAAACGATTTTATTAAGGATTTATTCATTAATTTTTTTTACACTAAAATATTTCTTTAGGAATTATTACAGGATTTTATTAAAGAATTAAGTGATTAATTGGAATGGTTGGAGATGCCTGCTAAAAAAACGAGTAAAAGTAAATCTGTAAAAAAAACGGCCGGTGCCGGTGCTGCTGTTAAAAAAGGGACTCAAGCTAAAAAAAATGATTCAGGCGGGAACAACAGCGCTTTTTTTATACTGATTATTATTGTTCTTGTTACTATAATTGTGCTTATGGTGAACAGGTTTCTTGACAGGGCAAGTTTTACGTTCCCCGACTTCAAAAGATTTCTTCCGGTTTCAGATGGAGTAAAAGAGCAGAAGAGTATTACGGTTAAAGATAAAAAAGTGGATGAACTTAAAAAGACCACTATTGAAGAACAGGCAAGGGAGACAGAAACAAAAGAGATAGATAAGACTGAAGAAGTGAAACCTGCCAGGCTTCAGAAAGAGGTAAATATCTACCTTTTGAAACTTGATGAAAAAACAGATAGGATATTTCTGAGTCCGGTAAAAAGGATAATCTCCGACCCGGATATACTATCGGACTCAATGGATAATCTGATAAAAGGCCCGACTCTGAAAGAGAAGAATAGAGGATATATAACTGCTATTCCGCAGAAACTGAAAATTAGAAGTATTGCCATAAAGGGAAAAATCGCAGAGATAGATTTCAATAGTTCGATAGAAGAGGGGGCTGCCGGGGATATCCTTCTTAAGAGGGTTCAGCAGATAGTTTATACCGCCACACAGTTTGAAAACGTTGAGAGTGTAATTATCAGGATAAACGGGGAGAGGCGTAAAAGTATGGGGAGTGACGGATTCTCCATAAGCGGGCCATTGAAGAGGTAATTACATGAGTGATAAACTTGAAATAGAGATTAAATGTTACTGCGATTTTCCTGATGAAATTGAGGAGAAAATTAAAGGTATAGGGGCAGAGTTCGTTGAGACCAGGAGAGAATCAGATATTTATTTTAATCATCCGGCAAGGGATTTCGCGAAAACAGATGAGGCTCTCCGCCTGCGCA
This sequence comes from uncultured Leptospirales bacterium, assembly GCA_964625825.1. Lineage (GTDB taxonomy): Bacteria > Spirochaetota > UBA4802 > UBA4802 > UBA5550 > UBA5550. Next base: position 403 of record CAZVFJ010000244.1, on the reverse strand, counting down.
TGGTGAACAGTCAATGTAAAATTACTTACAAGGGACCTAAACTCAGTAAAACCACAAAGGCCCGTGTTGAGCATGAAACAGCAGTTGAAGATTTTGACGCAATCAGGAATATAATACTGAGCCTGGGGTTCGTCGAGAGCGGCATAATTGAGAAAGAGAGAAAAGTATTCTCCTTCGGCGAATCAGAGATCAGTATTGATGATGTAAAAGGCCTCGGTGTTTTCGTTGAGATTGAAAGAATCGGTTTTCTTAAAGATGAGATAGAGCGGGAACTCTTTGAAACTGCCGCAAAAATCGGCCTTACAAAATTTGAGAGAAGGTCCTACCTGGAATTGATGTACTTTTCATAACCTCATGAACGATGCCCTCATCCGGCCCTGAGGCCACCTTCTCCCATGATGAT
>CAZVFJ010000243.1:0-5106 GCA_964625825.1 uncultured Leptospirales bacterium | reverse complement strand
GCCTGGTTGAAACACAAAGGTTCTACACCGATCCGAGTAGAGAGTATATATACTCCCCGACCCCTCCACCTGCATAACCATTCTCAAGAGTTATATAACAGCCGCACTTCTCAATTACTTTAGAAAGCCCCTTAACATCCAGTGGCTTAATTGTAAGAAGATTAACAACAGTCGCATTTACTCCCTTCTTTTTAATGAGGTTTGCTGTTTCAAGAGCCACGTTCACCATATCACCAGCGGCAATAATGGCGACATCATCACCTTTTTTTAGGATCTTAAATTTTCCTGGTTTGAATTCATTGTATTCATTAACATTCAGATCCACAGAACCGGAACTCCCGCGCGGATACCTTATTGCTACAGGGCCGTCGTTTTTCATCCAGGCGTAGTAAAGCATGTCACGGAGTTCCTCCCCGTTAGAAGGAGCATAAAATTCTATATTTGGAACATTCCGGAACATAGATATATCAAAGAGACCGTGATGGGTCTCACCATCATCCCCCACTATACCAGCCCTATCGATCAGGAACCTCACAGGGAGATTCATGTTTGCAACATCATGTATAACCTGGTCATAGGCTCTCTGATAAAATGTAGAGTATATCGGTACAAAGGGCTTAAGTCCGGTTGAGGCCATTGCTGCGGAGAATGTTACAGCATGCTGTTCAGCAATTCCTACGTCAAAAATTCTTTCCGGAGCAACCTTTTCAAACTCAGAAAGTCCCGTACCCTCTTTCATCGCAGCCGTAACAGCAACGACCTGACTGTCTTTCGCTGCAATAGCGGCGAGAGTTCTCCCCGCAACTGAAGAAAAAGACTCCCCCCCCGCACCTACTTTTCGGAAACCTGTGTCCCTGTCAAAAGGCCCTGTGCCATGGAAACTGCATGGATCATTCTCCGCAGGGATGAAGCCTCTCCCCTTCTTTGTAATGACATGCACAATCTTCGGGCCGGAATTTATTTTCTTTACCCTGTCGAGTATCTTTATAAGCTCTGCTATATTATGGCCGTCAACAGGGCCGAAATAGCGTAGCCCTATATTCTCAAAAAGCTGCCCGGGAATTATGAAACTTTTAAAAGAGGCGAAGGCCCTGCATGTAAAGTCATATAATGCTTCTCCTACCAGCGGGATTCCCTTCATCACCTGCATAGATTTTTTACGGAACCTGTTGTATAAGGAACGGGAGATCATCTCTGTCATATATGAAGAGAGAGCTCCTACGTTTTCAGATATGGAACGCTCATTATCATTCAGAATTATTATTACATCTTTCCCTATATGCCCCAAATGGTTAAGAGCTTCAAATGCAAGCCCCCCCGTGAGAGAACCGTCACCTATTACAGCAACAACCTTGTATTTGTCACCATTAATATCCCGCCCCGCAGCTTCACCGACAGCAAGGGATATGCTCGTGCTGCTGTGACCTACATCGTAAGGGTCATAAGGAGATTCACACCTTTTCGGAAATCCGCTCAGGCCTCCATATTTTCTTATGGTTTTGAACTTCTCTTTCCTTCCTGTAAGTATTTTATGTGAATAAGTCTGGTGACCAACATCCCAGATCAGCTTGTCTTCGGGGGTGTTGAAGACATAATGCAGTGCGATGGTCAGTTCAACAACGCCAAGTGAAGAGGCAAGGTGTCCTCCTCTTTCGGAGATAACGTCAAGCATGAAGTGTCTTATCTCACCTGCAAGCTGTTCCATCTCCTGTACAGAGAGATTTTTTAAATCTGAAGGGTAATTTATTTTTTCTAAAAGCATATTTTTCACCGTTGAACAGATTCATTTACTAAATAAAAATTGTCAATTTTTTACTTTATTTTTTTTATAAATCAAAAGGAGGGGGGAGCAGTAGAATTTTAGAGGAAATACTGAAAAACTGTTATTTTGAATCCCAATTATTTTATCGGGAGAGACGACCGAAGTAGAGCTGAAAACTGATCTGTTTTGTATTTCAACTATATCAGTTAACGAATAGATTAAATCGTTTCTGTCATTCCCGCGAAGGCGGGAATCCATATAGGAGCAGGTATTATGAGAAAAACATGGATCTCCGCCTACGCGGAGATGACATCAAGTAGAATAATTTGCTCGTGAAATGCTATAATTGAACCTGCTAAATAGAGATTAGCACCCAGCTCTTTTTGCGGTTACCCGGCGGATCCCCCCCGCGGAAACGGGGCGGGCAGACAGCCCCTTTTCAATGTTATATCACAAGGGCCAGAATCGCCAGTATGTCTATAATAATCAGGGTGATAGATAGATCCTCTTTTTTACCCTCAAGGAGCTTAATCACAGTCCAGCTGAGAAAACCCCAGACAATTCCCTGTGTAATTGAGTAAGTCATAGGAATTAGTATAATGGAAAGAAATGCCGGTATGGCATCATCCATTCCGTCCCAGTTGATTTTTGCAACAGGTTTCATCATGAAAGCTCCAACCAGAACCAGTATCGGGGCGGTTGCCACCGAAGGGACAACGGAAAGGAGCGGAGAAAAAAACATAAATGGCAGAAAAAGCATCCCGGCAATTACAGCAGTGAGCCCGGATCTTCCTCCCTGTTCAACTCCCGCCGCAGACTCTATATAGCTTGTTCCTGAACTTGTACCGAAAAGACCTGATATCGTAGTTGAAAAAGCGTCTACAATAAGGCACTGTTTTACGTTTCTCGGTTCACCATCCTCATCCAGAAGGTCCGCAGCCTCTGCAACACCGATAAATGTGGAAATACTGTCAAACATATCTGTAAAAAGAAGTGTGAATATTACAGGCAGAAGTGCCAGTTTTAGGGAACCAATAAGATCGAGTTTAAAAAGCAGGTTGAAATCAGGCGCTGCAAAAATACCATTAAAGACTACCAGAGGAGCATCACCGCCCCAGAATCTTCCAATCGGTATGGCAATCAATGTAGTGAGTGTTATCCCTATTACCATTGCCCCCTTTAAATTCTTAACTATGAGAACCGCTGTTATCGCAAGTCCAATAACGAATGTAACTGTCACAGCATTGAATCCGCCAAATCCCACCATTGTGGCCTTGTTTGCTACTATGAAACCGGACTGTTTCAGTCCTATGAGTGTAATAAAAAGCCCGATTCCCGCAGCTACTGCATACCGGAGCTGCCTCGGGATGGAACGGACAATGTAGGTCCTTATATTAAAAACTGAAAGGAGAATAAAAATTATTCCCGACCAGAAAACGGCGCCAAGGGCAACCTCCCATGATACTCCCATTCCTATTACTATACCATATGTAAAGAACGCGTTTATCCCCATTCCCGGAGCAAGGGCAATCGGTGTTTTTGCGTATAGTCCCATGGCAATGCTGCTGAATGCCGAAACCAGTACGGTGGCTGTCATTACTGCGCTGAATGACATACCTGAATCCTTCAGTATTGCCGGGTTTACTACTATTACATACATCATTGCAAGAAATGTTGTAAGACCGGCAAGGACTTCAGTTTTTACATCAGTACGATTTTTTGAAAGTTGAAAGAATTGTTCCATTCTTTGTACTCCTGAATTGTTTGATTGCTGACTTTCTTAGACGATTTTCCTGTTATACTTATTCCGGTTATTTGTCAAATGTCTTAAATACATGTGGAACTTTTAATTATTAAAATTGTACTATAAAGAACTGATAAAAATTAATTCTTATCAGTTTTTATATACCTTCCTCATCAATGCCTGTAAAAGTATATATTTTAAATATAATCACACACTATTAAGTTGTGCCAACCAGCAGAAAGGCGCAATTGCTAAGTTAAATATAAAAAAATGAACTAAAAAAAAAGAAATACAGAACAGGAATGAAAATTATACCTGAAAAGAGGAGGTTATGGAATATTATTTGACATCATTCAATGTCCGTTGTTAAGCTTTAATAGTAATTCAGTTAGACATATTTTTAACATAAAAATCCCGGGGATCATTATTTAAATGAACAGAATTGAAACAGATGTAGTTATAATCGGAGGTGGTGCCACGGGAACAGGTATAGCCCGTGACCTGTCGATGAGGGGAATAAAATGTGTTCTCGTTGAAAAAAACGATATCGCATCAGGAACAACGGGACGTAATCACGGATTACTCCACTCTGGAGCACGCTATGCAGTAAAGGACTACGAATCAGCCAGAGAGTGTATCCGCGAGAACACGACTCTCCGGAAAATCGCATGGCACTGCATCGAGGATACAGGCGGCCTGTTTGTCACCCTGCCGGAGGACGATCCGGCCTACTACAGGCTTCTGATAGAAGGATGCAAATACGCAAATATCCCGGCAAAGGAGATAAGTATCCGAAAAGCCCTCCAGCTCGAACCGAATCTAAATCCGGAGATACTATCCGCAATAACAGTACCTGACGGAACAATTGATCCATTCAGGCTCACCGCCTCCAACATGCTCGACGCACAGGAAAGGGGTACGACAGTACTGACACATACAAAAGTGACATCCATAATTAAAAACGGAACTGAAATATCAGGTATACAATGCATTTCAGCAAATGGTGATGAGACCACTGTATATACAAAAATAATAGTCAATGCCGCGGGTGTCTGGGGGCAGGAGGTCTGCGCGATGGCAGACATAACCCTTCCAATGTTTCCGTCAAAGGGCGCCATGCTAATTATAGACTACAGGATAAACGGAGTTGTGATAAACAGGTGCAGGCCGCCTGCGGATGGCGACATCATTGTACCGGGAGATACGGTCTCGCTCATAGGCACAACATCCAGGGAGATTCCATACGATAAAATTGACGATTACTCCATTGATGATGACGAGATTGACATTCTCCTCTCCGACGGTGAAAAACTTATACCAAATGTGAAAAACTGCCGTGCGCTCAGGGCGTACTGCGGAGTCAGGCCCCTTGTCGCTGTCTCAGGCGAGGCGGACGGAAGGAATATAAGCCGCGGGATTGTACTCATAGATCACAGGGAGCGTGACGGCCTTGAAGGGCTTGTCACTATCTCCGGCGGAAAACTGATGACATACAGGCTCATGGCAGAGAAGACTTCCGACCTTGTATGCCGGAAACTCGGTGTTAATAAAAAATGCAGGACGCATAAAGTTCCGCTACCCGGTTCAGAAAGCAAATTCA
>CAZVFJ010000242.1:0-5138 GCA_964625825.1 uncultured Leptospirales bacterium | reverse complement strand
GCATAGAGAAACCGCAGTTTCAGCAATTACTGAAGATTCCTCCATGGTTAAATTCGAGGATTATATTAATGAGGCGGAGAAAAGCCGGGAATGGGGGCCTGTACCTGAAATAGCAATAGTACATGTAACAGGGACTATCATTTCAGGGAACGGCGGGAAGTCAGCCATATCATCAACCACCGGCGATTACGATTACAGGGAGGCACTTGAAAAAGCTTTCGAAAGTCCCGCTGTTAAAAGTATAGTAATCAGGATCGACTCAGGCGGCGGTTCAGCCTCAGCATCCGACTTTATGTGGAACTACCTGCTCCTCATGAAGAAAAAATACCCGAAACCTGTAATCTTCTCTTTCGGTAATATTGCCGCATCCGGAGGATACTATATCGCATGCACAGGGGACAGAATTTTCACGAGCCCGGGGACAATCACAGGATCAATAGGCGTTGTTGCAGGCAAAATTTCTCTCAAAGAACTCTACTCGAAGCTCGGCATATCAAACGAAACAATAAGCATGAGTGAATTCGCCAACGCCTTTACTGAAACAAGGGAGATGACATCTGCCGAGCGTGAAATTTTTCAGAAAAATATTGATTTCATATATGAAAGGTTTACAGGTAGAGTTATTGAAGGGCGTAAAATTCCCGCTGAAAAAATCCCTCTTATTGCGGAAGGGGAAGTTCACACGGGCAAAGGCGCAGTAGAAAACGGGCTTGCCGATGAATATAACGGCCTCATGGCTGCAATAAATTATGCGGCGAGCATGGGCGGTATAGAAAACCGGTATGAAATAATTCATCTCCCCGAAAAGGGCGGTTACCTGCGGGGGCTGTTACGTTCCTCCGGGGAAGAATCTGTTATAAGGGGCCTGAGGGTATTATTAAATATTGCGGAGAAATACAGTTTCCCTGATGAAAAAATTTTATATATGACACCATATATTATAGAAATAAAATAAACCTGAAGATATTCGTGAAAATTAAATCTTACAGGGCCAAAAGGGAGAGCCCCCCTAATTCTTATTGACAAATCGATTTATTCTAACTATTCTTTTATATAAAATATGCAAGGGAGACAGATGATGAAAGCTGTTCTTGTAAACCATACCAAAACCATAATGAAAGCCATTGAGGAACTGGGCAACAGATACAACCTTGAAGTAGTTACTTCCGACATGGACTCGCTTGAGGATACGATAAACAGAGAGTCTCCCGAAGCTGTTATACTGAACTGGATTGAGGGAATGGCATTTGAAACCTGCACTTCTATAAAAAAAATAAAAGGCAAGAAAGGCTATATGTACCTGGTACTGATAGGTACAAAAGATACTCTCCATGAATTGACGCAGGGGATAGATGCCGGAGCTGATGATTTCATCCTTATACCTTTCAGCAAAGAGGAGATTATAACGAGGATGAAAATTGCCGCAAGAATAATGACCCTGAACAACTCCCTTGTTAAAACAAAAAAGAAACTGATAAAACATGCCAAAGAGGACCCTGTAACTTCGACTTTAAACAGGAGAGCCCTTCTTGACGAAATATCAAATGAAATAGGCCGTGCCTCCAGAAGAAATGAATTTACCTGCGCCATAATGATCAACCTTCACAACCATGCGGAGATCCAGAAAGATTTCGGGCTTAAAGTATTTGATGCATTTCTCGGGGAGTTCGCGGGACGCCTGAAAAAATCCATACGTCCATATGATAAAATCGGAAGATTTGAGTTTGGCAGATTCCTGATATTTCTCCCTCATACCAAGAGTGAAGATTCACAAAAGGTAGCTCAAAGAATAATTAAAAATATTCAGCAGAAAAGATTCAAATATAAAGATAATTATATTGATCCATGTCTATCAATAGGAATATCAGAACTCGACCCTACAGATGTCATAAAGGGCGGGGATTACGAATCTCTTCTGATAAATGAACTGATCCTTGAATCATTTATCAGAAGGTCGGAGTTTGCCACTACAACAGCTTGTGAAAAAGGTGATAATTCAATAGAGATATACACCTTCTGACAATCAGTCAAGTTCGTGTATCAAAAGCCCGTCGCGAAGTTTCGGTTCAAACCATGTAGACTTCGGAGGCATAATCAGGCCCGCATCAGAGACATTCATAAGCTGCTCTATCCCTGTGGGGTACATCGAAAAAGCAACAGCGTATTGCCCGGAATTCACAATTTTCTCAAGTTCATCAGTACCTCTAATACCCCCTACAAAATCAATCCTCTTGTCTTTACGAGGATCTTCTATTCCCAGGAGAGGAGAAAGTATCCGCTTCTGAATGATTGTCACGTCAAGTGATTCTATCGGATCATTTGAAATTTTAAAAGACGGGGTAAGGGTATACCAGTCCCCGCCAATATACATTGAGAATGTATTGACCTTTTCGGGAACCTTTACTCCGCTTTTTATAACATTAAAATCTGTACTGACCTTTTTCATGAAATCTTCACGGCTCATTCCATTGAGATCCTTCACCACCCTGTTATACGAGAGTATCATAAGTTGTGAATGAGGGAAAATTACTGAGAGAAACGAATTGAACTCCTCCTCCCCCGTGAAATTTTTATTCTTCTCACGGCGTATATTGCCTACGCGTGCACCCGAGGCTGCCCTGTGATGCCCGTCCGCGATGTAAAGTTCATCACCTTCAAAAGATTTTTCAAGTTTATCCACAAGATAGCTGTCATCAATTATTCTCACAATATGACGTATACCGTCAGGTGCCGTGAAATCATAAACAGGTTCAATCTTCATAGCCTGCTCAATGAGAGATTTTCTTTCAGCATTATTATCCCTGTAAAAGAGGAACACGGGGCCTGTGTTTGCATTAACTATATCTGTATGCCTGGTCCTGTCCAACTCCTTATCCTCGCGGGTAAGCTCATGTTTCTTTATTATACCTTTTATATAATCATCAATGCTTGCGCAGGCTACAATTCCGGTCTGCATCCTTCCATTCATAACCTGTGAATAAAGATAAAGCATTGGTTTAGCATCTCTCACAAGGCGTCCTTCACTGATAAAATCAGCCAGTGTATCTTTAGCCTTGCAATATACATCCTGAGAATAAGGATCGGTCCCTGCCGGAAGGTCCATCTCTGAACGTGTTATATGATAAAAATTATATGGGTTCTTCCCTGCGATCTCAATAACCTCACTCAATGAAACCACATCATACGGAAGTTCTGCAATTTTTTCAGCCAGTTCTCTTTTGGGCCTTAAGGCCCTGAATGCTCTTATCTTTGCCATAGAATATATTACCTCGTATCAAATTTCATTCTTTATCCAGATAAGGACAGAATATTTTAAATTACCTTTTTTGCTCTGACCTTTTAACCGGACAATTCCCTATAAATAAAAATTTATTTCAAGAATAAATTAATTCATTTGATCTTGACAGTATTTTATTAAAATCGACTGTAAAGTTTAATTTAAAAATAGTATTAAGTCTTTAGTATATAAATTACTTTAGTTAAAATTTTTTATAAACTGTCATTTCGAACCATCATCCTTTCTCCAGGAGAGAAGACTGGAATAAAACTGGAAGCTAATATCTATTTAGATACCGGCAAATTAACCTTAAGACTTTCCAGCCGCTATCACTTCTTCGAAATGACAAAAGGTTGCTTAATTACATATAAAAAATCTGCTTTTACGATTTACCAAGTGGAGGTTGGGATGTCACGAGAATATAATTTTTCAGCAGGGCCGGCCGTTCTTCCGGAACCAGTCCTTAAAAAAGCAGCTTCAGAGATGCTCGAATATGGCGATACCGGGATGTCAGTAATGGAGATGAGTCACAGGTCCGCGGCCTATATGAAAATACAGAAAGACGCAGAACTCCTTCTACGCAAACTTATGAATATCCCTGAAAACTACAGTGTACTCTTCCTTCAAGGAGGCGCGTCACTTCAGTTTACCATGATCCCGATGAACATAATGACAGTAAACCGAAAGTGCGACATCATCCATACCGGGGCATGGACTGACAAGGCCATTACTGAAGCAAAAAAATTCGGAAAGGTAAATGTAGTCGCTTCTTCAGAGGAATCAAACTTTTCATTTATACCTGATATAGACAAAATTAAATTCAGCGCGGATGCCGATTATCTCCACATCTGCTACAACAATACAATTTATGGCACAAAATACAGCAGGCTCCCTGAAACAGGAGATATTCCAATTGTTTGCGACATGTCTTCCTGTATCCTCTCAGAACCGTATAATATAAGCGACTATGGAATCATATTCGCCGGAGCGCAAAAGAATATAGGCCCTGCCGGAGTTACAATAGTAATAATAAGAAAAGACCTTCTGGACAGAGCAGAGAGTAATCTGCCTACTATGCTCAATTACAGGACACATGCAAACAGCGATTCGCTCTTCAATACCCCTCCTACATACGCTGTTTATATGTCAAAACTCGTATTTGAATGGCTTGATAAGATAGGTGGCGTTGATGAAATTTATCGTCTGAATAAGTACAAATCCGGATTACTTTATGACTTCATAGACAACTCAAGTCTTTTTAAGGGTAATGTGGATAAATCATCCAGGTCCCTTATGAATGTGACCTTCAGTACAGGCTCAAAAGAGACTGACTTAAAATTCGTTAAAGATTCGACAGCTTCAGGCCTGCTCTCCCTTGCCGGACATAAAACAGCAGGAGGGATGAGAGCCAGCATATACAACGCCATGCCAGTTGAAGGAGTTAAAAAGCTTATTGAATTCATGAAAAAATTCGAGAGAGAAAACCGATAAACTCCCCCTATATCCTCGCAAATCACAGATATTAACTCTTTTTGCTAAAAGAGTTAATATCTTCTGCCGACAATTTTAATATGGACAATGGAATTGCCCATCATTTTAAACTTCTTTTCATTGCGGGTTATATATGCAGAATATGGATTTCTACGAAGGAAGACACCTGAGGGATATTCCTTCCCAGTTTGACAGGGTTGACCCTGAATTTTTTACCAGAGGCTCAATGCTGAACGGGAGGGAACAGGACTTTCACAGAAAAAAAGCAACAGGGATGTTCACCATCATTACTGCTCTTATTATAGTTTCTTTTACATCCGGACTGGCCATAGGGATTAAGTTTGCCGGCGGGGCTGAAAGAAAAATTGTA
>CAZVFJ010000241.1:0-5182 GCA_964625825.1 uncultured Leptospirales bacterium | reverse complement strand
AAACTGCGGATATTATTAACCGCGATTTCACTTTCAATATCCTTCACCGAGATTATTAAAGAGCATAAGCTCCCGCGAACAGTTATAAAATCCTCATTCTTATAATATTTTTTAAATTCTGAAACTGACAGGCGTTCAAAAATCTTCCCGTCAGTATAATCAATTCTGACTACACGCTGATCGCTTACCAGCAAATTCTCAAACGCACTTCTGAAGTCGAGGCCATTTAGTGATGATAAACTCTCAAGCTCTTCTATAAATCTTGAATATTCCCACTCCCTTTTTTGAACATCCCCGCGGGAAGTCAGCCCTGAAACAGCTCCCCACCCCATAAGCACAATTATTACAGTAAAAACAGCCGTTGTCGCAGCAGATACTATATGATGCTGTGCCATTTTTGATCCTGAATAATGAATCCTTCCCATGATCCTGATAAACCGTAAGAGCCTTAATATCCTTATTATGCGGACAGCCTTAATAACTTTGACCATATTAAACATGGTGAATGAAGCTGTGCCATAATGTATATCACCCGCAAGCAATAGATACACAGAGGGGCCTGAATACAAAAACAGAAGCGGGAAGGAGCAGAGAAAATCGATCCATCCCTGTTTATATTTGATGTAAAAAATGAACTCCCCTCTCCTTCTGCCATGGATGCCCCTAATGATAAACTCTATTGAAAAAATTAAATCGAACAGGAATCCCGCATATAGAAGCCCGTTTCTTGCGGAGACGCTCCAAAGGGCATAACCGGCGTATTCATCAAGGAAAGCCAGCACAAGGGATAGAAGAATCAGAGTGATAATAATCCCTTCCCTGAATTTTCTGTTCATTAATCTGTTCACCAGTTATTTTCTCCTGCAATCAGATAAAGGCTTTCAACTATCCGCCTGTCATACCCGGAATAAATGTAATTTTTTAATGCCGCGCTTAGCCAGCTCTTCTCCTGAGGTTCAGCTCCCCTGACCGGTTTTTCAATATGGCAATAATCTCTAAACATGGAAGACATTATATATATCAGCGCCGGGAGAGTTTCATCGCTTTCCAGCAGTTCAGCAGGAAGATTTGATCTTATTGCCAGCCTGATGATCCCAAAGGGTATACCGGGTATCATCCCTGAAAGATACTCCGCGCCTGAATCTGAATATTCGTCAGCGCTTTGTTTATCTGTTGCAGCATCCGCAAACTTAACACCTGCCGCATTTTCATCCCCGCTGTAGTTAAGTTTAAGATGCGCTGCGCTTCTGACAAGAAGAGCTGTTTTAATCAGTTTTATATAATCGTTGAGTTCCAGCTTTATTTTGCAGACACGGATAAGTTCATTATAAATAAAATTTTTAGTGCTGAAAGCGTAAGAAATATATCTTTCAATTGCATTATACCTGAATATATTTATAACAGGACGCATATGGTATCTCACGTCGCTGTTTCTAAAAAGCATAATTACAAATTCATGCAGTTTATTTTTTCTGTGACTTTCTGCAACTACTCCTGACTCAGAGAGCCTGTTAAAAAAAGATAGATCTGAACATTCAATAAAATTATTTATTAGGGGCAGAACGGATGCTGATATCCTGTCATAAATATCTGCTAAGATAAGTTCAATTACCTGGCTGTATTCAAGTTCAGGAAAGAAATGCGGATTTTTAAATGTCTCTTCCAAACGTGAATGATTTTTGTTCATAAAGTTCATGATAAGGACTTCGGCAATAATGAGAGGCTCATTTTTTATTCCGGGGTTAGCCAGGAGGTGATCCACGAACTCCCTTACCCTGTTAAGATCACTTTCGCTGTATCTCATAACCTGATACATGAGATCAAAACCAGGCAGTAATACCTATTGTTGGAACGATGATATTCTGAAATCCGGATACATTCTCACCGAGATTGTCAAACACCAGTTGAACTCCGGCATTAAATATGACTCCGCTTGACATAACGAACTTAAACCCTATACCATTTGAATACCTGTATCCGATTTTATCATTAATCTGTGTGTTTCTGCTTATACCTGCCATCATATCGGCATAAAAACAAATGTCATTTCTTTTTGTAATTCCAAATATGAATTGAGGCCCGGCACCGCCTGAATACGCCTGTGTATCATTAGTAAGATTGAATTCTGCTTCACCTTTAAGTGCTAAGGCAATATTATCTCCAAGAAAATAGGCGAATTGAGGAAAGACTTTCAATATATTATTGTTATCCTCCTCATTCGAATCAACACCCTTTGCCTGGTAGGATAAAAATCCGCCGATCTCCAGGGTCCCGCTCTTCAGGTATTTCCCCTGTTTTATTTTTATCGCGTCTTCAATCTCCTCTCTTACGATGCTTCTTACATCCTCAATGAATTTACTTTCGTTCACCTTCTTTTTGTCATTGCCTTTATCTTCTTTGAGGCTCTGATCGATCTCCTCCCTGACAGCTCCCCTCAGTTCATCAAGAAGCTCCTCTTTTTCAGAAGGATCAATTTCTGAAAGAGGGCGATCTCTTTTGATAATAATATCGCTCCCCCTCTCTCTGTTCTTCTGCTCCATGTAATCTTCATAGCTTTCCCTTGCGTATATTACCGCCGAGAGAGTCAGCAGAATTACTGCGCAAAATGAACATAACAGAGTTTTTCTGAGCATACCCGTCCTCCGATCTATTATTTTTTATTATCGTCATTTTACGTCAAAGATATATGAAATATTTTCCGATTAATATAACAGCAATTTATATATTTGATAATAATCATTTTATAAAAACCTATGTCATTTCCAAAAAGCAATAGCGACTGAGAAATTTCAAGGTTAAAAAATATCTTTGGTTAAAACTGACTCTATCTCTGTAATAAAGATTTATCATTTACATTTGAAATAACATTAGACTATATATAATTTTTAGTAGATAACCGAATAATAGTTAAGTCTTACAAAAGAGGTATCAGCTGAATGAAGATCATTCATCGGAATATAAAAAAAACAGCAGCAATTACACTCATAGCCTTCTTATTCATTTCGGCTGATAATATCAGGAAAAATGAAAAGTTCATCAATCCCGGCTTCAGAATTAATTCAGAAGGCGATGATTTTTCACCATCAATCACCGCTGATGGGAATATAATGGTATTTAATTCAAAAAAACCGGAAGAAAGATCATACAACATTTTTATTTGTCGAAAAGATAAAGGATTATGGGGAGAGTCATTCCCTGTTTTTGAATTATGTTCGGATTCAAATGACGAGACTCCTTTTATTTCCGCTGACGGCAAAACGATTCTGTTCTCATCAGACAGACCGGGTGGATTCTCCCCGCCGATGACTGCTGACGGGAACAAAAGGATTACTTTTGATATATATATTTCAAGATTCGGGGATGGAAGATGGAGCGCCCCCGTACTTCTTCAGGGTAATGTGAATACCATGATGAACGAAAGATCACCATCACTTAGCAGGGATGGAAAATTTCTGTTCTTCAGCAGGTGGCCTTATAAAAATTTCAGCAAATCAAAAATATTCATGGCAGAACTTGAAAACGGGAAATATATAAATCCTAAAGAGCTCCCTGAATTTATAAATTCAGGGAATTGCGAAATCGGTTTCATCCCATCCTACAGAGATAACCGGTATTACTTTTCCTCAATGAGAAATGGAGGTATGGGGGGATGGGATATATACTACACTACATTTACAAAGAAGGGATTTACTCAACCGATAAACGCGGGCCCTTCGATAAACAGCGTTTTTGATGATCTCTTCTTTTCTGAAACCATATCTGATTATGTTATGTGCAGCAATCTCTTCGGTGGACTTGGCGGATATGATATATATGTAAAAACAACCTCCGCGAAAAATATTGAGGGTGTTGAAAACATAAAAACAGCTTATTCAAAAGAGACTCAACTTATTTTTTCAGCGGTAGATTCACTTACAGGAAAACCGGTAAAAAATATGCCTCTGACAATACACCTTTTTACGGAAAGAGAAGAGACAAATAACGCGGCCAGGAAGACTGAGGTGAACACAGACAGCAGTGGGACATTCACAATCTATCCCAGAAAAGATGTAAAATGGATGCTAATTGAACCTATGGCTGAAGAGTATTCCGGGTGCAGTATGAAAATTAAAGTTCTGCCGGAGCAATACCAGGAAACAGCTCTTTACCTGAAACGTAACCCTGATAAAAAAAATATAACAGCAGAAAAAGTAAAAGAGAAAGAAGATGCCGGAACCTCCGGGAAAACACTCCCCCCCGGCATAACCGTGAATGATGAAATTGCGGCTATGGGATTAAAAAAAATATATTTCGATTTTAACTCTGTTAAAATTCGCACAGAAAATATACCCGATCTATACAGCCTTGTTGAATACATGCGGCAGAACAATTCAGTTACTCTTCTGCTTACAGGTTATACTGATTCTGTAGGCAGCAGAAAAATCAATAAAAGAATCAGTTACAAAAGAGCAATGTCCGTTAAAAATTTCATAACCGGGATGGATATCGATGCCGACAGGATCACCGTAAAGGGAGCGGGAGAAATTCATGCCGGAGACAGGTATCACAGGAGAGGCAAAAACCAGAAATTCAGGAGAGTCGATTTTAAAATTATAGGTACCCGATGATTTTTATAATAACTGCTGATATAACCCGGGATTATAAAAAAGCGGCTTATAAATGTAAGCCGCTTTTTCAGTTCAGCAGTTTGTTCCGGTTAAATACTTTACTCGCTCATTCTCCTTAAGAATGCCGGGATATCGAGGTCTTCATTTGAATAATCTTTTCTCGGCTTCCTGTCATAATCGAGATTGAAGGTTCTCCCGCTTGCAGCAGGTTTCGGTTTTGACGCATCCTGCTTACCTTCAATGAGGGTCAATGGTGAGCCTGAACCTGTCTCTCTTACCGTCTCTTTAGGTTTTGCATTCAAGTTCATGTTGTTCACGGATAGCATGTTCTTCTTCCTGTCAAAACCTGTCGCGATTACCGTAATTCTTACTTTCTCATCAAGAGCAGGGTCAACTGTCGTTCCGAATATGATATTTGCATCCGGGTCAACCTGTCTTGTAATCTCATTTGTAACTTCATTCACTTCATGGAGAGAGAGATCATTTCCACCGGCAATATTGATTAGAACAGCCTTGGCTCCCTCAATGCTTGTCTCTTCGAGGAGCGGGCTATTAATCGCCATATTGGTCGCCTC
>CAZVFJ010000240.1:0-5186 GCA_964625825.1 uncultured Leptospirales bacterium | reverse complement strand
TGCTCTGTCAGCTTTATTAAGAACATTATTTATTATATTACTTTGTTTTTTCTTTATATCTGTCTCGGCGAAGAGAGTCCCTGAATAAATTAGTACTGTGGTTAGAACAAATATTCCTGTTTTTTTCATTTATTGATATACCGTAACTATCTTATATTTTTTATATTTAAAAAATCTTTTCTTAAGTCTTCTTTTTCAATGTCAAAAAAATAGATTTTAATGTCCGTGCAGCTCTTTCCGCCGGGAATGACAGTCCCGTACTTATCCATAAGATTTTTTATCTGAACAGAAGTATTCCTGTTAAAAGTAGGATTAAGTTCTTTCTGAAGATGTTTGAATGCTTCAAGCCTGATTCTCTCGTCAATTTCACTGTTTTTACTTGTGGAATATTCTTCAATAGTCAATATATAGACACCGGTTCTGTATTTTCCATCTTCAATCCAGCCTGTCTTCCTGTATGATTCAGAAAGTACATCCTGGTTGATTATTCCGGGAGGAGGGCTTTTTTCAATTGTTTGTTTTTTTGTGCAAAACTGAAATGTTATAACGGAGACAGATATAACGATTGATAATATAATATAGCTTAAATAATTTCTATTATTCATCAAAAGCTCCCGGGAAAAAATATTTTTAAAGCTGCTGCCTGAATTGCTACTCCGGTTTATCAGGCACAAAATGATAAATATTTGTGACCGTAAAACCAGCGATTAATTGCAACAGCCTCTAATTAATATATCGGAGGTGTTCACTGTAAATTGAGAATCAGTTTGAGATTAATTATTTAAAATTTCGTTTTTAATATCTTTTTTGTAAATTCGGTAAATTAAAATGACAGAATCGTCATCTAAATAAAATTCCTGTTCGAGTTTTCCTTTCCTGGCATAATCTGCGGCTCTTTTTTTGATTTTATCAGATCCAATATTTTCATCTTTCACTGCTTTTACAAGAGAGGTATAGTAGCTGATAATCTGTTTTTCTGCTTCATTAATAATATTTTCTTTTGCTTTAATGTATGCGCTTATCCGGCGGTCGTGCATTGTCTTACTATTTTTTTCAGGCTCCATTTTGATTATTACCTGAAAGCAGTCATTGCCAAGTACGCCGGAAGTGGAAAAATCAGATTCATATTGAGCAGGGAGTTTGGTTGTGCTGCATCCGGTTATAGCTATTGCAGCAGCAGAGATTAAGGTGAGAACTCCTTTTTTCATTTAATTACCTTTTATGATATTCAGAATTGATCTAATTTTGTCAGCATCCCTGTGGTTGGGATTAATTGCAAGCACCCTTTCGAAATGGAAGGCTGCCTTCTGATTGTTTTTAAGATTTCTGTAATAGATCATTCCAAGTTCTTCATGTGCTTCAATATTACCCCTGTGTATCTGAAGAGATTTTTCAAGAGAGGCAGCAGCTTTTTCGTAATTTGACTGCTCTCTGTACGCGATTCCAAGATCGAAATAAGTTTTATAATCTACAGGATTCAGTTCAGCCGCAGTATTATACTCCTCGATAGCACTGTCGTATATTTTCATTTCACGATAGGCGTTAGCCAGATTATAGTGGGCGTCATACGAACGGGGAGATGACTCTATACCACGTTTAAGGACAGAAACTGCTTTTTCATAAAGTTTTTTATCAGTGTAGAGCCTTCCAAGATTAATATAAGCTTTAATATAAGAAGGATTTGCCTCAATTGCTTTTTCGTAACTTTCAATAGCCTTTATTTCTTCATGATTCCCTTCATAGGCTTTGCCGATTTCATAAAATGAAGCAGCATCACCATTCTTTATCTGCGAGGATTTCTCAAAGAGAGGTATCGCACCGGAATAATCTTTCTTTGCCTGGTTAATAAGGCCCAGATTAAAATATGCCTGGTAGTGCTGCGGATCAAGTTGAATCGCTTTCTGGTAAAAAGTTGTGGCATTACTATAGTTTTTCATTTCATGGTATGTCTCGCCAAGCTTAAAATTTGTCTCTGAATTATCGGGGCGAAGTTCAAGATCTTTTGAAAAGTTGTTCAGCGCTTCACTGTAATTTTTAGATTCAAGTTGTAAATTCCCAAGGTTGAAATAGGCCCTGTCCATCTTCGGATCAATTGTAACAGATTTTTTAAAATCGCTGATTGCCCTCCCTTTGTCATTAAGCTTGAGGTATGACAATCCTCTTGCATAAAAAGCTTTTGCATTTGAAGGATCATCTGTTATAGATTTGTTGAATGACTGAATTGAACTTTTGAAATTGTTTTCCATGTATTGCATAAGACCGATCCTGTAATGAGCATCCGGATTCTTGGGATTCACGGCAACGGCATTTCTGAAGGAGCTTAGTGCTTCGGGGTACATTTTATTATGATAATATAAACGCCCCATCCAGTAGTAGGAGTAATCATCATTTCTATCGAGATCGGTTGCTTTTTTGTATGCTTTTATCGCTTCATCATAATCTTTGTTCTTCCTGTGATTGTCTCCTATGTCCCGCCACTTCTGAGCATCTTTTGATACATTATTTGATGGAGTCTTCTTTACATTGCTGGTATCATCCAGGGAGGTATCAGAAACCGGTTCCTGTTTAATTATATCTGTCTGGTTATTATTCTCTCTCTTTACGACAACAACAGAGTCTCTTTTTTTCTTCTCTTTGTTTAGTTCCCCAATTACAGAGGCATATTTATCCCTTAATGGATTATTTTTGCTGTTATATTGAAGGGCCTTCCTATAGTATTCCGCAGCCTTTGCATAATCACCCCTGGTAGAGTAGATATCACCCAGCCTTGCAGCTGATTCCCAGTCAGTTGAATCGAGTTCCAGAGCTTTTTTATATGCTGCAACAGCGTTATCAAAATTACCGAGCTTGAGTTCACTATCGCCAAGTGCACGGTAATATCTTCCGATCTTTGAATTTGCATTTATAGCTTTTTTAAAATTTTCCTTCGCGTCTGAATTTTTACCGTTTTTAAGATATAGATTCCCGAGGTTATAGTATCCTTCACCACCAGAGGGGTTGTTTTTTATCCCCTCTTCAATAATATCAATAGCGCTTTTAACATCGCCTTTTCCCAATTTCTGGTTAGCCATATTTTTATAGCTTTCCTGGTCCCGCGGAGCAACTTTCTGAGCCTGCCTGTATTCATTAAGAGCTTTTTCTATTGCATCCTGATTGTCATAAACATTACCGAGTTTGTTATATGCGGTAGGGTAGAGTGGTTTATTCTTTTTGGCCAACTCAAAGACCTTAATCGCGTTATCATAATCCCCCTTTAAGGCATAGGCATGTCCAAGTCCGTTGAGGGCATCATAATTACCGGGATCAATTTTGAGTATTTTTTTATAATAATCTATTGCCTTATCAAAATCAGAGAAAGACTTATATAATTCAGCGATTTTAAGCATAATATCAATATTACTCTGGTCAGTAGCCAGGAGGTCCTCGTACAACGATATCTGCTTGAGTCTTAAATCTGAAACTTCATCAGCTGGATGAGACTTATGAAAAGCAAAGAAGTATATAAGTCCTGCTGCAAGGGCTACGCCAATAGCTATTGCAGCGTATTTTTTTCTATTATTATTGTAATAATACATATAACCTCACTTTTTATAGATCGTCATCAATATAGATATCTTCCATCGTCTTCTTTGATTTTTTTGATTCATGGTCAGCTTTTTTGCTCTCGGTCTCTCTATCCTGAGTCTGAAGGGTCGCGCCGCCGAGTAGAAGAGCCTCTTCAATTGATATCTCACTGTCAACGGGAGGAATTTTAAAATTGGGATCTTTCAGCAGGGCGATGACCCTTTTAATACTCTCGTATTGCGGGTCTTCCGGAACTTCCTTTATAAAGAGCTCCCAGTTTTCGATGGTTTTCTCCTTATCTCTCAATAACATGAGGTACGAAAGGCCGATATGATAATATATGATCTTCATTTTACTATCAAGGGTTAAAGCTCTGTTGTAGTTTTCAATTGAATCTGAGCCCATTTTCTTGAAGTAATAAATTTGTCCGATTCTGAAATAATTTTCAGCTACACCTGGATTAAGATCGAGTGCTTTCTTATAGAGGTTAAGGGCCCCGTCATAAAGCTGCTTCCTTAGAAGAATATCTCCGAGATATGAATAAGCCAGGGAATTTTCTGGATTAGTCTTGATGACTTCCTGAAGGAGAAGTTCGGCCATTTCGAATTTTTTCTGGAAGAAGTACTTCTGTGCTTTAAGAAACTGTTCATCCTCTTTGCAGAAACCTGAATCCAGTGAAATCATGAATAATGCGATTAGTAGTGTAAGTATTGTTACGGTTTTTTTCATATAATTATTCCATAATTATTCTCTTAATACCTGCCTCAGCTGAAATTTCATCAGCAAGCGGATCAGGGTAGGGGTGCTTATAAATAAAAGTATAGATCCCGCTGTTTATAAGCATCTTTGTACATGTCGAGCATGGCTGGTGAGTAATGTAAATAGTTGCTCCTTTTATAGAGACGCCATAATAAGCAGCCTGAATTATTGCATTTTGCTCTGCGTGAAGCCCGCGGCAGAGTTCAATTCTTTCGCCGCTTGGTATATTGAATTTTGTTCTGAGACATGTATCTTCAGTACAGTGTTCGATGCCTGTTGGAGCGCCATTATATCCTGTGGTGAGTAACCGTTTATCCCTTACTATAACTGCTCCTACGGATCTTCTGAGGCAGGTTGATCTTGTGGCTACATCTTCTGCAATTTTCATAAAGTAGCTGTCCCAGGATGGTCTTTCGTTCATCATATATCCCCGTAATCTTTAATCATCTGATACTGATTGAAAAAAGATATAATTCAACTCTTTTTTATGTGAAAGACTCCGGTGCAGAATGTTTCCATCTTTTAAAATGGCCTGGTAGTTAAATTGAAGATCAGTTATGCCTCTCCGGCTAGCTCCCTGATTCCCTGGTCAAGTTTTTTATACTCCGCACTCCCTGGTTTGAATGATTTTATATATTCCCTGAAGTATAAAAGTTGTTCGCTCTTCCATTTATTTGATGATGCTTCAGAATTTAACATACAAGCCTCCAGTTTAAGCAGAGTAAGAAATTAAAAAATAACTGTAAATCGTATAATATCTATCGGTTTATATGAAAGTTTTCTAAAGTAAGAGACATAAAGAATGTATAAAAAGGGGCTGACCTAAAACAAGGTCAGCCTTTTTCTTTTTAAAAGTATGGTCA
>CAZVFJ010000239.1:0-5207 GCA_964625825.1 uncultured Leptospirales bacterium | reverse complement strand
ATAAAAAATATAGCAATAAAAATCAATTAAATTAATAAATTACACAATTATTTTTTTATTCACGCTATTTCAATTCAACTTTTACGCTATCACTGCTTTTTTGAATTACCGTGATAAAATGCTCCTGTTCATTCTCTTATCAAAAAAATACACCCTTTAACAAAATTATTTCAAACAACAATTATGAATAAAAGCTGAGTTTTACTAAGAACATTATACCTGATACATAAGAGGATATAAAAAATCCTCCCAGGAGAAAGGGAGGACTTTTATTTTAAAAATTAATTTATTCTGTTTATCAAATCTTATCGATCCTTACCGCACATGCCTTGTATTCGGCTGTTTTTGTGGCAGGATCAAATACGTTGTTTGTGAGCCAGTTCGCGTTCCCTTCACGGAAATGGAAAGACATCCATACCATACCTTCAGGTATCTCATCAGTAACTTTTGCCCTGACTTTTACTGCTCCACGGCGTGAACTTACCTTCACATATTCGCCATGTTTAATACCCAGTTTTTCTGCATCAGCAGCTGACATATCGGCTGTTTCCTCTGCCATCATAAGGTCAAGACCTGAACGTCCGGTCTGAGTCCTTGTGTGATAATGGAATAAACGGCGTCCTGTACTGAGTACAAGAGGATATTCAGCATCCGCGACTTCCGCAGGCGGAGTCCACTCAATACCTACAAGTAAGCCTTTACCACGTGAGAATTTACCGTCTTTATGCAGGAAGGTTGTCCCGGGATGTTCTTCGTTTGGACATGGCCACTGGAGACCGTCTTTCTCAATCCTCTTATACTTGATACCGCCATATGCCGGGGCAACAACAGAAAGTTCATTATCCCATATCTCCGGACCGCTGTTTGATGTCCATTCATGCCCGAGTCTCTTTGCCAGTTCCTTAAATACCCACCAGTTAGGCTTAGCCTGCCCGGGAGCATCCTTTATTTTACGCACACGGTTAACTCGACGCTCGCTGCTTGTGAAAGTACCGTCATCTTCGCACCATGCAGCAGCAGGAAATATTACATCTGCAAAACGTGTTGTTTCTGTCATGAATATGTCATTACATACAAGAAACTCCGCGGATTCAAGCTCATGCTCAACATGAGTAATATTCGGGTCTGTGTTCGCAAGATTTTCACCGAAAATGTAGAAAGCCCTGACCTTTTTGGATGGAAGTGCTGCCATCATATCAGGTATCATGAGTCCCACTTTATCAGAAAGATTATTTACTCCCCACGCTTTCATGAACTTCTCACGGTTTTTCGGGTCTGTAACAGCCTGATATCCGGGATAAACATTAGGGAGAGCACCCATATCACATGCACCCTGAACGTTGTTCTGACCGCGGAGAGGGTTAACGCCTCCGCCTTCCATCCCCATATTTCCAAGGAGCATCTGGAGATTTGATGTAGACATTACATTATTTTTACCGCAGGTATGTTCCGTAATACCAAGAGTATAACAAAGCATGCCCGGCTTAACCGCTGCCAGAGTACG
This sequence comes from uncultured Leptospirales bacterium, assembly GCA_964625825.1. Taxonomy (GTDB): domain Bacteria; phylum Spirochaetota; class UBA4802; order UBA4802; family UBA5550; genus UBA5550. Next base: position 3,703 of record CAZVFJ010000239.1, on the reverse strand, counting down.
TGCAATCTCCCTGATTAAATCAGCTGATACACCGGAAATTTCAGCTGCTTTTTCAGGAGTATATTTCATTACGACAGCCTTCATTTCTTCAAAACCTTCGGTATTTTCTTCAACGAATTTTTTGTCGTAAAGATTTTCGGTAATAAGAACATTCATTAAACCATTAATAAAAGCAACGTCAGAACCTACTTTAATCTGTGCGTAGATGTCTGCTTTTTTTGCAAGAGCCTGGTACCGCGGGTCAACAACGATAATTTTAGCTCCTTTAAGTTTTGCTCTTTTCACATAGTATGAAGCGACAGGGTGAGCCTCTGTCATATTTGTTCCAATAAGGAAAAATAGTTTCGCGTTTTCAAATTCTCCGAAGGAGTTTGTCATCGCGCCTGATCCGAATGTAGTTGCCAGACCGGCAACAGTTGGAGCGTGTCAGGTCCGGGCGCAGTGATCAATGTTGTTGGTACCTATTGCCGCCCTGAAAAGTTTCTGCATATAAAATGAATCCTCATTGATACTTCTCGCACAGCTTACACCCGCGATAGCGTCAGGACCGGATTCTTTAATAATCTGTTTAAATTTATCTGCAACAAGGTCAAGAGCTTCATCCCAGCCGGCTTCCCGGAAGCTACCGTTAGCATCTTTGATTAAAGGAGTTGTAAGCCTCTCCTCTGAATAGATAAAGTCATATCCGAAACGGCCTTTAACACAGAGATGCCCGTCATTCGGTTTCGCACCTTCAACACCTTTTATACGGACTATCTGGTCGCCTTTCAGGTGAAGTTCCTGCTGGCACCCGACACCGCAATATGGACATGTAGTTCTTACTGTGCTTGTTTCCCATGTTCGGGCTTTCCCAATCGCTTTCTTTTCTATAAGAGCGCCAACCGGGCAGACCTGAACGCACTCCCCGCATTGAACACATGAAGATTCGCCCATAGGCCTGTTGCCATCACACACAACCTGGGTATGCCCCCCCCTGTATCCGAAGTCAAGAACCTCATTTACAACAAGGCGGTTACACGCTTCAATACATCGTCCGCACTGGATACACTTATTAGTATCCCTTACGATGAAAGCTGCTGATTCATCCTTCTCTTCTTTTTCTTCAACTATAAAGGCTGGAATTTCGATACCAAGGTTATAAGCTGCTTCCTGAAGTTCGCAGTTTCCATTCTTTTCACAAATCATACAGTTATGATTTCCATTTGAAAGGAGAAGGTTAACTACCATTCGCTGTGCTTCAAGAACACGTGGACTGTTTGTTGTTATCTTCATCCCATCTACAGGTTTAAGCGAACATGATGTCTGAAGATTTCTCTGTCCATCCACTTCAACGACACACACCCTGCATTTACTTGCAGGACCCAATTTTGGATGATAGCAGAGTGATGGAATATAGATTCCATTATCCCTTGCTACCTGGAGAACTGTTTTCGTTCCATCAAAGGCAAACTCTTTGCCATCGATAAAAATCGTATTACTCATTCTATTCTCTCCTCTTTATATTTTAACGTCTCACCAGAGCTTCAAATTCAGATCTGAATTTGCTCACCATGGCTTGAATTGGAACCGCAAAAGCTTCACCTGTAGGACACAGAGTGAGACCTTTAATATTTTTAGTAAGATGTAGTATCAGGTCTATATCTTCTATCTTCCCTCTACCCTCAACAAGATCCTGAAGTTTATGCTGAATCACAAGAGAACCCTTTCTGCATGGAACGCACTGTCCACATGACTCATGATGATAGAACTCAATTGTGCGGAGAGCAAGTTCAGGAATCGATACTGTATCATTAATAACCATGACCCCGCCTGAACCGAGCGCAGTACCGGCTTTAACGCATGAATCATAATCGAGAATCAGCCCTTCAGCTTCTTCCGCAGTAAGTATCGCCACAGAAAGTCCACCGACGATAATACCTTTAAGTTTACCCTTAACTCCACCGGCAGCCTCAAGTATAACTTTGAGAGGCGTACCCAAAGGATATTCAAAAATACCGGGTTTATTAACATGGCCAGATACACCAAAAATCTTGGGACCGAAGTTATTTGGAGTACCAAACTTCTGATATGCGGCAGCACCGTTCTGAATTATATAAGGGATACAGGAAAGTGTCTCAACGTTATTTACAACAGTAGGACAGCCGTAGAGACCTGCATTTGCGGGGAACGGAGGTTTAACTCTGGGATTACCCCTTTTCCCTTCAAGAGACTCGATCTGTGCTGTTTCATCACCACATACATAAGAACCGCCGCCCCTGTGAACAATTATGTCAACATTGCCGAGCTGGCCGTCTTTTTTTGCTTCTTCAATTGCCGCGTCAAGAATATCAGCGATCCAGTTGAACTCACCTCTGATATAAATGAACGCTTTTTTTGAATTTATTGCATAAGCACTGATTGCTATCCCTTCAATAACAAGATGAGGATTAAACTCCATTATCTGCCTGTCTTTGAATGTACCCGGTTCACCTTCGTCTGCGTTACAAATGAGATATACAGGCCTTGAATCATTTTTAGGAAGGAAAGACCATTTCATACCTGCGGGGAAACCTGCACCACCACGTCCACGAACTCCCGCTGCTTTCACCTCTTCAATGATATCAGATGGCTTCATGGAAAGTGCTTTCTTCAGCGACTTATAGCCACCATTGCTTTTATAAAACTCAATAGTACGACAATCTTTTTTTGTCCTGTCATTGAGGAGTATTCCACAATTGGAAATAACTGTCATTGACGGATCATTCTCGGGTTCTTTACCGCTTTTCAGAGTTTCTATAAGAGCATCTGTTTTTTCTATGGTCATGTTTTCGAAATAACGATCATTGACCTGGATCACCGGACCTGTTGCGCAGGACCCTAAATCCTGAACAGTGCTGAGTGTAAACAATCCATCCTTAGTTGTTTCTCCAACTTTCACGCCTAATTTCTTTTCCAGATGCTCAACAATAGCATCCGCTCCATGAAGAAATCCGGGCACACAGGTATCAACCTGAAGATGGAACTTACCCACAGGCTCAACGTTAAACATGGTATAGTAAGTTGCTACACCAAACACTTTGCTTTTGCTGCACCCTATTATACCTGCAGCTTCATCCATTGCATCTTCGCTGAGATAATTTTTGTTATCTTTCTGAAGATACTGCATTACCGGCATTATCGCTGAGTTTTTCTCAGGATACTTAGCTATTATTTTTTTTATACTGGGCTCCATACCTCACCTTTTAGATAAATAAAGATTAACCGACCCTCCCAGGGGGAATATTATACGGCTTTAAAATTTAATATGCTGTGTGCTTTTATGTTAAATAAAACACAAATGGTATATGTATATAATTTTATTTGTATTGTCATATATGGCACATTAAAATTGAAAGTCAATATAAAAACAATAAATTTAAGCACAAAACAAGGTATGAAATTGATAAATGTATTCTATTAAAAGGCTGGATCTATAACAGTATTAAAGAGGGTATTTCTAATTATTTAAACTTTTAATAATTATCATAAAATTCTATACAGTGAAAAAGAGGGAGTGTGAATTACTGTCTGCCTCTTAACTGATTATTATCAGAGACATCTCCCTCTTACCCGGAACATTCACAAAGTTTAATTTTATTACTTCGCAATCCACAACATTCCGGCTTTCATATAATCCTTCATTAAAAGAAAGAATTCCATCCTGCTGTTAATCTAAGTATTCAGT
>CAZVFJ010000238.1:0-5210 GCA_964625825.1 uncultured Leptospirales bacterium | reverse complement strand
GATTTCATAATATCTGAAGGGTATCCCGGAGATGATGAAGTACTTGTGGATACCTCTGAATCAAGGAGAATATATTCTCTGAAAGAACTGGCCTCCGGTATATTAAATAATTGAAGATCAGACTTTACGTTTTTTAAATAAAAACTTATAAATAATGAGAAGTATAAGCACAGATAGAGCCATCTCCTGGGTAGGGGAGAGAACTCCGGTAACGAGATATCCTCTGTCATCGCCCCTGAAAAATTCAAGGATAAGCCTTAGAAGTGAATAGCTTGCGAGATATATTATAAGGCGGTTTTTCAATATCTTTATCTGAAACAGAACAGTCATAATCAGCAGGAAAGCAATCTCTATCTCCCTTACAGGAAATCTGCTTATAGTAAAAGATAACAGTTGAAAGTCAATTTTTATGCCGTAGCAGCAGCCTGCCAGTATGCAGCCGATTCGCGCTATAGCATGAAAAAAAGTTATAGAAGGTACAATTTCATTAAAATAGAGATCGGTTCTGAAACCGAATATTACCATCCATCTCCAGCTGATTGCTATAAAAACAAGGAGACCGGCATAGAATGTAAATCCTGCGGCCCTTATTCTATCAACGAGGGTGAGTTCGAAAAGACCGGAATAGAAAAACCAGCCGGCCACATTGGAAAGGGCAAAACCTGCGACAGCTGCCACACCCATTATTATTATCAGAAAATCTTTTTTCTGAGGTAAGTCATCAATTTTCCTTGAATTGAATCTGTAGAGATATATCCCCGCAATAAGGCCGAGGCCGGCAAAGAGATTGTACCATGGGAAACTCTGAATAACTGAGTTAAATGACAAAATAGCCTCCATATATATGATGTGCTGTTTATATGACAGTGGACATTACCCCCGCAAAAGCGGGGGTAAGAAAGAACTACTGATTAACAGTATGCTACTGTTCAGGTACTTCCTCTTTCTTCTGAACAAAGGCGAAAATGCTCCCCAGAAGAAAAAGGATTAAAGCTACCATTGAGAAAAAATTAAAGGTAATAAGTGTTATACCTGAAAGTATGGCAGCAATAAGAAGCCCAAGCCCTGCAAAGACCGGGTTCCTTTTCCCGAAAAGGCCGCAGATAAAACCTATCAGAGCGGCAGCGAGGCCTAACCCCATATAGAAACCTGCAACATCGTTTACCGTTTTCTGGCTCTCTCCTGCGACACTGCCAAGACCGGCTGCACAGGCCCCTGAGCATACTGCGCCGGGGAGCTGAAATACTGTGCCGATAATACCCATGATCATAGGAACTGATGATGTCCCTCTTCTCTTTGACATAAAGATCTCCTTTAATTGTTAATATTAACTTTAAAACACCGGTTACAGTAAGGAGATTAAATTAAACCTTACTATAACGCATTATACAGCTTGAAGTATTTAACTCATAGGAAATGACTTCCGGACTACAGGTTGAATCCGGTTTTTTTAGATGCCCTGATCTTCAGGAAAGAAGCCTCTTTCTCAAGTTCTGTAATTATTGAATCGTGCTCATAGATTTCATCAGGGATAAAAAACAATCTCTGGTGAACAGCTTTGGCGTGACCAGGTGTGAGATTTTCTATACCTGTTATTCTCTTTTTCTGCTTTTCTGAAAGTGGTGACGCATTCTCCATAAAATATCTTTCATAAAGGGGGACACGTTTTTCAGGGAGAACGGGATTAAACTTCACTTTCCAGTTAAAACGGCGCATTGCTGCTGTATCGAATATATCGAGAAGGTTTGTGCAGCATATCAGTATTCCGCTGAAGTTTTCCATCTGCACAAGAAATTCATTTGTATGGGAAACCTCCCATGAAGCATTTGCCCGCTCCCTGGACCCGAAGAAAGTATCAGCCTCATCAATGAAGAGAATTGACTTTTCTGATTCCGCTTCAAGAAATGCTTCGCGGATAAGCTTTTCTGTCTCCCCGACATACATATTCATCAGGTCTGATGCCCGCTTTATAATAAGGCCTTTACCTGTTTCTGATGCAAGGTACTTTGCGAATTCTGTTTTACCTGTGCCTGATTCGCCCCAGAGGAGGAGGTTTATATTATTCTTTTTATCTTCATCATTCTGCATTTCTGATACGCGTTTTACTGACTTTACGACCTTTGATATATCTGTATCAGTATTCAGGAAGGAGAGATCATATTTCTCTGTGAGATCAACCAGCTTAGCTTTACGGTTAATCCCTTTCCCTGTGAGTTTTGAATGCCTTGAAAGAAGATTCTCAAGTACAGGCTTAACCTCTTCAGGTTTTAATTCTCTTGTATGAAGTATCTGCCTGAATGAGTTAATGGTTGAGGATATACCCCCTGCATTTACTTCATAACGGGCTGAGAGATCAGCAATAATATCAGGAGTAATCAGTTTTTTAAGAGGGGTGCGTTTGAGAATATTATTCCACACTTCTATCCGCTGTTTTTGGCTGAACCTTTTAAAATGGAGGCTGTAGCTGAATCTTCGAAGAGTTGATTCCTCCATTGAGCCTGTTTTATTTGTAATCCATATAATGCGGGCTCTGGAGTTGTCCAGGAGATCATTAAGCCAGCCTTTTTCAGGTTTATTGTTATCAAAAGACCACATATTAGTATTAAGAAGAAAATCGGCCTCATCAGCAATCAGTATGCCGCCGTTTTCTGTAACGGTGTTTATCCCTATCCTGAGGGCCAGCCTCCTTGAATCTGAGTCAGCATTTCTGTTGCCCCTTGAGCCTAAATCATTTTCCCCGTAACGAAGCATATAGACATTTTCTGCACACTGTGACGCAATGCTTCTGGCAAACTCTGTTTTGCCTGTGCCAGGGATGCCGTAGAGCAGAATATTACAGGGGTTCCCTGAGCAAAGAATATCTTTCATTATTTTTACATCTTCATCCGGCATGGAGAATGATTCAGTTTTAAGTCTTCTGCCGCTGTCTGCCCTTACATACTTTTCTATTACATTTTTACCTGCAATGCCTGCAAGGAATTCATCAATTGAAGAATCGACTGAGATAAAGCCCTGGCCGGAGGCATCAAGGGCTTCAATAATACCTGATGAGACCAGTATGCCGGATTTATTAAGAGACTTTTTAATCTCCCCTGAAGTGAGGCCGGTTGCAATTGAAGCTGCGCGTATGAATGAATCATAACTCCTGTCGTTAAAGATATTATTCAGAGAATTACTGGAGGTGGAAAAGGCAAGGTGAACCAGTTTAAGGACCTTTATATCTGCATAAGAAAGGGCAAATGATGATGCAAGAATATTCAGACGCCTGTCAAACGGGGATTCCGCTGAAGAGATATATGACAGTTCTCTCTGCAATTCTTTAAGGATTTCCATTTTAAGGCCGCTCATTCCTGCAGGGATTTTCTTTTTCATCAGGTTTCTTATTACTGTGTCTGCGAGTGAGGAGGGATCATCCAGTTCTTCAAGGGTATCTTCATAATTATTAAAAATATTATCCGGTACAGGTTGAGCTGCTTTTTTACCTGTATATATATTATTAATAATATTCTCACGGCACTTTATTGACAGACAGCTGAATGCCTGATTAAGTATATCTGTATCAATGGATACACTGCTGACTATATTATATGTATATTCTAATATTGATCTTTTAACAGACCTGTCTGTAAAAGATTCCAGATTCAAGGGCTTGATAAATCGTCTTCTTATCCTTCTCATTTCAGGATCTCCTTATCATTATTTTTATATTATACAGAATGTAGCACAGACAGGGTGGGAGGGGAATAAAGTGACTTCCTATGTTGAAAACTATTTTAATCTCTCTTTATTGAAATGATAAAAACAGGGTTATATAGTAAACACAGTAAATGACTTCCTGTGTTCTAATTCATTATACAGTATACTGTACAATAGACCTTTTGCGAGTTCCGTATTAGATGGAGATTTTAAAAATGAAACCGATTAATATAAGCTCATTTACAGAGGGGCTTAAAATGAATGCCCCCTTCAATCTTCCTGAAGATAGAGAATTCTATCTCTGTACAGGGGAAAAAATTGAATTTCATGTTTTAAGAAAATCTTTTAATAGAACAATTATGGTATTTCCTTCAAAAGCAGAGAATGGATTTTTCAAACTCAATACAGAAAAAATAATAATGAGATTAAAGGATTATCTGAAGGACCTGAAAGATGAGAGGTATATTTACTCTGCAGGGTATTATTTCAGAGGACAATATTATGAGAAAGAAATGACAGCTACTTTTGACAGGAGCAGTTTTTCAATTGAACTTGTTAATATGGATAAAGAAACATCAGTGAACCTGGCTAAAAAATTTTTAAACAGTTTTGATATAGCCGCGATCTTTATAAAACATCAGGGGGAAGCACCTTTTCTGATCTGCTATACATGAAGGTAAGATGTTTTAACCCGGGAGTATTTAAAGACCGGAAGTCACTTCCTATGATCACTTATAATTGTTTAATATAATATATTCTATATAATGCCGGAGTATTTTCCGGCAGGGCCGATTTGTTTCCATATTGCGGGCCTGAAAATACAGCTAAAAAGGGGGAACCTCATGTATGCCATTCAGAAGTATGTCCTTGAAAAAATGAAAGAGAAACACCTGAGAAAAGGGGAGTTTGTTAAAAGACTCGGCTACAGTAATATTTCAAAGGGGTGCAGGCGTTTTGATTCATTCCTGGCAGGGGAGGAATATCCTGACATTATTATCAGTAATCTCCATGCAGTTTTTGATGTGGATAAGAATGTAATCAATGAACTTTTACGCGAAACAGAAATTGAGTTTCAAAAAGATATGGAAGAAGAGAGACTCAAACGGGATGAGGAGGCAAGAAAAAACTTTGTGCCGTATCTTTACTGCCATACTGAGAGAAGGATACCGAGCCCGATATTTGTCTGCGCGATACTCGGAGCTGACAGGCTGAGATTCAGAAAGCTGCCGCTGAACTTTAATAATCTCAGCCCGAAGAAACAGAACAAGATAAGGATAGATGTAATAAAGGATACTTTAAGCAGATATGGCGGGAGTATACCGACGTTCGGAAAAATTATATGTTTTATCGAGAGACTTTACTTTGATGACAATATTAATAAACGGAAAGTTTATAATATCGATGGGAAGCTTTTAATAAGCCCGGACAGTGAATTGCAGAAGATTAACGAAGGGAGAGCTTCACTTACTGTAAAAGGGCAGGATATAACTGTATTTTTCAGGAAATGGAGAGAG
>CAZVFJ010000237.1:0-5222 GCA_964625825.1 uncultured Leptospirales bacterium | reverse complement strand
TTCTCATCCTTTGTTGCCGGGATTGTAACCGCTTCATTAAGCTTTACATAATCCTGAAACTCAGTATTTTCCACCCATGGTACAACTTCAATACTTACAACTTTTCCGGTTAAAGGATTCTGCATTGCCTTGAATGCATCTATAATCGCCTGTTTAAATGTCTCAATATCATATGAAACAAGTGTAGCCTCTTCATCTTTTCCAAGACCAAATCCGGCTGTTGTAATAGTAAGTCTCATCTTAGAGGCTTTCTCGCTGAACTCTTCCTGAAGCTTATTGCTTGTTGTCTGGGTTGCACCCTGCTGTTCATAGCTGCTGGTTGTTGTTGTCTTCTTCCAGAACCATGCACCGGTTGTTCTGGTTCTTGTGACCAGTCCAAAACTTTTAACCTGACTTTCAATCTGCCCTTCAAAAGATTTATCACGCTCTGTTGTCTCAGTTTCATATTCAAAAACAGAAACCAATTTTGCCCTTCTGTTTATTGAACGGGCATAGTATGCTCCACAGCTGTCGAAAAATCCCGGAAGGTCATTATTTATCAGAAGATTTTTCGCGGAATCACTTAGACTTGTTGATGCCTCATCAACTGATGCATAATATGAATCAAGATCTATTGTAGCAACCATTCTGTGTTTTGAATAAGTCTTTCCTTCCCTGGTAACAGTCTCTCCTTTCTTGGAAGTCACTGTTTCAATATATTTCATAAATCCTGCATTAATTATAGGATCAGAAACCTCCGGGGTATCCGTGGTCTTTGAGCTGGATCTTTCACCTTCATCTTTCATCTCTTCAAATCTATAGGTGAAGTCATAAGAGGGTTCTGTTAATTTGACATCTTTCAGACATGTTGATTGAAAAGTATTAGTAGACATGGTATACCCTCTGCCCAATACCGGAGTTGTACCTATATCTGTTACACGATTATCTCTAATTATAACAGGGCCTGCAAAAACATCAATAACTGAAATTAAAATTAACAGACAAATAAGATTAAACATTCCAAAATGAAATTTCATAAAGTCATCTCTCCTCAAAAAATAATTTATTTTTTATTTATTCCTGAAACAATACCGGCATGCAATAATCACTTACAAAATCGCTTTGCACATCTCCGAGTTGTCCAAGAACTGGTTCACATTCTTTTATATCCCTGTAGCTTGTTTTGAAAAAACCACTCTTCATGATCGATTTTATACAGGCTGCTGCGCCTCCGCCTGAACCTTTAGAAGTTCCTTCAGCGCTTCCGTACATAAAAATTTTCTCACTATCAAGGAGTTGTTGAATTTTTGTATTACTGAGAGTTTCATCAAGTTTTTTAAGAGAATCTGTGGTACCGTTCCTGTTACTTACTACAAGGGAATCTTTATATTCATCCATCAGCTGACCGTCCGTCTTCCAGTTTGCATCGATATTTGCCCTGCAGAGTTTTGCCTTGTAATACATGTTCATAAGGTTCCGATCGGCTCTTTCAACTTCTATAAGAAATTCAGCATTCTGAGTCAGAATATGTTTTTTCTCATATAATAACTGTGTTTCAGTTTCTCCTTCCGCACCGCCCTCAACAGCAGTATCCTTTTCATCCAGCTTAACAAGTGACTGGAATTCTGTATTTTCTACCCATGGCACTATTTCTATGGTAGCTACTTTACCTGTATTGGGATTCTGCATTGAAATGAATGCATCTTTAATGGCGGACTTAAAACTTTCCAGATCATAGGATATCAGCGAGGCCTTTTCATCCTTACCCAAACCATATGCATGAGTTACAATGGAAAGACGTTTTGATGAAGCCTGTTCATTAAACTCTTCCATTCTTTTCTGCTGAAGGTCTGTTGAGGTTTTATAATCGGCATTAACCTTTACTGAGCCAAAAAGGGCTTTATAAGAATAAGAGCCGAATGACTGAATTGAACTTTTTAAATTGCTTTCGAACTTTGTATCTCTGGTTGTTTCTTTTGTGCTATATGTGAATATAGATACAAAGTTTGCTTTTCTTCCTATTGATCTCACATAATAAGCACCGCAGCTGTTAAAAAATCCCGGCAAATCATTGTTTGCAAGAAGCTGAGTTGCTGTATCGCTCATAAGACTCTTACTTTCATCAACCGAGGCATAGTATGTATATAGATCAATTGTTACAAGAACCCTGTGATTATAATAGGTCTCGTTATTTATTGTTGTAGTCTTTGACCCGGTTGAGAGAGCCCAATTAAGACCATGACTGGCATTATGACGAAAATATTTCACTTTTACATTTACAGAACCTGATGTATCGATCTTCTTCTCATCTTCTGTCTTCTTTGTCGTATCAAGACTGTCTTCAATAGATTCGAAAGTATACTCCATATCATATGAAGGTTCAGTTATTACAACTTCTTTTAAACATGTAGACTGATAGGTATTTGTCCCTAAGGAATAACCTCTTCCCAGAACCGGGGTTGTTGCAATATCTGTGACCCTGTTATCCCTGATTACTGTTGGCCCGGCATATAAACTGCTAATAAAAATAAAAATTAATAATAGTGCGGGGAAACAGACCTTTCTCATAAAATTACTCTCCCTTTGTTTTTTTCTTTTTTACATAATAAATTGATTACTACAAGTATTTTATTGCCAAGTATCTAAAAATTTTTTGATTTAATTTTTAATATATAACGACTGTAATGCGAATCATGCTTATGAAAAATTATTTCTGCTTATTTTCTTAAATAAAGGCCTTTTTTAAAACTACCCTCAACTTTTCTTCCGTCAGGATAAAACATTATCCCATAACCTTCCGGCTCTCCATCACGAAACTCACCCCTGTATTTTCTCCCATCTTTATATGACATTTCACCCTGGCCGTTGATTTTACCTTTAAAGAAATTGCCCTTATATATATTTCCTCTCTTATCTTTATTTTCACCGGTCCCATGACGATAGCCGTACATAAACTCTCCGGCATACATGCTCCCGTCTTTATCTGTATAGGCCCCCCTGCCATGCATCAGGTCCCCTATCCAGCCCCCCTTATACCTGGCACCATCACCGGTTTTCAGTTCTCCATAACCGTTTTTAAGTCCATTACTCATCATCCCTTCATATACATCGCCATTGTTGTCGGTGATTACGACCATGCCCTCTAATGCATCCGGATTCTGTTCCCTGAACAAACCGGCTGGTATAGTCTGATCAATTCTTATAATCCCTCTTTCAACAAGATATTGTGACCATGGTTTCAGATAAAGCTCGACAGGTACCGATTCTGAACCTTCTCTGAAAACTCTGACAAAATCTTCTTTGCTCCCGAAAAAACCAGTAACCGTTTCAGGATGCAGCAGCGGTTCCTCTTTTTTCTGATTCAATAATTTTCCGAATAGAGAGAAAAGACATCCCCCATTCTTATCAGATGGGAGATTAGCATCCACCTTATCAAGATAAGATAAAGAAACCCCGTAAGGCTCAACGTTTATAGTCCTCTCTTTTGCCGGATCAGTAAAGAAATAATACACAATGCCTCTTCTACCTCTGACCTGGCTTACATAATGTGTACCATATTTGTTATAAAACTTTCTTATGTCTTTACGGGCAAGTTCCACAGCCTCCCCGGTGATTGTAAAACTATCAGAAAGCTCCTCTGAAAAACCGGTAATCTCCAGGTTTCCCCTGTAGCGTGGCTTTTTAAATGGGGGCTGTTTCCAGAACAGAAGCGTCCTCGTTATTATCCCCCAATCTCCTTCTACGGGGTAACAATCATTACGAATTGAGCTGACTCCTCCATTTTTATTAGCTAGATAACTAATAGAGTCTTTACTGATACAATCAGTTGAGTAAAGCTTCCCCCTTGCATCCATTGTCTGACCGGGACTGACTTTTTCAGGTATATCTACATATAATGTTTTGTCATTAAACCTGTACTCTGACTCACTATTATTATCACCGTTAATGGTAGCCCGATCAACAAGCCTCACTTCTCTGAAGCTGTCGCTATTGAGTCCCGGATTTTCTTTCAGTATGTCTATTAAAGAATTATAATTTTCAATTTCTCTATATTTATTCAATCCCTGAAGCAGGTCTTTACAGTCATTCTCCTGTTCCGGTCTAATATAGGCATTATTACTTATGCCCCATCTGCATTTATAAAAACTTCCCCAGTTAATTTTTTTTGTCAGAGTTTTTATTATTTCATTATTTTTTTCTGATTGATGCATTCCCAGTTTAATTCTGAAAAGTGAAAAATCACGCATATCCTGTGCAAGAGCCTCGATTCTATCATGAGCTTCCTCCGGGAACCTGTCTCCTGTTCTTTGAGGCATATAGCTGTTAACATCAGGAAGTTCACTCCATTTCTTTAAATGTAACAAAGTAATCCTGCCGCTTGTTGAGGACAGGCATGAGTGAATTACTGTTTTCAGAAAATTATCACTCCCTTGTCCGTAAGCCGAAGCTACAGGAAATTCCAGCGGAATAAAAAGACTGTCTGATGATCCACTGGTTGAAAAAAAAGATGGATAGCGATTCCCCACTTCATTAAAAACCGAAAAATTTCTTATATCTGATGTACCGATTTCTCTTCCATACTTAACTCTTCTGCTGAATTTATCCGCCTCATCCGGAGGCATATAGTACGTAACAACAAAAGCAAAGGCAGATTCGAAAAGGGTACTGTCAACAAATTCTGTTCCGCAATGTCTGTAAAATCCCTCGATATCATTCTTCTGCAGAAAATTCTTCGCCAGTTCAGTCAGCTGGATTGAATTATCTATTAAATAATTCATTCTTCCTGAAACAGTTACAATACATGCCACAGAAACAGGCTTCATCCCTGTAAGATTATAAGAGGATGCCCGTATCAAGGCAGTTTTAATAAAATCCCTATAAGGTCCTCTTTCGCCTGATAAAACTGTAGACGGATTGATAAAATCAAGACTCAACAGCCCTCCGGTTGTTGCTGAATCTGAACTTTTAATACATTTTCGCGGTTGATAGTTATAACTTTCAAGCCTGAGCCCGGTTCCTGTAACTGAAGAAGTATCAAATATATTATACTCCCTCTCTAAAGAAACGGTTTGCTTCTCCCACTGAGCAGAACTGCATGCTGAAAGAATACCAGCTAACGCTGTTACAATAATAACAATTGATGACTTTATAGGAATCATGATTTTATTTATCAATTAAATCTTCAAAGGTTTTAACATTACCTTCATTATCATCATTACTACCTTCATCACCGGCCGGTTTTT
>CAZVFJ010000236.1:0-5247 GCA_964625825.1 uncultured Leptospirales bacterium | reverse complement strand
CAGCAACTTTTACTCCATGACCAACCTGAATGCCTGTAGGTATCTCTGTAATTTCAGTTGCAGGCGTACCCGCTGACAGAACAGTCTGATAAAGAAGGTCCTCAAACTCTGCTCTCTGCTTTTTAAAGCCTGTAGTATTAACATTAGACAAGTTATTTGAAATTGTATCTATATTAAACTGCTGTCCAATCATGCCTGATGCTGCTGTCCAGAGCGATCTCATCATAAAATTCACCTTTTCCTTTATAAATCTTTTATTATACTTATTTTACTAATTAAATTTTAACATAAAACACAAAAGTTTTGTTCACTTACATCCTTAATAAAAAACATTTGACTAGATTTTTTGAATCTAGTATTTGTCGTATAATATTGTTTCTATTTATTTATCGGAACAAAATAGACAAAACCTGATAAATTCCAAGAAGACATAAAACTTTTCTTATCATTTTAAAAGGAAACCTTAATGAAAAAATTACTTATTGTTATTAGTTCACTAATAGTACTTAGTTATGCTCATTTCGCCGTAGCTCAGGATACCATTGATGAATCAAACATAGAAAATCCCATTGCCGTAATTCAAATAGATAATCCCGATCTGGATATTGTTAAAGATAAAATAACCTCTCTCAGCGGAATTCAAAAATTCTATTATGATGACGAAAACTTAAAAGCCGAAGGGCCTGTTAAAAATAAAATGAAAGAAGGTGAATGGAAAATATACTATAAAAATACCGAAGGAAAAATAATTAAAGCCCGTGGTAGTTATTCAAAGGATAAACTTAACGGATTATGGTATACATATTTTCTAAACGGAAGAGTACACTCAAGGGTAACATATAAAAATGGAATTTTAAATGGCTCTTTTTATGAATTTTCAGAAACAGGAGTCCCTTTATCCGAGATAATGTTTGGAAAAGGGAAAAAAGCTGGCGCGTTCAAACAATATTATTCTGACGGAATTCCAAAAGAGATCTCTTTGTATTCGAATGATATTAAAAACGGCACAGAAAATCTCTTTTACCCCAATGGCAAAAGAAAATCACTTGGCAAATATAAAAATGGTGTTAGGGATGGCCTCTGGAAATTTTATCATAATAACGGAAAAATGAAATTTCAGGGGCATTATAAAAACGGGAAAAAAATCGGCAAATGGAAAGTATTTGACGAACAGGAAAAAATTATTAATACAGAAGAGTTTTAATTCATAATCATACAACTGGTGACGATTTTGGAAAAGAAAAAAAAAGGTACAGAAATAATTGAAGATAAAAGCAACAAAAGTGTGAAAAAAAAGCCGGACAAAAAACTCAGCAATAAAGAAACGAAAAGCATTGCCAAATCCGTAAAACCGGTGAAGAAAAATACTTCTCCCAAAAATGAACCTGTAAAAAAAACTCAGGTTAAGACCAGTAGAGCGACAAAGAAATCTTCAACAAATGAAGATGAAACAAAAAAACTGCCTGTAAAAGACCTGACAAATCCATCTCTACCTGTAAAAAAAGAGAACCCTCAGAATAAATTATACAATCTCCTCACTGATGAGAGCAACGACACAAACGAACTGGAAAAAATTGATCCTGAAGCTCTTGACCGGGGAGATAAACCTATGACCGTTGTTGGTCATCTTGATGAATTACGGTCACGGGTTCTTACAATATTAGCATCATTTATTATCCTTACATCTATCGCCTTTTATTTTTCAGATTATCTCGTATCTTTTATTAATAAACCATTTCTTGACTCAGGAAATAAGCTGAATATATTCACTATAGTCGGCGGTTTTATGCTGAAATTCAAGGTTTCAGCAGCTGCTGCTATTTTTATACTTGTTCCAATGATTATATTTCAAATATGGCGATTTATTGTACCTGCAATAGAGAAAAAAAGCCGGACGTTTTCACGTTTAACAATTCTTTCCGCTATTATTTTATTCTATTCAGGGGCAGCTTTTGTCTTCTTTCTAATTCTCCCCGCTGCTATTAAGGTAATGCTTAGTTTTGTAGGAACGGATATGATTAGTACTATTGGAGCTGACGATTACCTGAGTTTCATTATCTTTTTCAGTCTCATAATGGGTATTATTTTTGAAATACCGGTTATAATTCTTATACTTACAAGACTTGGTATTATATCGCCACAGTATCTTATTAACAAAAGAAAATATGCAATTGTAATTATCTGGATACTTGCCGCTTTAATCACTCCCCCCGATCCTCTGTCCCAAACTCTTGTAGGAATTCCATTAATGCTGCTTTATGAAATCTCAATAATAATAGCAAAAATAGTTGCCAGAAGAGAACATAAAAAATTAAATAGTTAAAAAAATCAGGGTTATTTTAAATGACTGTTAAATGTATAGATCAAATCGATTTAAAAGACAAACGTGTCATGATCAGGGTAGATTACAATGTACCCTACGATAAGGAGATGAATATCACTGATGACACACGTATTATTGCAACACTCCCTACTCTTGAGTACTGCCTGAAAAATGATGCCAGGATAATTCTCGTTTCACATCTGGGGAGACCAAAAGGACAGGTTAAACCAGGGCTATCCCTTAAACCTGTTGCTGATAGGTTATCTGAAGTTTTAAAAAAACCTGTTAGATTCATTGAAACGCCACTTGGCGATGAAACAATAAATATAACAAAGTCTATGAAAAAAGGTGAAATTATACTTTTTGAAAACATCAGATTTTATCCAGGAGAAGAAAAAAACGATAGAGCTCTAGGAGAGCTTATTGCACTTCATACAGATATTTTTATTAATGATGCATTTGCCGCTGCTCATAGAGGGCACTCATCAAATTTTGCTGTTACTGAGTTTGTTAAAACTGTTGCAGCGGGCTTCTTACTGAAAAGTGAAATTGAATACAGCCAAACCACAATTCAATCAGCCAAAAGGCCTTTTGGTGCGATAATTGGCGGAGCAAAAGTTTCATCTAAACTTGATGCTTTAACCAATATTATGAATAAAGTCGATTTTATAATCATAGGCGGAGGGATGGCTTTTACATTTCTTAAAGCAAACGGCTTTTCAATAGGGAATTCGTTGCTTGAAGAAGAACTGATAGATTCCGCAAAAAATATTATGAAAAAAGCCGTGGAAAAAAATGTAACAATACTTCTCCCTGTTGACATTGTTGGCGCCCCTGAATTCGATAATGATTCACCCAACGCTGTTTATCCTGTTGAGTCAATTCCTGATAATATAATCGGTCTGGATATTGGACCTGAATCTATCAGGCTATTTTCTGATGAGATAAAAAAAGCTAAAACAGTAATATGGAACGGCCCTATGGGAGCTTTTGAAATGCCCAATTTTGCAACAGGTACAAACCAAATTGCCAGAGTACTTGCTGATTCTGACTGTCTGAGTATTGTTGGCGGTGGTGATAGCGTTACAGCTGTGAATAAGGCAGGAGTATCTGATAGAATAACCTATATATCGACTGGTGGCGGGGCTTTCCTTGAAGTTCTTGAAGGAAAGATTCTTCCTGGAATTGCCGCACTTGACAAAAATTAACATTATTTATATATAATAAAATAAAAAGAGCGGCCGAAAGCCGCTCTTTTTATTTTATAGCTTTTGAATTTCAAATGCTATTTTTTATTAAGGTTATATTGTGCAATACCGAGTTTTGCAAGAGGTATCGCATATGGAGAACACGACACATAATTCAATCCTGTTTCAATACAAAAAGCTATATTGTCAGGATTTGCTCCATGTTCCCCGCATAAACCCATTTTTATATCAGGTCTTGTAAGCCTCCCCCTTATAGATGAAATGCTTATAAGTTCCTTCACCGGCTCACCGAGAACCTTAAAGGGATTATTTTTCATAAGATCATATAGAGAATAATCAGGGAAAAATGAGCTTGAATCATCACGTGAGAGACCAAACGTTGTCTGCGTTAAATCGTTTGTTCCATAACTGAAGAATTCAGCATACTCAGCAATAGAACCTGCTGCAAGAGCGGCAGCAGGGAGCTCTATCATTGTTCCTACTTTATAGTCAAGTTCTGACACACCATATTCTTCAAGAACTTCATCTTTGATATCCCGTATTCCTTTGACCTCTTTACCTTCAATTTTTTTACCATTTTTAAGAAACTTTATTTCCTGCTCACTCATTACAATAGGAATCATGATTTCCGGCACAACTTCGATTCCCTCTTTTTTTAGCATACATGCGGCTTCAAATATAGCCCTGCACTGCATTTCATATATTTCAGGGTAAGTCACAGCTACTCGGCATCCCCTGTGACCGAGCATAGGATTCATCTCCGCAAGATCTTCACATCTTGCCTGTATATCGGCAGCTTTGAGATTTTTCTTTTTACCCTGCATATATTTTATAAATTCCTTCATGCTCTCGTCAGTCCTTGGAAGAAATTCATGCAACGGTGCATCAAGAAGTCTGATTGTAACAGGTTTACCAGCCATTGTTTTGAATAGATCATAAAAATCCGATCTCTGCATCGGTTTAAGAATCTCCAGAGCTTTGATTCTTTCTTTATCATCTTCAGCAATGATCATCTCTCTGAATTTCATAATACGCTTTTCGTTAAAAAACATATGTTCGGTTCTACATAGCCCGATACCATCAGCCTTGAATTCTTTTGAAAGGATGGCATCGCGGCCCTGATCAGCATTTGATCTGACATCAAAATTCTCAATATACTTTTCTACGATTTCAAGAAAATCAAATAATCCATTCTTCTTAAAATCAGGTTCAATGAGTTCAACCTTTCCAAGATAAAGTGTCGGGTCATCATAATATGGGACATTCATTGAAATATAATCACCTTCCTTTACTATTTTACCAGCAAGAGTAAAAGAATTCCCCTTTATCTTCATTTCAGGCTGAACCATGGCAACTTTTCCAAGACTTCTTGCAACAACAGGCGCATGTGAAGAGAAGCCGCCTTCACAGGTGACGACACCCTGTGCTACCTCTATAGCCTTAACATCCTCAGCATAAGATGATACAAGAATTAGTATCATATTAGTATCGCCGCCATGCATAATTGCTTTCTTATACTCTTCAAGCAATTTTGGTGTGGAAAAATAAACTTTCCCTATTGCTGCGCCGGTTGAACCTGCAATACCACCTTTAATAGTCTTGATTGTTTTAACTGTACGAGGATCTATCACGGGATGAAGAAGTTCATTAAGCTGTCCCGGTTTAATAGAATTGATAAGAAATTCATCAGTGATTTTTTTATTCTGATTAAGATCA
>CAZVFJ010000235.1:0-5252 GCA_964625825.1 uncultured Leptospirales bacterium | reverse complement strand
TATGTCAAATATTCCCTCCTCTATCAGCTGGTCCTGGGTATAAAGTAGCCTCTCCTCCCTTTCCGGGTGCGTCGGAGAAATCGCCCAGTCGTATGCCGGGAAAAAGATAAGTCCAAGTTTGTGTTTAGCATTAAGCATGGTTAAGCTCCTCGATTTTGAAGGTGCATTATTACTCCCGGCCTGACCTGACATTTTACCCGTATGTCATTGCCTGAAGCGTAAAAATCGTCTATCATTCTGAAGCTTGATGATTCAATTATATTTATGTCAGAGTCTTTTATATCGTAACCTGTTCTGACAAGATATTCCTTTGTGTGTTTTTTCGCGGCAGCCTCAGCGTCACTGAGTGTATATTTCCTTGTTACCTGTTCCTTAATTCCGAGGTTTGGCATTACCATTACTCCTTTCCCTGTGTCAGAGAAGAGTTCTGTTTCAAAGGTTGTACGAGCAAGGGCTGCACCTATTGCATTCGCTACATCGTGATTATCCGGTACAAGGATTTCAATGCCGTCAGACATTATCGCGGCCATGGCCCGTGCCGGTCCTCCGATAAGATACATTTTCTCTGGTGATATTTTTTGGCCATGTACCATCTCATGAATTGTATAAACAGGTTTACTGTTAAGATCGTCAAGCATCCTTTCAATTTCTGTCCTGATTTTATTTATGGCATATTTAACAGATTTCTCCACAAGCTGATCTGGATTCATCTTTTTTTCCGCAGCAAGCTTTTTAATACCTTCCACAGATCTGGCTGTATCCAAATAATTAATTGTTCCCCTGTAGTTCAATGCGTCAACAAGTGCCGGGATATCGCCCCCGTCAGCCATGCATGGCCCTTCGCGTTCCGGGCCAACTTGAATATCTCCGTTTGATACTTTAATTGCAGAATCTCCGCCAATACCGATTGACCTGTTGTGAAGGGAATGTACCAGTGTCGGAATACCGTCAAGTGATGTCCCTTCCTTATCTATCAGGGGAGACCCCGAAGCGAATATGGCAATGTCTGTAGTTGTCCCTCCAATATCAAGAATAACAGAGTCGTCCCTGATACTGCTTAGTGCTATTATGCCCATAATGCTTGCTGCGGGGCCGGAGAGTATTGACTCGACAGGAATTTTACGTGAAACAGCCAGAGGCATTGTTCCTCCGTCAGCTTTAAGAATGTTTACGGGAGCTTTAATACCGATGTTGTCAAGGCCCCCTGTTATTGCATCGATAAAGTTGTTATAAATCCGCCATACGGCAGAATTGTAATATGCAGTGGCAGCCCTTCTCGGAAAACTGAGCTGGCTTGATAGTTCATGTCCCATGGTTATATAATCAGCAGCATTACCTATAGCTTCAGCAATTTCAGATTCCTGGGTGCTGTTTCTTGTTGAAAATTTTGTCACAGCGGCAAAAACTTTTACCCCGTTTTTTTTGCATTCATCTATTGAACTGATTAGAGTTTCCCTGTCAAGGGGCGCTACCTGGTTTCCCCTGTGATCAATTGAACCGTCAATAATATAGGTATTATTTCCTATCGCAAAATTTGCAGGATCAATTCCCGGACCTGACGAGATAATCATTGCTGTCTTTTCGAGCCTGCTTTCGACTATTGCGTTTGTTGAAAGGGTTGTACTGAGGTTAACGTTTGTTATTTTTTTTACATCGTAGCCGGATGTAACTTCTTTAAGAGCGGTTATTACTGTATTTAGCAGATTTTTCTTGTCGGTTTTAACTTTGAATTTAGAAATAATTCCTTTAGATTCATCAATAAGAACCGCATCTGTATGTGTCCCTCCTACATCAATACCAAGCAGCATATATATTCTCCGGATTGTGGTTTGGCGTAATTGCCGGATATTAAATGGTAAAAAATCCGGCCAGTCTGTTTAATTTATATATAATTATTGTGTTGTCAAGGAAAAGTAAACATTATCAGGGGAAGTCCCCTGACATGAATTAATTAACTGAATAGGGAGATTGTTTTTGTTTTGAATAGGGAAATTTTAGCTGCGGTTAACTCTCTAATCGAGTAAATAATAGAACTGAAACGGGCCTGTAAAGCAAAATAATAATCTTTAATTTCAGTGTGAAGGCTACTCTGTTTTACAGGGGGACGGGTTTCTTTATTTTCAGCCTGTTTTTTAGAAGAAACAGCCTGGCGTTTTTTTGCGTTCTTATATGCATTACCCTTCACGTTTTTTTTATGGTTATGCACATACGGTTTAAATTTAGGGCGGGATTTTTTCTTCGCAATTTTTTTGTCAGGCATGAATATAACATCATTCATTATCATCCCGCTTATTTTCTGGGGATAATTTCTGATTGTTGCTTTATTTTCATAACTGCCTGCTGCAAGCGGTCTGCTTTTCTGCTCCCTGGAAATATCTGATGCTGTACTCAGTGCTTCCGCATTTTTGGTTATGTAAGCAATCGTACCTTTCTGGCAGGGTTTGGTCAGTAAATATCTCGGTATTAGAAAATTGTCCACGAATGGGACTTTTGATATCTTTGGTATAAGAGACATTCCATACTTATATCCCGCATTTTTTAATTCAGCAATAGCGATATCGCTTGATACTCCAAACGGATAAACCATCAGTTCAATTTTTTTCCCGAGTTTTTCTTCCAGAATTTTTTTTGAGTAGTATATTTCCTTATTAAAACATTGAGGTTCCTTGTCATGATATTTTGTTGAAAGGTACATATGATGATAGCCATGAGATGCGATATAACAACCATCATCAGCAAGTCTCTTCAACTCGTCCCATGTCATAGCATAGTGTACTCTCCCTATTATCGCCGGATATATACCAAGAACAGGTTTAATTCCCAAAGGCTTCATGATTGAGTAATAGGCCTGGTAAACGCTTTTATTCCCATCATCAATAGTTATCAGAATGTTTTTTGTTCCGCTTATGCGTCCATCAATCATATCCTCAAATGTAACGAACTGGAAACCGTTATTTTTAAGTCTTAGTAATTGTTCCCTGAACTTTTCATTTGTAAATGAGTAAGGATCTTTCCTGTCCAGAAACGCATGATAGCATAAAATATAAGTGCCTCTATTTTGTGCATAAGAAGGTAATACTGAAAATGATATAATCAGCATGGTAATTATAATGGCAAAAAGTTTTGTTTTTTTCACAGTCGTATCAGGATAAAATCAGTCGAGGTCTTTAATGACCTGTTCTTTAATGACCCTTTTTCTCTCCTCAAGTATTGTTCTATATTTTACATCGATAAGTATTACATTTTTCTCAAGCATTTCAAGGAATTTGTGTGTATCAGGAAGCAGATATTTCTCTATTAATGTTGCTTCGGCCCAGTCGTGGTCACTTCTGTAATTGTTCATATTCCATGTGAGAATTTCTGTCAGCCTGTATATTTTTTCGTAAAAGCTTACAACTTCTTCTGTTTTATAATTCATCAGGACTTCTTTAAGCTTTTTTTCTTTTGCTGCCAGTTCCTGATCTGAAAATTTTCCTGCCATATAAATGTAATCGAGTTCGAGATCCGGATCAAAACCGAATCTGAAATCAGCAGCTGTTGTCGTTTCAACAAGAATATTCATTTCAAGTGGCGTATAATATTTGCTCTCTTTTTTTGTTAACATGTACCATGTTGAACATCCCTCAATGAGCAATAAGGGGATAAGGAGTAAAGCAAGTTTCTTGCATGTGAACATTTAAACACTCCGGTTATTAAAAAATTCAGGCTTCAGAAGCGAACCCTCTTTTATCTTAACTTTTACTTTGAGCCCTATATAATTATAAATATCCGAGGCAGGTATTCCTACACCAGGGCGGAGACAAATTATATCTTTTTCTGAAAGTATGCTCTCTGCGTCTATATCGCGATAAGCAAAAAGGCTCCTTTTGGCTCCTCTTGCTGTATCAGATTCGCGCCCCGTAAATTCAATCCTTCCGCTTCCCGCCATTAATGCGCCCCTGCCGGCGGCTGCAACCATCTCGCTGAACTGTCCGGGAGTCAGTGATACATCTTTGTCCGGGCAGTCATGGTCGTCGCTTAATTTGAAATGTTTTTCAAACACAGTGGCGCCGAAAGCTGATGCTATCATCACCGAAGCATAGTCTCTGCTGTGATCTGATATCCCAACCGGCTTACCGAAATTCTCTTTTAAAGAGACTATCCGCCTGAGGTTCGCTTCTGAATCGTCAGCGGGGTAGAGTGAAACACAGTGCAGTATAACGAGTTCGCCCGAACCGTTTCCCTCGAGTAATTCTATCGCGCGTTTTATCTCTTCAGGTGTACTCATCCCTGTTGAAATTATTACCGGCTTGCCGGTAGATGCAATTGTTTTCAATAGTGGGGGATTGGTAACTTCGGATGACGCAATTTTGTACAATTTTACATCAAGTTTTTCAAGTAGTTCAACTGAGGGTATATCAAATGGAGTTGAGAAGAATACTACTTCGCAATCTTCAGCTTTTTTCTTCAATTTTATCCATTTATCAGCGGAGAATGTCAGCTTTCTGAAAAAATCAGTAATGCCATTATCCAATACAGGAAGTGAATCCCCTTTCAAGAGAGAAGCAGTTAACGGGGAGTTCATCAGCTCCGGGATAAATGTCTGAAATTTGACAGCATCTGCACCGGCCTCAGCAGCCTTTTCGATCATCTTTTCAGCTATTGCAATGTCGCCATTATGGTTGAGGCCGATCTCCGCAATAAATATGTTTTTTTTATTACCGAATAGATTGTTAAGCATGATTTTACCTGTTGTTATAACAGGTGGGTAATGTCTCTTTACTGTCAAACATTTTACCTCGGATATTCATCTCTATGCTTTAAATATTTGACACATGAGATAAGACTTTATAATTAATAACAGTCTTTGAGTGGAGGTTTTTATTTATGATGGAAGATAAGAAATTTATACTCTCTATTGATCTCGGTACAACCGGGAATAGAGTTTTCTGTTTTGACGAGAAGGGGAATATTATTTCGAGCTCCTACAGAGAGTTCCCTCAGTATTTTCCCAGATCGGGATGGGTGGAGCATGATGCAGTAGAGATATGGGAGTCTGTCGTAACTCTTATTCCTGAAGCAATAAAAAATGGCAACCTTAATCCCGCTTCAATTATATCAATCGGGATTACAAATCAGAGAGAGACTTCACTCCTCTGGGATTCAGAAACAGGGGTTCCTATACATAAAGCAATAGTGTGGCAGTGCAGGAGGACTTCTGATATATGCAACCAGCTCAAGGAACTTGGTTATGAAGATAAATTCCGTGAAAA
>CAZVFJ010000234.1:2022-5270 GCA_964625825.1 uncultured Leptospirales bacterium | reverse complement strand
TTTTTTATAATTTCATCAGGGTCAACAATATTCCCCTTCGATTTACTCATCTTTGATCCGTCTTTGATAACCATCCCCTGTGTCAGAAGCCTTTTGAAAGGCTCACGATCCTTCAGAAGCCCCAGGTCATTCAATACCATGGAGAAAAACCTTGCATATAAGAGATGCATAACAGCATGCTCAATCCCGCCTATATACTGGTCAACAGGCATCCAGTATGCGACTTCCTCTTCATCAAAAATTTTGTCGCTCCAGGGTGAAGAATAACGTGCATAATACCACGATGAATCCACGAATGTATCCATTGTGTCTGTCTCACGCCTTGCATCCCCGCCGCATTTTGGGCACTTCACATTGACAAATTCAGGCATCCTTGTGAGCGGTGACTGAGAGTCTCCTTTAAAGTCAACATCAGTGGGAAGAACAACCGGGAGGTCCTTTTCCGGTACCGGTACAGTGCCGCATTTATCGCAGTATATGACAGGAATCGGGCATCCCCAGTACCTCTGACGTGAAATTCCCCAGTCCCTGAGCCTGTAGTTTACAGTCCTCTCTCCTATCCCTTTTTTTTCAGCGTAATCGGCAATCTTCTCTATAGCATCGGTATTCTTAAGCCCGCTGAATTCACCGGAATTTATACATACCCCTTCATTTGTGTAAGCATCTGTCATCTCTTCAAGTTTAAGCGGAGCTCCCGGTTTATCTATTACGATCTTCATCGGAATGCCGTATTTTTTTGCGAAGGCAAAGTCCCTTGTATCATGGGCAGGAACAGCCATAATCGCGCCTGTACCATACTCCATCAAAACAAAATTTCCCACATAAAGAGAGACCTTTTCCCCTGTAAACGGATTGATCACCTTAATACCAGTGTCTATTCCCTCTTTCTCCTTGTCTTCAGATGTACGGTCAACCATTGACTGTGATTTGCATTTTGTGATGAATTCTTTCACCCTGGGGTCTGCCACAGTGTCAAGAAGCGGATGCTCCGGTGCGATTACCATAAATGTGACTCCGAAGATAGTATCAGGCCGTGTGGTGAATATCGGGAAATCCCCGCCTGATTCGAGTTTGAAGTTTACCTTGAGTCCGGTGGATCTTCCGATCCAGTTTTTCTGCATTGTAAGAACCTGTTCCGGCCATGTGCCGGTTATTTCGTCATGGCCGGCAAGGAGGTCATCAGCATAAGCGGTAATTTTGAAAAACCACTGCTCCAGCTCCTTCTGCGTAACCTCGGAATCACATCTCCAGCATACACCATTTTCAGCCTGCTCGTTAGCAAGAACTGTCTGGCATCCCGGGCACCAGTTCACGGATGAAACTTTTTTATAAGCAAGGCCCTTTTCGAGCATCTTCAGAAATATCCACTGGTTCCACCTGTAATATTCAGGCTTATATGTACCGACTTCCCTTGTCCAGTCGTACGAAAAACCGAGCCTCTTGAGCTGTGTTTTCATATTCGCGATATTTTCAGATGTCCACTTGAAAGGAGGAGTATTATTCTTTATCGCAGCATTCTCAGCGGGGAGCCCGAAAGAATCCCACCCCATCGGGTGAAATATATTGAACCCCTTCATCTTCCTGTGACGGGCAACTATATCGCCAATTGTATAATTACGCACATGCCCCATGTGAATTCTCCCTGACGGATAGGGGAACATCTCAAGGATATAATACTTCGGTTTATTTTTATCGACCCTGTTAAGAAAACTCCCCTTTTCCTCCCAGGTTTTCTGCCATTTCTCTTCAATCTCTGTAAAATTATAATCCCTCTCAGCCATTATAAGCTCCCTGTAATTCTAATATTTTTTAAACAAAAGCTGAATATCATTGCGAGGAGCCTTTCGGCAGGCTCAGAACAGGCCCTTCGAGAGGCTAACTTCGGCTGTTTCCAGTGCAACACAGGAGAGATTTAAGCGACGCGGCAATCTGGTTCTTTTAAATATTTATTCTATAAAAACAGTATTGCTGACATGCTCATATTACTTCACTTCATATGTCGTTCGCAATGACAGCCATAATTCTCTAATCCAGCATTTTTTACTTCTACCAGTCTAAATAATAAATCTAAATTTTCTGTCTAATCTATTCCCTGAAAAGTTATAAGGATAAAACAGACTATATCTCATTTTTAAATATCTGTATAATATCTTCGGGAGTGGATGCGTTGATAATCTTCTCTTTAACAGGCTCCTTTTTAAGAATAGCCATTATATTTGAAAGGAGCCGAAGGTAATCCTTATGCTGTTTCTCACCGGCTATAACAAGAATTATAAGTTTAACCGGGTATCCATCCATCGAATCAAAATCGATTCCGCGATCAGAAATGCCCACAGCAAACGCCATCTCCTTCACACTGTTAATTTTTGCGTGAGGGATCGCTATACCAACACCGATACCTGTACTCATTATTTCTTCTCTCTCTTTAAGAGCCATTACAAGAGAATCAACATCACTGCAGAAGCTGCTTCCATCAAAAACCCTTGCAAGCTCCTCAATGGCCTGAAATTTATCCAGAGCATCCAGTTTTTTTATGTACTTAGAATCTGTATAATCAGTAACAGATGGCACTTTACAACTCCCCTACTTTAATTATCGCTTACCCTTTTATGTCTATTTGAGGATATGTCAATAATAAATTAGTATCTCAATATATAACTTACAGTTAAGCGACATATAGTAAAAACTAATTGACTTATAAAATAATATTTTTGTATAATTTTATCTGTTATTAGTAAATAACTTTATTCCTCAAACCAATATCAAGAGGTTTACGTATGAAAGTCATCCATGTTCTGAAAAGAGTTGAAACAATAGATAATGATATAAAAGAGCTGAGAAAACTCGAAAAATCGATAGCCAGTGATAAATCCTTCTCCACACCAATATATATGACCATTGAGAAACAGATCAATATACTCCTTGGTGAAAGGATAAAACTTCTCGATCTGAAAATTTCAAATCCGCCGGAAAACCTTGTTTTAGATCTGGAAAGCGGGGATGAGGCCGAACCCGAACCTCTCCAGATAATTCATGAGCCGAAAAAAACATCAAAAAAAGCAAAAGCCCAGGAAAGTGTTAAAAAATCTGAACCTGTAACGATGAAAGCTGAAACTCCAAAAAGGAAGCCCATCGTAATCCCTGATGACGATGAAATGCCAATGCTTACACAGGATCAAATAGATGCCAGATTTAATTCTCTAAAGGATGAGGAAAAACCTGAAGCTAAAGTTGAGCAGAAGGCAGAG
>CAZVFJ010000234.1:0-2012 GCA_964625825.1 uncultured Leptospirales bacterium | reverse complement strand
AAACAGATGATGAAGCTGATGATACCGGCATAAAACTCCTTGATGTCGCGCTTGAAAAAGGTACATTGAACAGAAAGGCCCTGGAAAAAGAGAAAAAAGTAAGATTCTTCAGGGAAAACTTTCCCTCTGACTGAGTTAAAGTGATGTTCCTATCACCTTCTCTATCCTGAATTTCTCCAGGAGATATATCATCGTACCGCACTCAATCTTTTCAGGTGTAAGGTTATGAAACTTGATATCGATAATTTCCTGTGGTGCTGTACTGTTTATCCCTGCAGCTACAAGCTTTTCATGAAAATTTGAGAGCTGCGCCGGACCGACCTTAATATCCCCTCTCCTCATCATATAATATGATTGGCTGTTTTTATATATTACATCAGCTATAGCAGCTCCGCCGAAAGTCGTATTTATTATATCCATCTGCTTCAGGTTCCTTGTCTCATCCCTGAGATTATATTTTCCGAACCTGTCAATATCGAGCCTGAGACAGGTTATATCCTCAACAATAGTTCTCCCTGTTGATGAACTTTTAACTCTCCTCAGAATATTCAGGCAAAACCTGTACATATACGAAAGGAGGTCCATATCATTCTTCTTCTTTATAAATGTGAATATATTACTGTTTTCATCCATTATATAAAATACGGTATATTTCTGCCTATCCTCATAAACAAGGGTAAGACCGTTAATTGCTCTCCTGCTGTAAATTTCATCAATCATAGCCAGATTGGAGCTGTCTTCACAATAAATCCTTATCTCCGGATACCTGAATGGCCTCTGGGAAATATATCCGAGCATTTCAAAAATAGTGTTAAATGAAGCTACTGTAAGTTCGCTATCCTCTCTTGTTACACAGACAAGCGTGTCGTCTATTACAGTAAGAAGACGCTGATTATAGAACTGTTTTCCCCTGATAAAAAAATCATGGGCGGTTCTAAACATTTTTTCGATACTTCTATACATCTTCCTGTGCGGCTCAGGAGAGAAGAAGAAACAGAACTCATCAAACTCCTTCTTTGAGTAAACGCTGTCTTTTATTATTTTGGAAAAAATCATCACAAGGTCTGACTGCGAATTATACTTTTTCAGAAATGATTCACCCCAGGTGTTCATATAAAGATGGTAGAATGTAGATATCGAGGTGGCATTATTCTCTGTAAAATTCATTATAATCATATTCTTTAAAGTCCGGGGATTCTGAAGAAAATAACTGTTCCCGAGGTGAACTTTACCGGAATTAAACATTTCAAAAATACGGTTCAGCAGCTCTATCAGAAGATTTTTATTTATATAATTATACCCTGACTCAAAGAATATCCGGCTGAATGTCGGTTCATAGAGCTGGTTTATTGCGCACCAGGAAAGGAGTTTAACAAGGTCCTCTTCAGTTTTGATACTGATCTCTCTTTCATTTCTGTTGTCTATTCTGATTTTCTTGTAAACATTCCAGGCATTCTCCTTCAGCCCTTTGTTGTCAGGCTCAATGTATAAATATGGCTCATTAGGAGTATCCTTGAATGTGATAAAGTTCTCAATCTTATCAGGCTCAATCGAAAAATTTGCTTTTACTTTGCTGCTCAGGAGCTTAAAATCTGATTCTGAAATTTTACTTTTCAGGTTGAGTTGAGGCATCTCCCTCGATATCTTCTGATAGGAAAGCAGCATAAATTTTTTTATACTGTTCCAGAACTGTATAATCCTGTTATAGTCCCAGCTCTCAAAATCATCGAGATCGCGGATCTCATCGAGCCCCCACCCCCATTCATTCACAACACTGAACATCATCACTATTTTATAAGGAAGATTCTTCCTCTCCTTCATTGCCACGTACTTTGTAAGCTGTGGATCTATCTTCAGGTAGAGATTCTGCCGGAGTATCTTCAGGAGAGACTTATCATCAAGTACCTGTTCATAATACCTGTACACTTCATTAAACATCATCAGGTATGAATCAAGAGTTGTTAAATCAACATCTCCTTTAAGAATTGAAGCTTTGACCTTATGGGAGAGGA
>CAZVFJ010000233.1:0-5303 GCA_964625825.1 uncultured Leptospirales bacterium | reverse complement strand
TATTTACAAGACCGACTATTTCATCAATATCTTCAACAGCATCTGTCATCTCATCTCCGATTCTGACCTTCAGAAGTTCGGTTCTGAATGCGATCCCCGCGAGATGCTGGGCGAGCCTGTCGTGAAGGTCCTGCCCGATCTTCAGCCTCTCTAAGGCATTGGTCTCCATTAGAGACTTTTCAAGACATTTTCTCTCTGTAATATCAAGGCCTACAAAAAATAAAAAATCGACTTCCCCGTTAAAATTCATAACAGGTTTCCCATGCCACTCAACAGAAATATCCTCACCGGATTTGGTATAGATTAAATTTTCACTTACAAGCGACTTTTTTTTCTGAATCATCTTCATAAAATCGCGCCGCTGAATAGCCCTGTCGGATTCATGAAAAAGAAATTCTATATAATTTCTCCCGACAACCTCAGTCAGGGTGTAACCGAGAGCAATTAGCATTGTCCTGTTCATCGAAAGTATATTCCCTGCCGCATCAATCCCTATATAAAAAGCGGGATTAATTTCATCGAGATTTTTCAGAAAATCTTTTCCTTTTCTGATTTTTTCCCTGGATATCTGTTCCTCTGTTACATCACGTTCAATAAGAGATGCCCCGATAATCTCTCCGATGGAATCCCGGATGGGGAGAATTTTCATCGTAAGATAAACCCGCATTTTATCTTTATTTATACCCACAGTTTCATAATGGTCAATCCTTTCACCGTTCCTGATTCTCTCAAGAAGAAAGAGAAAAAAATCAGGCTGTTCAGGCGCGATCAGGGCTGAGTACGAGCGGCCTGTTATTTCGTGATGAGAGTAGCCGAATATCCGTTTAGCGCTGCTGTTCCAGCTTACAATTTCACCTGCGGGAGTAACACCTATTACTGCGTCATCTGAATTATCAATCAGAAGTGATATAAGCCGTTTAAGTTCTTCATTGTTTCTCTTTTCTTTGATGTCATGGAATACACTCAGGATTGCATAATCGTTATTGAACTCAACGAGCCTGCTGCTCTCTTCAAACGGGACTAATTCTCCATCTGAATTTCTGATCGCTGTTTCAATTACTTTTCTTTCAGGTGATGACAACTTCATTATATTGGATGAAATATCAGATACTGACTGATAATTAAAAAAATTCAGCACAGCGTTCCCGATTACATCATCCTCTCTGAGTCCGAAATATTCAAGCCCGCTTCTGTTTATCTCAAGGACTCTCCCCTCAAGATCATGAATAATTACTATATCGCTTATACTGTTAAATAAGGAGCTGTAGTTATTCTCCTTTATCCTGAGATTTACTGTTCTTTCGTTAAGGTTATTCTCAAGATCCCTGTTGCTTTCACGGAGCATATCCTCAAAAAATTTTATCCTTATCATTGCTTTCAACTGGGCGGCAAGTTCGATCTCATCCACAGGTTTTGTGATGAATGCATCAGCTCCGGCGTCAAACGCGGCAGCTTTTATTTCCGGAGTTGTATCCCCGGCAGTGATGAGAATTACAGGTGATGCGGATGTAAGAGGATCGGACTTGAGTATGTTACAAACTTCCATGCCATTCATACCAGGCATAATATAATCAACAATAATTACATCCGGCCTGTTCTCCTTTGCGAGCTCCACTCCTTCGAGAGGGGATGTTGAAGATAGCAGTTCCGCTTCCGGGAAAAAAGTCTGCATAAGAGCTGTAAGAGTTATAAGATTGTCCCTGCTGTCATCTATTGCCAGAATTTTTAACATTTTCAACTTATCCATCTTTTGATCTTTTCAACGAATTCATCAATATCAATTAATGTTTTTGATTTATATTCCCGGAGCCTGTAAAGATATGATACATTATCAACGAGGGAGAGAATCTTTCTGCCGTTTCTTTCAATAACTTCAAGATACTCCCTTTCTTCCGGGGTTAATTTACTGTCCCTGTGTTTCAACATCAGAACGGAGAGATTTATAACCGGGTTCAGGGAATTCTTTATCTCATGGTTTATAATTGATATAAACTCCTGGTTTTTAAAACTATTTTTAATCACATTTTTACCAGGCTGTCAGTTTTCAAGGCTTTTTTTCATAAGATAGAGTGTATTATAAAATACGCTGATCCCACCGGTAAAACGTTCCTTGATAACGCTGTTTGGAAGAGAATCAATTATGGATTTAATATCTTTCACTTTTATATCAAGACTCTTATAAATTTTACTAGCGGTTTCCATCCCTTTCATGGCTACAACTTCAGGCATATATCGCGAAACCCCTGCCGCTGATGCAAGCATTTCCCTGTACCTGGGTTTGAGTGTTCTGTCCATTCCCTTAAGAAGAACTTCTATTATCGATATTCTTACAAGTTTGTATCCAGTCACAACCTGAACAGAATCTGTATGGCTGACAGATTCAGGATAGAGAGAGCAATAAACCTCGCCGAAATCCATCATTGCTTCACGGTCAAAAACGAACTCCCCATCAAGCTCCTGTATTGCACTTTCATACTTTTCGGGAGTTATCTCTTTCATGAGTATTTCAGCTGCTGATGGACTCATTTTCACCTGCCGGTAATTTTATTATAAATTCAGTACCTGCTCCGGGAGTACTTTTAACAGATATCCTCCCATTGTGTTTTTCTATAATTCCGTAAATAACCGAAAGCCCGAGGCCTGTCCCCTTCCCCGGTTCTTTTGTTGTAAAGAATGGATCGAATATTTTGTCCAGATTCTCCTGCGGAATACCGATACCGGTATCGGCGAAACTTATGGTAACCATCTGCTCCGCATCATCAAATGACGTCGTAATTGTAAGGTCTCCTCCGTCAGGCATTGCGTCCGCGGCATTGACAAGCAGATTATTAAAAACAGACTTCATCTGATCCAGGTCGAAACTAACGGTAGGGATCTCTTCGCTGAAAACTTTTATTATGGAAACTTTTCTGAAACTCACATGTTTTTCAATGATGTTGATAGCCGTGTTAAGCGCCTTATTCAGGTCAATGGGCTGTTTTTCAATATTTGTTTCACGTGCAAAATCAAGTATGCCGCGGACAATCTTCCGGCACCGCATTGTCTCATCAATAATTATCTGGAGGTCATCGATATATTCACTCCCTGCAAGATCCTCCTTGAGCATACTGCTGTAAGTGAGAATACCGGTCAGTGGATTGTTTATCTCATGTGCCATTCCTGAAGCGAGCCGGCCAAGTGATGCAAGTTTTTCGGACTGGGCAATCTGACTCTGGGCAGTCTCTTTTATCCTGCAATCCCTCTCATATATAGCATCAATCATCCTGTTAAATGCAGCGGAGAGATGAGCCAGTTCGTATTCGCTGAACTGAGGAAGTTTTCTGCTATAATCACCTTCAGCTATAATTTCTGATGCTTCAACAACTTCGTTTATTGGCCTGATTATTCTTTTAAGAAGAAAAATTGAAACCGATATAGCTATTAAAGCCGTTATCGATGTAATCAAAAGAACATATAGAACAGTATTTGCCTTTATCCATTTATAATTATCCGAAGGTACTCCAACATACAATATGCCCACAGTTTTTCCAGTGGTATCAGGCAGAGGGATGTAACCGGCAATATACCACTTGTCTACAACAAAAGCCCTGTCAACCCAGGTCACTCCTTCCTTGAAAACCCTGTCATAAACCTCCTCTGAAACAAGAGTCCCGACAGTCCTTTCGCCCTCGCTGCTTATTACATTTGTTGAAATTCTTATATCATCAAGAAAAATTGTGACAGTTCCAATCTGATTATGATTCTGAATCCGTTCCCCTTTTTTAAAAAAAAGACTCTGGATGCGGTCAACAATCTCAAAGTTGTTATTTTTTATTGTTGCTCCATATATTACGCCGATAAGTTTTTTATTTAAAAAAACAGGAGTGGCAGTATTAAGGACAAGGGCCCTGTCCTCATATTCTTTCTCTAGCTTTCTCCCCTTTTCTGTGGGGACTATCTTTATAAGTGCCCTTTCTGTAATTTTATTTCCTTCTCTCATTAGTATTTCATGAGAGAGGATACTGGTGCCTGAAATCTGTTTTCCTGTTTCAATTGCCTGCCTGATTGAATCTATCTGAAGGACATTGTCACCTCTCAGGTTCCTGTTATTCAGCCTCTGGATGACTCTCCCGTTGGAGTCTGTTATAATAATGATATCAGTTCCGAGAAAATCCTTAACCTCGAAAAATTTCCTGTAAAGGAAATTTCCATCACCCCTTTTAATTGCATTTTGAATATATTCCACACTTGACATATATCTCACTGCCATTTTGTTCTGGTAAAGTCTGTTATAATACAGATACTGGGCAGTGTTGAGGTCACTCCTTACCGTTTCATATGCCTGGCTCAATGTTCCTTTATAAATTGTCTGATGTCCTATAAAAATAAATATTGCCCCGGAAGTAAAAACGAGTAGAATGAACCCGAAAAGGATTTTATTTCTTATACTATTTTTCAACTGTATTTTCATAACCGGTCGTTTCCCTATTTATCATAAATATAAAAATAAAGTAATTGAAAAGTAACGATTTCTAATCATAAATCAGTATTTTCCCGAAACTCATTTTTGTAAAAATACGCAGTAATAATTCCTGAATATACTTTTTAGTGCAAAATTACGAATTATAATACCCGGCCTTTGGTGGCGGTGATTATAGAGCATTTTTTATCTGAAATAATTTAAGGAATAATACTGTTTATTTATATTAATGTTTATTATTAATTCTGATTTTATCAGTCAACAATAATAACAAAGTAAAAGTTCTGCTTCATCCTGAGATTATTTTGATATATATTTAACAGGTATCTCGGGATAGAGTGTTAATAAAATATAAATCAAACTAAACGGGGGCCTATTTTTATGGATGATATCAACAGAACACCTTTAGCCTATGCAGATATACAGAGAATACCAGAAAAATCAGCAGACGAGAGCACTGCAGGTATAATTCAGAATATTAACCGCCGGATCTCATCCATGGAAACGCTGGAAGATATAATAGATTTCCTCTTTATTAACATACAGGATGCCATACCCTGTGACAGGATTGCAGTATCATTTTTTGAAGAGAACGGCCGAAGGCTCACAATATATCATGTAAAGGCAAATTACGAAAAGCTATATTTAGAGAATGGATATAGTGCTGACATCAATAATAGTTCCCTGGAAAAAGTATTTGCATCAGGAAGCCCGAGGATTATCAATAACCTTCGGGGATACCTTGAAAATCATCCTGCCAGTGACAGCACAGAACTTCTTCTCAAAGAAGGTATAAATTCAAGTATCACCTCCCCGCTTGCAGTAGAAGGGCGCCCGGTGGGAC
>CAZVFJ010000232.1:483-5319 GCA_964625825.1 uncultured Leptospirales bacterium | reverse complement strand
ACTATCGGCTCAAGTCCCATCTCTTTCGCCTTCTCTCCACTCATCATCAGAACTGTGGCCCCACCTTGCTTTTTTAAGTGCCAGCGGTGCGTTACTCATGCTCTCCATTCCCC
The DNA here is from genome assembly GCA_964625825.1 of uncultured Leptospirales bacterium. Classification (GTDB taxonomy): domain Bacteria; phylum Spirochaetota; class UBA4802; order UBA4802; family UBA5550; genus UBA5550. Next base: position 5,206 of record CAZVFJ010000232.1, on the reverse strand, counting down.
CTGCAACAACTACTTCCGACTGTCCCATCATTATCGACTGTGCCGCAATCGCAATCGCCTTTAATCCTGACTTTATTTCTGAAAATCAGCTTTCAAATTCTGAAAGAACATTGGCTGCTATTACAAGCCTCTGTACTTCTGATGTCCCTTCATAAATTTCGGTAATCCTTGCATCCCTGTAAAGCCTTTCTGCAATATAATCCTTCACATATCCATAGCCGCCATGGATCTGAATACATTTATGGGTACACCTGTGTGCACACTCAGCAGCATACAGTTTTGCCATTGCAGCGTATTTGCTTGCCGGCCTTCTATTTGCCCCGTTTTTATCAAGAATTGATGCAGCCTGATAAACAAGAAGTCTTGATGCTTCTATCTCTGTTGCCATATCAGCCAGCATCCACTGTATTGCCTGAAGTTTACCTATAGGCGCTCCAAACTGCTCCCTCATGTTTGCGTATTTTGCCGCTTCTTCAAGTGCGGCCTGCGCGATTCCAAGCGCCTGGGCAGCAATACCAACACGCCCGCCGTCAAGCGTATGCATTGCGATCTTGAATCCTTCACCAGGTTTGCCGAGCATTCTCACTTCAGGTATCCGGCAATCCTCATATATCATCTCTGTAGTAGAAGAGGCGCAGATGCCGAGTTTATCTTCGACCTTCCCAACGCTGAATCCGGGGTCTCCCTTCTCAATAATAAAAAATGATGTGTTTTTATTTTTTGGAGCATTTTTATCTGTCACAGCAAGAGTCACATGCACATCCGCATACTCGCCGTTTGTAATAAAATTTTTACTTCCGTTAAGAATAAAACCGTTTTTATCAGCCACGGCAGTTGTTCTGGTTCCGCCTGAATCCGATCCCGCGTTCGGCTCTGTAAGCCCAAAGGCTCCTATATGCTCCCCCTTGCAAAGTTTTGGGAGGTATTTTTTCTTCTGCTCTTCTGTGCCGAAATAATTAATCGGAGATACACAAAGTGAGTTATGAGCTGATACAATTACTCCGGATGATGCGCAGACTCTTGAAATTTCTTCTACCGCTATAGCGTAAGATACATAATCCATTCCCGCGCCGCCGTACTGTTCATTATAGACAACACCCATTATCCCCAGCTCTCCAAGTTTCCTTGTTGTCTCAAGCGGAAACCTGTGTGTTCTGTCTATCTCTACAGCCTGTTCTCTCAGTTCCTTCTCCGCGAATTCACGGCACATATTCCGGACCATCAGTTGTTCTTCTGTTAAATCAAACATCAGTTATCCTCCTTATCTATTTATAATTTCTAACTTATTGATAAGTTGGAATCCATAAATAAGCAATAACCCTACTTTGGCAGGCTTTGTGGTCATTAAATTGATTTTATTGTGGCGGGTAGAGCAATCTAAAAAAGCAGTTATAGTTGAGCCGTGGGATTTCCACTCTCCTGTTTTTTAACCCATGCAATTGCATGAGCCACAAGAGCGCTGGAGGATTCAAATCCCATCTTCTCTTTAATTTTTTCCCTGTAAGTTCCAATTGTATTGATATTCAGATTCAGCATCTCTGCAATATTCTTCCTCTGATAACCTTTTCCCATGAGCATATAAATTTCAAGTTCGCGTCCGGTAAGAATAGAAGCGGGATTATCAGTCAAAGCATTTTCAGGATGTTCATCTGTTGAAGCCAGAGAGTTAAGCATTCTCTCGTTCATCTTATCACTTAAATATATCTTTCCTGAAAGCACCTGCCTTACCGCTTTTGCAACCTGCTTTGCCATCTCCTGCTTCATGATATAGCCCATCGCGCCGGACCTTATAGCTCTTTCGGCAAATATTTTTTCATCATGCATAGACAGCACAAGAACAGGTATTTTCAGTTTATTATCATTTATAAATTTTATAATTTCAAGTCCGCTTGTATCATTCAGAGTGATATCTACTATTGCGATGTCCGGTTTCATCCTCCTGAGTTTTGTTGTAGCGGTAAAGACATCCTCCGCCTCATCACAAACAACCATATCAGTTTCTTCATTAATTAACTGGATAAGTCCTTTCCGAAAAATAGGATGATCATCGACTATAAATACTTGTAATTTCTTCATAAGTTTTCTGTTTCCAGTCCCATTCATTTTTCCTGTTATTGATCCTGGGTAGCTTAAGCATTATCGATGTTCCTGTTCCTGGAGAACTACTGATTTCTACTGAACCGCCAATGGCCCTTGCTCTGTACTTGATAAGGCTTAACCCCATTCCACAGAAATCATTTTTAAGCGGATCAAATCCCGTACCATTATCCATGACAATAAGGAATATATAACCCTGGTTTGAAGAATAGGTTATGTTAATTTCAGATGCTTTCCCGTGTTTCACAGCATTATTCACTGATTCTCTGACTATATAGTACATATTGATAGCAATCTGACTGTTATATATTTTAATCTGAGAATTATGATTATGAAATACGCATTTTATATTGTAAAACTTTGCTGTTGTGGCAGTGAGTTCCTCAATTGCGGAACTGAGCCCATTTTCCTCAAGCCTTACAGGGCATAATCCACTTGCCATACTCCTGGCTTTCTCATGTGCCTCTCTGAGATATTCATTAATTTCTTCAAGCATTGCGACATCAGGGCTTTCATGAGTTCTCATTCTGTTTTCAAGAATTGCGCACATGGCTTCTATCCCTACTATATGCTGCCCAAGATCATCATGAAGATATTGCCCGATTTTATACCTCTCACGGCCTGTAATTGTAAGCACCTCTTTTTCGAGACGGATCTGATCAGAGACATCATATCCTACCAGTATTATATATTTTATCTCCTGAAGCTCAATAATTTCCGCGGAAAGAGAAAAAGTCCTGATCCCTTTGATCCTTGAATAAACATGTGTCTCATAATTACTGAGCTTCCCGCTGATCATAAGTTCAGCCACAAACTTTTCCCTTTCCTCATTATTAACAATAAAATTGATACTGGTTGTTGTTTCTCCGATGAGCTCCTCTTTTGAGTAGCCGACAAGTCTGGTATAACTCTCATTCACATCAATAAATCTTCCGTCTTTAAGCGTTGTTATTATGCTTGGAGCCGGGCTTGCATGAAATGCCTTGGAATATTTCTCATCGGATATTTTCAGTTTACGCTCATGCTGTTTCAAATCTGTTATATCTGAAAAAATAAACATACACCCTGCAACAGAACCGTCATTTTCCATAAATAGACGTGGAGTAGCAATAGAGTGAAAAGCTCTCACCTGCCCCCTTGAGCTGTTGAATTCAAGATACCCGGGTATTTCATCACTTTTTTCATTCATCAGGTATAGCCATTTTTCTACAAGCTTCTGGTCGAAAAACTCCCTGATATGATGACCTAGAAGATCTCTGCTGTTAAGACCCCCCATATAACATATTTCACGGGATACAAATCTTATTATACCATCGCTGTCATGATATCCCATTGCTCCCTTTATAGAATCGGCTATAGTCCCGGTTATTATACCTGCGTCAGTTACCAGTTTTTCGGGAGTAATCTGATCACTTATATCATAAAGCGTGGCGAAATAGATATTTTTTATCCAGTCAAACTTCACTGTTGCAGAAAAAATTTTTCGCGGTTTTTTATACTTCTGCCAGCACCAGAACTTTCCGGTAGGAAGTTTTAATTTCCACTGTGAATACAAATTGTCACCGGGATACATGGATGGATTGTTGAATGAAATAAGGTCATGCCATTTCATCCCGGCAAGGACAGGTTCAGGAAGTCCTGTAATATTAGAAAGTTCATCATTGAATCTGGTGATCCTGAGATCTTCATCAAGTTCAAGTGTCGCAAGACCTGACTGGCAAAAATAATCATTATCATTTTGTATAAATTGCATAATTATCAACACCGCAACAAAGGGATACATCCCTTCTTCCTTGAACAATTTTAATATTTTTCAGTATTTATCCCTTAATTTATTTAAAATGAAAAATGCATTATTGTCTCCCCCGTAGGCGGCGGAGACAATAATTTTTATTTTTCCTGCCGAAATATATTCAGGAATTATTACTAAACTTTTTCTTACCCGGATAATAATCATTATTTATAAATTTTAACAATACTCAATAGATAGTTATTGATGTAATTTTATTAACTTAATTATTGTAGCCTACAAAGTTAATAAAAAAGTCCGGCACTGTCGAAATGCCGGACTTCCCTGTAAGCAGAATATTGAGTAAAACTATCCTTCCTTTTTTATCCCTTCTATCTGCATCTAAACTCGGGGTTTCTCTTTTCAATAAAGGCAGCCATCCCCTCTTTCTGATCTTCAGTGGCAAAACAAAGAGCAAATAACTGGTTCTCGAATACAATTGCTGTTTCAATATCAGTTTCAAGGCCCCTGTTAATCGCTATTTTTGAATAACGTACCGCAATCTGCGCGCGTGATGCTATTTTGCGGGCCATTTCCCGTACACTGTCAATAAGCTGTTCAGCCGGCACAACTTTGTTTACTAGCCCTATCTTTTCTGCATCTAAAGCTGAAATAATATCCGCTGTATAGATAAGTTCCTTTGCCTTTGCCGGTCCCACAAGCCTTGGAAGTCTCACGCAGCCGGAATAACCGGGGGTAATGCCAAGCCCTACCTCCGGTTGACCGAACTTTGCATTTTCAGAAGCTACCCTTATATCACAGGACATTGCGAGCTCACAGCCTCCACCAAGAGCAAAACCGTTAACAGCTGCAATTACAGGAGTAGTTAGGTTTGCA
>CAZVFJ010000232.1:0-473 GCA_964625825.1 uncultured Leptospirales bacterium | reverse complement strand
ACCGCGGCAATGGAAGGAATTTTAAGTTTTTCAATCTTATTAAATACAGATGAGCCGAGTTCACCCCAGTCCCTTCCCTGTTCACTATTAAGATTTTTCATTTCAACAATATCAGCCCCTGCTACAAAGGATTTACCTTCTCCGGTTATGATTAGAACATTTACACCCTTATCCTCTGCAACCAGATCAACCGCCTTTCCGAGTTCGACGAGTAATGCAGTATTGAGAGCATTCAATGCCTTAGGCCTTGACATAGTAATCATTACTATATCATCTTCTTTTGTATATTTTAAATTCTGAAATTCAATGCTCATATTTGTCAAGCCCCCAGTTTTTTAATAATATGATAAACGCCGCAGCAGCGGCGTCCGTCATAATTTATTGTTACCTTTCAAAAATCATGGCCATGCCCATACCGCCGCCAATACACATTGAAACAATACCTGTTGAAAAATTCTTCCTCTTCATCTGAT
>CAZVFJ010000231.1:2425-5346 GCA_964625825.1 uncultured Leptospirales bacterium | reverse complement strand
GGCAAAAGCAGAGAGGACAGTGTTGCGGTTACATCCCGGCCCCTTTAAGAAGTGGAGCCCGGGATCTCCAAGAAGGAGGAACATGGCGGAATCATGGAGTTCAGAGGGGAGCGCTTCCAGGAGAGTTTCAAGAAACTTCTCTTTTTCTTCAAATCCGATATATGTAATACTGATACCTGAACGGTCCTGAAGTTCATGGCATATGCGGCGTTTCTCATTTCTTGTGTTACATGATTCTGAATCATCAAAAGCTGTTACAGAATTATTATAGCCCCATTTACGCAGCTCCTCTGCCAAAGCCAAGAGTGACCGGGAAAAAAGTTCTACCCGGTCACAGGTTAAACAGGCAACACCCGAAGATGCGGCAAACACTATAATTCTCTGCTGGTTTTAGCAGTAACTAAGATATATATAAGCAGTCTCGCTCTCTTTTTCAATATATGAAAATTCCACGCTAACATCATAAGAGGAACCGAGAGTGCCGGTATAATCTGGATCTGAAACACTTGCGAGTAATAATAAAGAATTAACATCATATATTTTATAGCCTGTTGCTCCGGTTATCGCGTCCCATTCTATTCGTGATAGACCGGTAATTTGTTGAGGATTAAATATGGAGCTAATGTACCCCATAGATACCTGCACGGTCGCCTCACCGCCTGCCGTGAGATTTATACTCTCACTCTTGCCATAATACCTGATTGTACTCTCTGTCTCTGAAGGCGCTGTTGTTCCTTTTGTAGCATAGCTTGTTTCTTCACCCAGAACCACAATTGTAATATCATCACCGGCGGGTACTTCAAACTCAACCGCATCAGTGGGGCTTTCCAGTATAAGCTCACTTGTATCAATGGTACTTAAAGCAAGCGGGCTGTCATTCTGCCAGGCTACAAGATGTAGTTTAATTATAGAACTGTAAGGGTAAGCATAGGCGTTAGTGGAAAAGAGGCAGAGAATTCTGTCTATGATAGATTTTTTGTTTAGGTTTTGCGCCATAGGTATATTACCGAGATTTATCTTTACTGTTGCTGTTCCGTTGTCGTCATAACAACTAGAAATAAGAGTTATTGAGAAAATTAATATGAATGTAATAGCTATTTTTTTCATTATACCTGCCCCTATTTTTTTCCGGTAATTAAAGTTAAATAGTAAACTGTACATTCGTTTAAAATGGTTTATTTTAAACTAAAACAATGTAAATATTAATTTTAAATATTAAAATATCTTTTAATTGTTGCATTTATTATTTATTGCCACTAATATTGCAACAAATTTTTTCAAGGAGCGCCTATATGAAATTTTTTTCAATGGCAATTATATCATGTTTTATGGTTTTTTATACATCTATTGTTTTTGCGGATATCAGCGTAATAAAAGTTGAGGGTACAGCAGCATATCGTGACGGCAGAAAGTGGATTCCCCTTAGGGAGAATATGAAACTTCAGGAAGGTGTTAAGGTGAGTACAGGGGCAAACTCATACGCTGAACTTTCGCTTAATTCCATTAACCATACAGTCCGTATTAAACCTCTTACAATGATACAGGTTTTCAGTAAAGAGACAAAGAGTGAAACGGACACTCACATCGGTCTCAAGAGGGGGGGTATCACCGCAAAGGTTCCAAGGGACGCGAAGGTTAAAACAATATTCAAAGTTTCGACTCCTATTGCGACATCATCTGTGCGCGGCACTGAAGAGAATGTATCCTATGGCCCTGAAACGGGTATGATTATCGAGGTAATCAGGGGAGTTGTTGAGGGGAGCAACAGGCTGGGGAGAAGCAACCTTCTTGAGGCAAGGCAGAGGTTTGTTCAGCTTTATAATGCTGCGCAGGCGCTTAATATACTGCAGGACGTGAGAAACCAGTCTTTCATAACAATATACGGTAACGGCCTGACAGCGGAAGAGATAGTTACAATTCTTTACTCTGATGATCAGACTGGAAGCCCGGATGGTGATTCCTCCATCCTTGATAACCAGATGCAGGAGAAAGCGAGGGTGAATGTGAATATAAACTGGGAATTGATGCAATATTAATCAAGAAAAACAAGGAATGAGGATTTTATGAAAATTATAAATAGTTTATTGGTTTTATTCTTTATTGTAATCACTTCCGGAATATCTTTCGCGCAGGATGTAAGCCAGATTGAATGGCTCGGTGATCTTGACGGGAAGAGTGCGGCAACTTATAGTGATGCCGTAAAGATGTTCTCGTTTCAGACAACCGGGAAGGCATCGTCATTTGCAATTGATTCTGCCATGATCGGGAAAAACGGGATTGCCCTTGATGGATATGCTGAAAATAAAACTCTATCAAAAGGAATGCTCGCAAAGATGACAGCACGTTATCTCGGCCTTGGCGGGAGCCTGATGTACATGATATTCGGCACTGAACGTTACGCCTATAGAGCCTGCGTCGCGTATGGTATAATGAGAGAAAACGGCAGCGAAAATGATATCATAAGCGGCCCTGAACTTGTTGAAGTTATGGCAAAAGTAAGTGAAAGAAAGGGTGACAGATAATGAATAAAATGAAATATATACTATTGCTGGTTCTGATTTTTGTCTCTTCAGGAATTTTCGCGCAGGCCGCGGAACGTGATGAGGACCGTTTTTTTTACGGTGCAAAAGTTGATGAGGATATGCAGTCCGTAACGCCGGAAGACTCCTTTTCAAAAAAGGGAATTCAGTATGGCGTTATACTTAATCCTGTATACCTGTACCAGGAAAATGACAGCGGCAAGCTCGGCTCATATATTATCAATGCGAAAGTATGGGGTAAAACCTATCTCTGGAGCAACAGCTTTCTCTATATCAGGGGTAAAGAATCATACATGGGAACAACAAATGCCGAAGGCGCGTATAAAGATATAGAATCAGACAATGTTGTTGACCTTGATCTTGCCTATCTCTCAACTAATC
>CAZVFJ010000231.1:1343-2415 GCA_964625825.1 uncultured Leptospirales bacterium | reverse complement strand
GGTACCGGACTTGTCCTTAACGGGCGTGGCGATGGAGGAGAGATTTCATGGTCGGGTTCTATCCTGAGCATGAATATTCTCGGTATGTATACCGGCCTGCTTCAGAAGGACAGCAATCCTTACGGGCTTAGCGATAAAGATCTTTCGGACGGCGCAAAGCGTGTTTTCAGTGGCGGCACAATTGCCGCGAATTTTCTCAACCAGAAAATCTATCTTTTCGGCATCGCGCAGATCGACCAGGGTGATGAGGATTCAAACGCCAAAACAAGATATGAGTCACAATATTACGGAGCCGGCCTTGAAGGTGTTGTTTTACAGAACGCGTCATATTTCGCGGAGTTTGTTTATGAAACAGGGGAGAGCTACCTTCAGGGTATAAATGAAACTTCGTCGATTGCCGCTTACGCTGTGAACAGCGGAATCAATTACTTCTTCCCCGTGGCATTGAATCCTGCTCTGATAATTCAGTACGCATTCGGTTCAGGTGACAAATACAGGGCGGATTATAGTGATTCGACCCGTCCATCGGGAGCCACTGGAGATGACACAGGATTTATCTATTTCGGAACATTCTCGGGAGGTTACGCGCTAAAACCGCAACTGAGTAATATTCATATCTTCCGCGCCGGTATTTCTTTTACGCCATTCTCATGGGCGGATTCCATCTATATTAAGAATATGTCATTAAGCGGTAAGTATTCATATTATTTAAAGGATAACAAGGACTCGGCAATCAATACAGCGGAAGGGAGTCTCCCTGAATCTTTTATCGGACAGGGAATTGACTTTTCTCTCAGGTGGCAGATATTCTATGACCTGTCAATGTATGTGAATTACGGGTTGTTCCTGCCGGGGGACGCATTCGCTTCATCAGAAGGTGCAAGAAATTTCGTGATGTCAGGAGTTAATTTCAGCTTCTGATGAGCTTATCCTCACTCCCATCCGTGTTATCACGATGTGGCATATGATATGCCAGTAGCGTTGCCTTCTCCATGGAGAAATGGAGAGGGGAGTAAATAATATATATGACTTTTTAATTTTATCCCATCCATGGAGGCATTTTGTGAACTGG
>CAZVFJ010000231.1:0-1333 GCA_964625825.1 uncultured Leptospirales bacterium | reverse complement strand
TTATCTGACAGAATTAATGATTTTTTTGAACGCAATAAATTTTCAGGTCTTATTATAGGAATAGCGGCGTTTATGTTAATTTTCCCTTTCAGCTTCAGTGATGCTTATACTTTTTTTGAACTTAAACTTTATGACCTGAGGTTTCACACTAAGCCTTCGATACCTGAATGGGATCGCCTTTACTTCGTTGACATTGATGAAAACAGCACAACTGCTCTGGGACAGTTCCCCTGGACAAGAGATATATACGCGGAGGGACTTAAAGTGCTGAAAGATGTCGGCACATCCCAGATCTCTTTTGATATAATGTTTCCTGATTCGTCCCCTACGCAGGTTAATGATGAAGCATATAAACAGCTTGAGAGTAAAGTTGCAGGGAGGGAAAGGGTAACTGCTGATGAGGTCACTGCCCTTATCAGAAATAACGATACTCTTTTTGCTCAGGGATTGATGGATAACGGATCCGTTATTCTTTCCTATACTTTTACAGGAGATCCATTAACTCCCGAAGCAGTTGAAAGGCAGAAGACAAAGAAATTCAAGGATTCTGTTAAGAGATTTACCGCTCTATCTTCAATTCCTGTCCCCCGGGGTAGAGAGAAGGATTTTGATTCGCTCCGCGGGGATGATACTATTGCTATCGTATACCCGATACCTGATCTTATGGCTACGGCAAAAACTTTCGGTTTTGTAAACAGGTTTACAGATATAGATGGTACGATCAGAAGGGTTAAGCTTATACAGGTGTTTGACGGGCGCGTTTATTTTAACCTAGCCCTTGCTATGCTCATAGATGCCTGCAATGTGAAGCATGAAAATATTGAAATCAATCCTGGTAAAAATATTATTTTGAAAAACGCGTTCAATTCGATGGAACAGAAGAATGAGAATATAGTTATTCCGATAGATAAAACAGGGATAATTTATGTTAACTGGGCAGGCCCCGGGCCCAGGGAAGAGTCGTTTCACATACTTCCTTTTTTTGCGCTCCTTGAGTATCCGAAATTCGCGGATGGTGTTTACGAATTTTTTGACACGGCTCTTGGTTCTGAGGGGATACAGAAGCGTATGGAGATAGAATCAGCAATAAGCTCTCTTGAAGAAAAATATATTCAGGCGAAAGATGACATTGAAAGAAAAGCTGTATGGACAGAAATCACGGCAAAACAGTCTGAACTGAAAAAGGAGAAACTCAGTGCACTTGAACTCCTTCAGGCGGAGAAAAAGAAGCTCGAAGAAGAAGTTAAAAACAAAAATTCCGTAGACGCGAAAAGGGAACTTGCCGTGCTTGAGGAAGATATAAAAGCTGTTGAACTGGTTATAAAGACAGAAT
>CAZVFJ010000230.1:0-5381 GCA_964625825.1 uncultured Leptospirales bacterium | reverse complement strand
ATTTAGGAATCTCCCGTTATATCTCTATAAGTATAATTATCACAAACCGGGTATTTATATTAAATATATTAACAGATAACAAAGAGGAACTGCAATGGCAAAAGTTGAACTCGTATCATATCTCTCAGAAATAAATGGAAGAATAGAAGATGTCGTATTATACGCATCCGGCGGCAAAGAATATATGCGAAGATACGTAAAGCCCCGTAATCCGAAAACTGAATCCCAGCAGGCTAACCGTAAGCTCTTTGCCGAAGCAATGGCTTCATGGAAGCTCCTCACCAGTGAAGAGAAAAAGAAATACAGGCAGAAAACCCGCCGGCTTAATATGCACCCTCATAATCTCTATATCAGGGAATATATAAAAGCGCACAGCATAAAAGCGGGAGACTCGGTTGCGGCTAATCCATCAGCAGATTCATTTAAGGCTCCGGGATTTTATAAATCCGGCATACCTCCCGTGTCTCTACACGTCCACACCGAAGCCGCTCCGTTTTATACAAAGTATAGCTCCTTTACACCTTTAAAACAGGGAAAATCGCTTTACCACAGGGAATAAAATCCTTTTTACCGGTAAAATTTATCAATTTAATTCTTTAAAAAATAGAATTCACCGAATCCCGGGTATTGGATTGCACCCCTCTGCCCGTTCATAGCGGTGTATACGGACGGTAATCTCCATGAATATGAATAATATCAATTGACATTCCTTATAAATATAAATCCAGTATTTATTTCTTAACTTTTTTAAAGTATAAAATGCTCTATTACCCCCGCCGCCTACAGCCTCACTTCTACCCACATTTATTCTTTGCGTGCTGAATAAATTTATTCCGGCTTCCATAGGCCCCCTAAATCCTATCAAAAGGGGACTTTATAAATTACTGTTTATATTTACACTTTTTTAATGCTAAAATAATATAAATAAGTCAAAAAAAGTATAGAATGAGTTAAATAGCCCCCTCAGGGGGCGGCGGGTAAGCATTTCCCAGGGGAAAAAGTTCATTCCGCCGGGGGCTCAGCCGATTTTATTGTCCGTTAAAAGATGTGGGTACAAGTCAGGCCTACAGCGACGGGGGTAATTTGATTTTTCTTCTTTACACTAAAATTTATATTTAAAAATTATTAGTGATATAAATTTTATAAAATCAATTGTTTTGATAAATTAAAACTATAAGATTCACATCAAATCTTTTAATTACGCTTAAAGAGGTTACCATGTTTGCGGGATTCGATATTGGCGGAACAAATATCAAGGGAGTCATTACTGATGATAAAGGGAAAATCATTGTGTACAGGGACACTCCAACCCCGGATACCGCTAAAGGTATAGACAGGGCACTGGCGGAGCTCCTGGTCAGCATGGCTGAATCTGCATCGATCCCATTCAATGAAATATACGCCACCGGTATCGGTGCGGCAGGCTCAATTGACCGCAACAAAGGAATTGTTATCATCTCACCAAACGTGCCTTCGTGGCATAACTACCCGCTCTGCAAAAATGTCGAAAAGCTGACGGGGATAAAAGTTTACCTCGAAAATGACGCTACTGCCGCATGCGCCGGTGTCTGGTGGCATACGATAAAAGATAAATATAAAAACTGGATAATGCTCACTCTCGGCACTGGTATAGGCGGAGGCGCTGTTATTGACGGCAGGCTCTTCACAGGCCAGACAGGGAGTTCAATGGAGGTCGGGCATATGAGCCTCGATCCCGACGGCCCGCTCTGCCCCTGCGGCAACAGGGGGTGTTTTGAACTCTATTCCTCCGCGACAGCTCTTGTCAGACATGTCAAATCAAAGATGAAAAGTTTCCCCTCCTCTACCCTCAAACATTTCAATGTAAAGGAGCTTACTGCAAAAAGAATTTATGAAGAAGCCCTGAAAGGCGATGCACTTGCCCTTGAAGGATTCGAATACTCTTCAAAATATCTCGGCATAGGCATAGCGAACCTGATAAACCTGTTTAATCCTGAAGCGGTTATCATAGGCGGAGGGCTTTCGCAGGCCCATAAACTCCTCTTCCCGAAAATGAAAGAGGTAGTGAAAGAACGCGCGATGAAGGGTTTAAAGGAGAATGTTAAATTCATTGCCGTCAGGGAACAGTCGATGATTGCCGCGTTAGGCGCGGCAAAGATCGCGAGGGACAGGTATGAGTCAGAAATCCGGGGTACCTCTATTTCTCAATAAACAGAGTCCTTGTGGGATAGGCGAATTCGATCTTCATCTTCTGGAGCTTCATCATTATCTGAAAGTTTATCTCCTGCTGAATATCCATGTATGTTTTATAATCACCTGAAAGCACATAGTAGACTACTTCATAGTCGAGGCTTGAATCCCCGAACTTGAGAAAATGCGCCCTGTCGAATCTTGTCCCTTCAATACTTTCAATTATTTTCTGTACTTCTCCGGATATCTTTTTTACTTTAGCAGCTGGAGTCTGGTATGTTACCCCGAATGAAAAGACAACCCTCCGCTCCTGCATGGTTTTATAATTTCTCACCCGTGAGCCTGTGAGGTCGGTGTTGGCGAATATCAGCTGTTCTCCGCTGAGGCTTCTCAGCCTTGTTGTTTTAACACCTATATGTTCAACAACTCCGGCGAAATTATCAACAACAAGAAAATCACCTATCTCAAACGGGCGGTCAAAAAAGATCGTAAAATAGTTAAAAACATCCCCTAAAATCGACTGCGCGGCAAAGGCAATAGCCACACCTCCAACCCCAAGTCCGGCTACGAGGCCCGAGACCCTGACACCCATATTATCCAGTAGTATAAGCAGAGAGACCGACCAGACAATAATCTTTATAATTGTGGCAAGTAGAACAGCAATACTGCTCCTCTCATCTTCTTTCCTGGTCTTTGCAAGCCAGAACCGGTTAATAGAATAAATTATGACAGATATCATAAACCGGGTGACAAAAAACGCTATAAGGATCAGAAAAATATACCTTATCCAATCAGCCACTTTGCTGTTTATATTAAGAATTTCAGTACCGCTTTTTAAAACAACCAGGTACATTACCGGTAATAAATTCTGTCTGAATGTCTCAATAACAAGATCATCAATTACGGCAACGGTCCTTTCTGATAATCTTTTCAATTTATTGAATATAACATAACGGAATATTTTTACTGCCAGAAAGCCCGCGATAATAAACGCGCAGAAATAAATATAGTCCTTTATTGTATTGCCCGCAAAAGTGTATAACAGGATACTCTCTGTCATTTTCTACCTCTCTGTTATAATTCCTGTTAATAATACTCCCGGAAGGGATGTCATTATATGGCTTACAAAAACTTCTCCGGATGCTGTAAACTCAGATCCGGTGACCGCATCTTTCATCTGCATTTTAAGATTATCAGGAATAACAAATTTTGTGTCCATCCATTTTTCTCCCGTAGGCTTATCACCTTCACTGACAACCCGGGTCATAAATCTTGGAGCCAGGACAACCGCGGCTTCATCCCCGCGTATCCTCATAAACGCGATTAATGAATTACAGTATGTCCCCGATGTATTCAGCGGTATATATTCGCCTTCACTGAAAAGCTCCCTCATTCTCAATCTCGCAGAGAGCAATTTATGGATAAGAAACATCTTAATCCTCCCGTCATTTCTTGACTCCCATAATTCATCTATAAGTCCTGCGGGATCAGCCTGCTCCTGTTCTCTTAATGTATATATTGTCTTCTAAGATTATAATCCACAATACCCCTGTTGTCAGGATCTACAAGGTGGAGATCCCACAGCTCTGTCCCCTGATAAAAATCGGGAACGCCCGGTGTAGCAATCTTTACAATAACCTGAGAGAGTGAATTTAATATTCCATAAAAAGCAATTTTTTTCTGGAAAGGGATAAAGTGTTCAATAAACCGGTTACTTTTGTCAGGTATAAGTATTCTGCCAATAAACTTTAGAATTTTCTCCTCATAATCAGTATCAGGCTTGATCCACGCTGTATGCACTTTTGCCTCTCTTACAGCCTTTATCATGTATTCACGGATCCTTTTTACATAATCGCTGTAATTATCATTGCTAAAAGGATATGTCCCCAACAGTGTCTGGTAAATAAAATATTCATCGTTCCTGTCAGGTACAAATCCGTTTAAATTTTTCATCTTTTTCGCATGATTCATTCTGCTCCACCTTGAAAGTTCTCTCTTCCACTCATCCGGTATTTCTGACAGGACATTAATTCTGCTCCTGACATCCTCCCCCCTTTTTGAATCATGTGTTGATGTGGCATTCATGCTATGCCTGTGAGACTCCGCCCTCCTCCAGATAAAATTATGAAACACCTGCAGGGGAATCCCGAACTCACCGGGATTCCCACCGACTTCATTTAATGATATAAGCCTGTTAACTATGTAAAGGACCGTGTCCTCAAATCCTTTAGCCATAAAGGGCCCCGTATACTGCTGAAACCTCATTATAAAATAAAGGAGCCTCTTAGTCTTCTCTTCATCCATCCTCTCTATATACTTCAGTGTAAGGCATTTTTCGAGGAAATCATATTCAAATGAATATTCCGGAGTGTATCTTCTCGCTTTGTCAAAAGCGGTCTTTATATAAGTATTGTCAGCTTCGCTAATCGTTTCAGAATCTATATATGTCCTGTACACGGGGAAAAAAGCAATTATCTCAACAAGGGCTTTTCTCAGGCCATACATCGTTATGTCTCTGCCATACCTGTCATTTCCTGATATCTCTTTTAAAATCATGGCAAGGTTATCAATGTCACCTGTCATATGTTTATCTATTATAAGCCGTTTCTTCTCCGCAATAAATTCATCATAGAGAAAATACTGACGAGTGAAGTTAAAATATATACGGCTGAACTTCCGTTCATTCAGGGTCTCGCAGTAAATGCTGTTAAGATGATTCATAAAATCATAACCGGTTGTACCATTTACAGGCCATTCTCCCGGCATGACCTCGCTGTTATTAATAATCTTTTCCACTACTATGTATGTATCATTCGCGATAGCTCTCAACCTCTCAAGGTATTGGGCCGGGTTGCCGAGGCCATCAACATGGTCAACCCTGATTCCCGTAACAGACCCTTCATCTGTCAGCTCTTTCAGTAAACGGTGAGTATAGTTAAACACAACCTCATCCTCAATCCTCAATGAGATGAGGCCGTTAATATTAAAGAATCTCCGGTAATTAATCTCCTCTGCCGCGACTTTCCAGAAAGAGAGCCTGTAATTCTGCTGTTCGAGGACTGCATCAATCCTCTCGGCGTACTCATCAGAGCCCGGGGTATTATACAGTAATAACCGTTGATCCATATATTCCCTTATTCCGGGTTCATTGCTATAAAGCTCCCGGAGCATTCTTTTAACATGAGAAATCCGATCAAACTCCACCTCATAGT
>CAZVFJ010000229.1:0-5382 GCA_964625825.1 uncultured Leptospirales bacterium | reverse complement strand
GGATGAATCTATATAATCCTGTTTTTCAACAAGCTCATTATCATCCCTCTCCTGTCTGAAGCGCAGAACATTCAACATGAATATATCGAGTTTATTTATTATGTTCGGAGGGAGTATGGCTCCGTCAATTTCAACTGACATTACGGGATAGTTCCTCTCTCTGCTCCATGGTGTAATAAGGCCCTCAATAACACGCCCTATGAGGCAGGCAAATGGTGAAATGTTTATAATGCCGGAGTAGTCGTGCATCATCGCAGTGGAAGCTACGCCGCTTGAAATTGCTATTTCTGATTCGAGCTCGCTTGTGACAAAATGTTCATAAGCGTTGCCCATTATCTCACTCATATCGTGTGGAGTGTCAGGAATGAGGCCTGTTTCAGAAAGCGCCTGTTTGACCTCTCTGTCTACTTTATGCTTCCAAAAAGTCTCTATCTTCCACATAATCCTTTCATGAAGCTCTTTTGAGAAAAGTTTTTTATACCACGGCAGGAGCCTGTATCTTTTCATTATTTCATAGTAGCGGACAAAGTCTGTATAGTATATCCACTCGGTTATACCTGAAACTTTTGCTATGATTCCCCTCTTGCTCATGAGCCGTACAAGTTCATCAACCGCGAAGTCATCACGCCTGACATAAATTTCTCCAACAATAAGGACTTTTGGGGTATCCTCCATTTTTTGTTTTAGGGGAATTTTTGCTATTTCAGCTGCAATTTTTTTCAGGGCCGGGAGAGAAGTTTTGATGTCTTTCTCCGCGATATTTCCGAGCTCCTGCCAGAGCTCGTCGTATTTCGCTATTGCTGCCGCAGGATCTATAGCACATGTGCGGAGAGATGTTTCTATATCTTTCATGTAATCCGCTATTGTAAGTCCCCACCACGCATTACGGGAAAACTCAGGCCCCAGTTCATTATATGAATTTTCAGAGTCAAGGGTTATAACCACGATATTTTCAAGCTTCATATCCCTGAAGAGATTTTCATAAAACACAAAATATTGCCCTGTCCTGCACGGCCCGGTTGTTGAAGGGACAAATAGGAGATATATCTCATCTTTGCGGTATTTTTCTGACTGAAGGTATTTAAGCGCGCTTCCGAGTACAAGCTGTGACGGGAGGCACTCCTTACCTGACATGTAACTTCTGGCTGCCTGGAGCGTATAAATATCAGGGAGAGGCATGGCCTCGGCGCTTACATCTATCCCGCGCAGAGATGAGGCAAGCAGTTCCGATGAGAGCCTTCCCATGCTTGACAGGAGTAGTTTTACTCTCGGGTTCCCGAATATATTGATCTTCCTCCCCGCGTTTATGTCATAGAGATGTATCTCCTCCCTTCCGTTATTAATAAAACGGAGGCCATTATCGTACCTTTCTTCATCCTTCCCGCTGTATTTCAGTCTGTACCCTTCAATGATGTCAAGGAAAGCTTCAACCCTTGTGTCAATCCCGGCATCAGCAGAGTGTGAATCAAGTTCCAGTATGAGGAAAGGTTTTGTTCCCATCATCCACTTGATATAGTGGAGCATAAAAGAATCGGGAGCGCATGAAAAGTTTGAGATATATGTAATATAAATATTTTCTTCATCTTTAAGGAACGATGCTGCCCTCATATCCTGCTGACCGTAGTACCAGTACATGTTGCTGAATATATCTGCTTCTTCAAACGGGAGCATGTCAAATGGAATAACCGAGTATCCGCGGCTTGCAAATTTTTTAGGTATTCCCATGTTCGCGTCTTTTGTGAAAGAGTTGTATGGCCTGCCGAGAATGGCGATAACAGGGTGATTGGCTTCTCTCGCCCTGGCAAGCGCCTCTTTCCCGAGTTCTCTGTATCTTAAGAAAAACTCCTCCTGCTTTTTATAAGCTATCCGGAAAGCTTGCTCAATCTCCGGTACCGATATACCGAGCTGCGGGGCAAGCTCAAGGAAGCCCTGGAGAGCCTTCTCTTTCCCGTACTTTAAAGTAACCACAGGAGAGAGTATCTTCTTCTCATCCACTTCGGAGAAAGCTTTCTTTATATAATACGGCAGACTTTGTGTTATAGGGCAGAAGTTCGCGTGAACATCATCCTCGTAACTCGGCATGTCCCTGAAGTGAGGGACAAATATAAAGTCTGCTCCTGAATCTATTATATTCTGAACTGCCCCGTGCGCAATCTCTGCGGGGAAACAGTAAGCGCTTTCAACCCTTGCAACACCTTCCGGGCTTATCTTTTCAGAGAGTCTGGCTTCAATTCCAAGAGAATGAAAGAACCATGAATAGAACGGCCACAGTGTATATACCGAAAAAGCCCTTGGTATTCCAACTATATAATCTTTTTTCTTTTTAAAGTCTTCAGGCGATGGAGCCATCTCTTTGAACATCAGCTCTTCGCGCGCGTCTATATAATTGAATATTGCTGATTCATCAATCACTTTCTTCTTGCGGGAGTTCGCGTACTTGTTGCATCTGCCTCCGAACATGTATTTATTTCCGTTAACATTGAGTACCCTGATCGGGCAGTAGTTGTCACATGCGCGGCATTGGAATTCTCTTTCATAAATAATTTCAGTATTAAGTATCTTCTCAAGTTCGAAAGATCCTTTTTGAAGCAGTCCATCATCAATTTTTTGTTTCGCCAGTATCCCGACCCCAAAGGCCCCGAGGAGTTCAGGGCTGGGCGGAACTGTTATATCCTTGTCAAGCAGCATGGAGAAAGCCAGGGGAACTGCCTTGTTCTTCGCGACTCCTCCCTGGAGAACTATATTATGACCGATTGTCCTGTTCCCCACAACCCTGTTAAGGTAGTTGGAGACAATGGATGTTATTATTCCGGCAGTTATGTCTTCACGTGAAGCGCCGTACTGGAGTGCCTTTCTTATGTCGGAGTTGATAAATGCTGAACAGTGCTCACCGAATTTAAGTGGTGAATCTGCCTGAATGGCAATATCGCCGATCTGCCTTACATCGGTAATATTAAGGTCACCGGCAGCGGACTCTTCAAGGAAAGACCCGGTGCCTGCTGAACATGCTTCATTCATCGCGTAATCGATCGGCACCATGTTCTTGAGGTGAACATACTTGGCATCCTGCCCGCCGATTTCAAAGATTGTATCTATATCGTTTTTGAAATATGTTGTTCCTGTCGCGTGAGCGATAATTTCGTTGTAAACAGCGGAAGTCTCCACAAATACACCGAGGATCTCCCGTGATGAACCTGTAGTTGCGGCAACAGATATTTTTATATCAGAGTCGCCTATCTGTTCCTTTATCTGTTTCTGTACCTCTTCAATACATTTTTTGAGGGCCTTTACCGGGTCGCCGTGAGTCCTTCCGTAGTAGTCAGCGACAATTTCATCTGTTTCAATATCTATGAGAGCAACCTTTGTTGTGGTTGATCCTCCGTCAATTCCCAGTATATATTCTCCTCCGGGCTTTATCTTCCCTCTGAGGGGCTCGATGTATTTAACCCTTCCAAGGGCATTGGATAGTGAGGGGTAACGTCCGAATCCGATATCATGCTTTTTGAAGAGCATATCAATGCGGGGAATCTCACTCCCTGATTTCGCTGCCAATAATGCGGCACCGAATGCTTCAAAGTATATAGCCTCCTCCGGTATTATTATCTTTAAATCAGGGAGTTTCTCTTTTATAAATTTAATCATGTGGCTGTTCCGGGTTACTCCTCCTGTGAGTAGCACCGTACCATTCTCAACCCTTGCTCTTTTAAGAAAGTCGGCAACCTTTGTGGCCATAACATCGCTCAAAGAGAGGACTATGTCATCTTTAGTCGCTTCACCCTTGTTCAGTTTATGAGTGCAGTCGCTTTTCATGAAAACAGAGCATCTTGATGAAAGCGGGTAGGGTTTTGCACTATCCGGGATATTAAAAATGTCATTTAGTTTCATGTCCATTCTTCCAAGCTGCTGCTTGAAAAATTCGCCGGTACCTGACGCACATTTATTTCCTGAAAAGTTTGTTATTATTTTTCCGTTACTATCTATTGTATAAACAACGAAGTTTTCCCCTCCAAGGGAAACAACCGCGTCAGTCTTTATTTCAAGTTCTCTCAGAGTCTCTTCAATACAGATCGATTCAATTACATTGTTGGCGTTAATAAGATAGCGGCCCTCGGTGCCTGTAACAAGCAGCTTTGTTCCTCCCGGGATATTTGCTTCTGTAATAAGTGTCTTCAGGGTGGATAAGAAGTCCCCCTCGTGTTCAACTACTTTAAACCATAATATTTTTTCTTCATCCATTAAAACGGCTTTTATGCTTGATGAACCGATATTAATGCCTAAGCTATGCATTATTTCCTCCTAAGATAATACAGTTAAATGTTTGATATTTCATAAAATTGTCTATCTTTTTGTATGTATGTCAATATATGGGCATATGGTATAGAAGCTGTTTTTTTGATAAAGATTTTTTTCATTTTTTTTCATCTAAAAAAAATTTAATAATAAAATTTATTCATTATTTATATTTTAACTTATTTAAACAAAAAATGCTTTATTTATGTTTCCCCGCAAGTGGAGGTAATATAATATTTGTTGCACTAAAATATCTCTTAAGACATTATTATTTTAATATAATAAAAATTTAGTAAAACAGATATAAATCTTTTATTATATTAAAATATGAAAGAAATTATATGCCGTTTCTTATTTAAACACTATTTAGTGCGTATGAGTTGCAGCTTTTTAAAAGAAAATATAGTTTTAAAGAATTTGGGCGGTAGATAGATTCATAAAGTAAGGATGTCAATAAACGGTTAACGGATGAGGGATATTTTACTGGTAGAAGATGATAGAATTACTTCGAGGTTGATTCAGAAGTATATTCTTGATATAGGATATAATCTTGCCGGGGCTGTAGCTTCCGGGGAAGAGGCTTCCAGATTAATTGAAATAAAGGAGCCTGATCTTGTGCTGATGGATATCAATCTTGAAGGGAATATTGATGGCATTGAGTCAGCGAAGAATATTAATAGCAGGTTCAGCATACCCTTTGTATATATAACTTCATCATCAGATTACTCAACCATAGAGAGAGCCAAGGAGAGCAATGCCTATGGCTATATAATCAAGCCTTTTGATAAACGGGACCTGCGGGCAACAATAGAGATGGCTCTCCTGAGGCACCAGATGGAGTTTCGTATCCGTGAGGATGAAAACAGGATGTCAACAATACTCAACTCCATAGCTGACTCTGTGGTGGTTGTTAATGGTGATGGTATTATAACGTATATCAATACTTCAGGCCTGCAGATGCTCGGCAAGGAAAAGCCGGCTGTTATAGACAAACCGATTGTTGACGTTGTCAAAATCGGGAGTAACACGAAAGAGGAAGATAAGCTTTTTGTAGAATCTATGAATGAATTATTTGCTTCCGATGCAGATGCT
>CAZVFJ010000228.1:0-5396 GCA_964625825.1 uncultured Leptospirales bacterium | reverse complement strand
TGTCTTTTGCTTCTTGACTGGAACGTAGGTAACCCCATTGGTTTTTATTGTGCCATGCCATTTCAGTTCACCAAATTAATAACCAAAGCACCGTACTTTTTAAGGTCAATAGTGACTTCAAGAATCTGTTTAGGCTTGTCACCAATTTCAGGTTCATCTGTAACCATCTGCTCCTTTAACATACTGTTCACTATTCTCTGAACAGCAGAAGCATTGTAACCTGCGTTTGTCAGCCTAACAATTCTGTCATCGTCAACTCCCCATTTACCTTCGATAACTTCTTTGGCTATCTCTTCATCTGTTTTCTTGATTGTAGTGGCAACTGAGCCTTCAAAGCATGATCGTATTGTTGTGGCAATGTCAAATACTGTGATTCCTGTAATGGCTGCTGTTTTTTCATCAACATATACTCTCAGCTCATTTTTGTAATCCTCATAGTCATCCTTTACATCTTTAAGTCCGGGAACTGTGACAAGATATTCCTTGAAAACAGCAGATATCTTTTTCAGAACTTCAAAGTCATCACCCTTTATCGCCACACTTACAGGTTTTCCTACCGGTGACCATGCCGTATTCTATCTTTGTGAATTCATCCTTGAAAGAATCAGAATTTTTCCGCAATGATTCAAGTATGTCATTTGCGACCCTGTCCCTCTTGTTGAAAGGAGTAAGATAAACCATTATAATCCCGTAGTTCGAACCGGTTTTGGTATAAGGATCAGAGGGTTCTTCCTGTATTATACCGGCCTTGGTGGTGAATGTGTCAAGTTCAGAAGCCGGGAGTTCAGCTACACTCTTCTCAATGAATTCAAGCTTTTTGCTCATATTCTGTACGGTTGTTCCTGTAGGAGCTTCGGCTTTAATCGTCAGGACTTCAACTCCTCCCTGCGGGAAGAGTATAAGCTTCATGAACTTACCGGCAAAAAAAAGGCTTCCGAAGAAGAATACTGTAATAAGAAGTATAGATATATACCTGTGCCTGAGAACAAATACTAACATGCCGGTATACTGTTTTTTTATTGCCCGGAAAATTTTTCCCTCACGCTCTTCAACAGACCTTTTATGTTTTTTATTATTCTTCTCCAGTTCGTAAATGTGTGACGGGAGAATGAACATCGATTCAAACCATGAGGCGAGGAGTGAGACTATTACAACCGCGGGGAGGACCCACATAAATTTACCCATTATCCCCTTCATAAACATTAGAGGTGCAAATGCCACTATAGTTGTGAGAACTGTACCTGCCACGGGGGCAATAACCTCCATTGTCCCATTCAAAACTGCGTCCTTTACAGTATCACCCTCTTCAATGTGCCGGTATATATTTTCAGCAACAACAATCGCGTCGTCCACGAGCATCCCGAGTACAAGGATAAGACCGAACATCGACATAAGGTTTATACTGAGATCTACATACCCCATCCATATGAAGGTGAGGAACATTGAAAATGGTATTCCAAGCGCTGTTACAAGGGCAATCCTCCATCCAAGGGTTATGAATAATACAACAGCAACAAGGGTGAAACCGACAATACCGTTATTCACAAGAACATCCAGACGTCTTTTAACATAGAAGGACATGTCATTGAAATCAGACATTTCATAGTTTTCGGGGAGGAGTTTCTTAAACCTTGCCAGTTCAATCCTTACATCAGAAACAGTCCGTATTATATCTGCGGATTCTTTTTTTACAACGGTGAGTGTTATAGATTTTTTACCCAGAGTTTTATTGATGATATCCTCTTCTTCAAATGAATCCCTGACCTTTGCCAGGTCTCTTACTGTTACCCAGTAGCCTGTATCGTTAGCCCTGATGAGGACTTTATCTATATCGTCAGTGTTTTTGACTTCTCCGATTGTACGAATAAGGAATTCACCACGGGGGGTTTTTATTATACCTCCCGGGAAGTTCAGGTTTTTCTTTGACAGCGCATTTATTACTTCGTTAATAGCCACGTGGAGGTTCTGCAGTTTTTCAGGGAGTACCTCCACAACCATTTCTCTCTCTCTGTATCCCTTTTTGTCTATTTTACCGACTCCATTTATTTCAAGGAGGCGGTCTTCAAGCATCTTTGCATATTTCCTCAGTTCGAATTCATCCCTGTCATTCTGTATCCCGTTTTTATTAATAAGAGATATCTCCATAACCGGGGTCATTGCCGTATTCAGCTCGGTGAATTCCGGATCTTCAGCGTCTTCGGGGAGATCCGTAACCTTGTCAAGCGCGTCTTTTATGTCATTAATGGTTTTATCTTTGTCCCTGGCGTCAGGATCGATCTGGATTGCTATGGCTGATCTTGCTTCAAGGGATGTGGCGTGAATCTCCTCGATCCCGTCAATTTCTTTCATCTTTGTTTCTATGGGGATTGAGATATGTTTTTCAACATCTTCGGCTGTTGAGCCGGGATATATTGTGTTTATGATAACCCAGTCAAAATCTACACGTGGGAAAGCTTCTCTCTTTGCCGTGAACATGAACAGAAGGCCGGCAATGAGTATTCCAACTGAGATAATATTTACGAGGAGGGACTGTTCCGCGAAGTATTTTATTATTCTTTTCATCTGTAACCTGTAATATTTATCTTCGAATTAAATTCTCCCGGTGAAAGAACGTTGATATGATGCGCTGTAGATGTATAACCGGAAGCCTGTCAGAGACTGAGATTCCTTAAGCAGGGAACACTAAGTATAATAATTTCATATTTATCAATTCAAAAATAATAAAAATACTATATATGAATAAAAATTTATTCATATATAGTATTCAGTTTACTTTATAAAGCCGGGGAATGTCTACTATAAATGTTTTATCTTCCTTTATTGTTATTAATATAACGAAAAATCTGTTTCTTAAGTGAGAATTAAGTATATTTATATTAAGTATACATCTTATGATAAGCTGCTTATGAAAGAATATCTTTTAATAATTCTGCTGATTACGGTTTCGTTCACCTGCGGATTCCTGGTACATTCTGTGGTCTCATGGATCAGGAATTCCGGGATTGTCAGAAAACGGATTGAAAGCATTCATCCTGAACAGCCTGAAGATGAAGGCAGCGGATCTGAGCAGGGTTGTTGCCAATACCTTGTCACAGAATAGTGAGAATAATAAACGTGAGTGATGATATCCATATCATGAAAATAATCATAAGGATAAAGCGTAATTTGGCAGTATGCGCTTTTCCTGTAATTATCTTCATGCTCAGTATAACAGCCGGGTACGCCGCTGAGTTCCAGTGGCTCGTTGAACCGTGCTTTGAATATGCCCGGAGTTTTAGCGATGATCTGGCTGCTGTAAAAATAAATAAAAAGTATGGATATATCAATACTAAAGGTGAAGTTATAATCGAAGCTAAGTATGATGAAGTGTCCGATTTCTATGATGGTGCGGCAATGGTAATAATAAACAGCACCTCCGGCTATATAAATAAAAAAGGAATATTATTAATCCGGCATCAACCGGATGAAGATATATATTTCGGAGAGAGTCTTGCGATTATAAAAATTGACAGGCAATATGGGTATATAACGAAAAAAGGAATAATCCAGATAATGCCATCCTTCAGTTATGCTCTTTCTTTTAATGGCGGGCTTGCTGCAGTTATGACAGAAGGAAAATACGGATTCATTAATAAAAAAGGTATGAAAATTATAAAACCGGTATTTGATGGAGCCTCTGTATTCAATGAGGGTCTGGCTGCAGTAAAGGTAAAGGGCAGATGGGGTTACATTAATAAGAAGATTTCAGTGAGGGGCTTGCCTGTGTTAAAACTAACAATGGAACGGGATATATTAATAAAAGGGGGCAATTTGTTGTCAAACCTCAGTTTGAAGATGGCAAGGAATTTTACGGAGCTATAGCCGCTGTAAAGTTATATGGTAAATGGGGATATATAAGACGAATAGTAAGCAGCAAAGCTCTTTCTGTCAAAAAAAGTACAACGGTAGACCGGAAGTATAAAACTGATAAAACCGGAAAGCCCATCAGGGGGAGTACGAAGTCTAAAAGCAGAACCGTAAAATCTGCCGCTAAATCATTAGAAAATAATAAATATGGCGTTAATATTTCTCAGCAAAAAAATAAAGAACCAGAGCCAGAAATTAATGAGCAATACAACTTTTCAAAAATTGATAATGATTCAGGCTTCGGGATAAAATCCGATAACAAAATACTCATAATAGAAGGGATGGAATATGTCGGTATTTTAAGCGAAGTAAATGAAGGGCAGGTCGTGGTCATTGATGATACTACAGGCGAAAAATATTTTTTGGGAGCCTGGTGTATTACCGGAACCGAGAGTGACAGGGTATATATCGAGGCCGGCACTCCTTTTTCTACAGTGGCAAAATGTGATATCCACAACGGTTTTTATGAAAAAGTAAAACCGGGAATGAAAGTATATAAAAAAAATAAGTGATATATAGTCATTAGTTTAGAATACTTTTCATTTCATCCAGTGATAAATCCAAATCATTATAAATTTTTCTTGAATTTCCGGTATAAAGGAAAATCATTGTATCCATTCAGATATTTAGAGGGTATTCATGAGCATATTAAACGCTATAGGTAACACGCCCCTTGTTGAGATAAAAAATATGTGGAATTCTGATAAAACTGGTGTGAGGATTCTGG
This sequence comes from uncultured Leptospirales bacterium, assembly GCA_964625825.1. Taxonomy (GTDB): domain Bacteria; phylum Spirochaetota; class UBA4802; order UBA4802; family UBA5550; genus UBA5550. The sequence continues at coordinate 763 of CAZVFJ010000228.1, read as the reverse complement.
CAAAACTTGAAGGATCCAATCCCGGGGGCTCTGTGAAAGACCGCCCTGCCTATTATATGATTAAACAAGCTGTAGAGTCAGGGGCTCTCACAAAAGATAAAATAATATTAGAACCGACGTCCGGTAACACAGGTATCGGCCTTGCCATGATAGCTGCCGCTATGGGCTACAGAATTAAACTGACAATGCCTTCCTGCGTAAGCGATGAGAGGCGAGCAATACTCACCGCTCTTGGAGCTGAACTTGAGCTTACTCCGGGATGTGACCGGACTGATGGAGCAATAATTCGCGCTCACCATATACTCGACGTCAGAAGTGACCAGTACTACATGCCGGACCAGTTTGCAAATGACGCGAACTGGAAGGCGCATTATGAGACAACGGCACCTGAAATTGTTCGGGATACCCGAGGGGAGGCTGATCTTTTTGTCGCGGGGATGGGTACAACCGGAACCCTTATGGGGTGCTCCCGTTACTTTAGGGATAATAACCCACGCACAAAGGTTCTGGGAATTGAGCCTAATATGAACCACCGAATACAGGGGCTTAAAAATATGTCAGAGTCGATTATCCCTCCTATTTATAAGCCTGAACTTCTCGACACAAAGATGATGTGTAAAGATGAGGATGCATTTGATACAGTGCGCGATCTTGCTCTTGTTGAAGGTATTTTTTGCGGAATATCAAGCGGAGCGGCTTTGTGGGGAGCAATACAGGCCGCAAAGGATATGCCGCGGGGATCAACAGTGGTTGTGTTATTCCC
>CAZVFJ010000227.1:264-5409 GCA_964625825.1 uncultured Leptospirales bacterium | reverse complement strand
CAAAATGATGAATGTACAAATACGTCGCATAATTTTTATCTCCCTGATTTAATAATTAATGTATTATAATGTTTAGATAGAAATAACTCGAGTAGTTTATATATTGAAAATGTATTTCAGTCAAGTCATATGCGGATCAAACAGATTTTGGCCATAAAAAAACATGGTCATTTGGCGGCATGCAAAAAATGTCCATATTCAATTAATAAGCTAAGGATTTATCAGGGGGAGTGTTTTTGCTAATTGCGCAGAGCGGAATTTTCCCTGTATTCAACTGGGCTCATGGATGTAAACTTTTTAAAGACCCGGTTAAATGTCCGGATGCTGTCGAAACCAACATCAAGTGAAATCCGTGTAACAGTTTCGTCAGTTTCAATAAGTCTCCGGACTGCCTCTATTATCCGGAACCCGTGAATATATTCATTCAGGGTTTTACCTGTGTGCTGGTTAAACAACCTGCTGAATGTATCGGGATTCAGGCCAATCGCCCCGGCAAGATCTTCACGCGTTAATTCTTCTGTGTAATGTTCTTTTATGAAATCACATACCTCTTCAATATGCCTGTTTACCTTCAATACGGTGAAACCATTCTCATTACGGCTTCGGGTTTTAACTCCATCCTCTCTTACGCTTCCGCGTAATTTTTCAAGAAGCCTGTCATAATTTCTACGAAGGGCATTACGAATCTTTTTCTGTTCCATCTGGTTCCTTATGCGGAGGAGCAATTCTTCAGAATTAAAAGGCTTGGTTACATAATCCACAGCCCCGAGTTCAAGGCCTTCAAGCTTCATGAAATGATCAGCCCTCGCAGTAATAAAAATAAAGGGTATACCGCTGAACTTTCCGTTTTGCCGCATCCATTTAAGCAGCTCATGGCCGTCCATTTCAGGCATCATAATATCCGAGAGAACAAGGTCTATCTCATCGACTCTTTCAAAAACCTCAATAGCCTCACGCCCGTTAGCCGCTGTATAAACAGTAAAACCGCCCTCAAGCATTCCTGATATAAGATTGCGGAGATCGCTGTTATCCTCAACTACAAGTATTGCCGGCAAATCGTTTTCTTCAGGGCTGCTATAAGCTGGTGTTAAAGGTTTATCATTTTCTGAAAATTCAATTCCGCGCACATAAGGCATATACAGGGCTGTACTTTCTATAGTATCATCAAATATAACATTTCTTTTCCCTTCAAGATGATCCTTTCCTGATGGAATACTTATTTTGAATACAGTACCGTGACTTTCCGGGTAATCTTTAATATACCTGCTTTCAACCGTAACTTTTCCCCCATGAAATTCAACAATATCTTTTACTATTGAGAGCCCTATGCCTGTCCCTTCATAACGCCGCGTGGAACTTGTGTCTGCCTGTGTAAAACGATCGAATACCGTAGCAATTCTGTCACGGGGTATACCGCATCCCGTGTCACTGAACATGATAACAGCTTTATTTTCATCAGTTCCGGAACTGATATCAATACGCCCTCCGGATTCGGTAAATTTAAAGGAGTTGGAAAAGAGATTTGATATAATATGTCTAAATCCTGCCTCATCAATCCACACTTTAAGCGGGCTTACTCCCGTGTCGCATGTAAGGGTAATCCCTTTAAGTTCTGCCGCTGATTCAATCTCGCCGCAGCATCGGTTAAGAAAATCTCGTAGATCACATTCTTTTACATTAATATTGTATCTTCCTGCTGTTATACGGGATACTTCAAGCAGGTCGTTTATGAGAGACAGAAGGTTATGTCCGTTACGGTTTATCATTTCAAGAGATTCCCTGCTCAGATTTCTGCCTGAAAGGGCGTCCTCAACAGGGGCGAGTATCAACGTGAGCGGAGTGCGGAGTTCATGTGATACATTGGCAAAAAAATCTGTCCTGATACGGTCAAGTTCGCGGAGCTTTTCATTTGCCTCCGCAAGTTCAGCAGTACGCTCTTCGATCCTGGTTTCAAGATTTTTGTTATACTCTTCAATCTGTATATATGAAACTCCGAGCTGCATTGACAGTTCCTCAATCCTGACAAAAGAATCCGAGAAAATCCTTGCGAGTATCACAGACTGGGAGAAAATAAAAAGAAGCAGGCCATACGGAAAAAGATATATCGAATTAATTATACCGTTTGAATCAAGGATATCATTTATAACTACTAATATTAGCACTATACATCCTGCGATAATATATAAAGCGTCTTCTCTCCGGTTTTTTACAGCTCTTACAAGAGATGATAAAATAATAAGAAAGCCTGCCACCAGTATTATGTGGTAAAAAGGAATGATGCGGGCTGATGCCTTAACGGGGAGTATCAATGAAACAATTGAAAATAATAAACCGGAGATTATATAAAACCTGATAACAACATCAGAGAATTCATCAATGTATAGTTTTTTAAGGAAAATTATAAAAAAAGTGAATCCGGCGAATACAGTTAAGAATTCTGTTTTTATCTGCAGCGTCCAATTAATTTCCGGGAACAGATAAACGAGAAAAAATTCTCCTGTAATAATAACCCTGATTGATATTATAAAACAAACAAGGCCGAAATAGAGAGTAAAACTGCTTTTTTTTCTGAAAATATAAAGACCGAAGTGATAGAAAGCCATAATAATAAATGCCCCGAAAAGGACCATTTCAAGAGAGAGCGATAACTCTCTTTTTTTTAAAACGAGATCCCTCTTCCCGAAATAGACTGTCTCCCACATCCCCCCTTTGTCAGACATAAAATTAGAGACCTGTACAAGAATCGATATATCCCCGCCGGGAGAATCAAAAAAAGCAACTCCCGGTTTCTGCATGGGAACCATTCTTGAATCTTCTGCCGTTACTCCATTCGAGGAAACCTCTCTGTCATTGACAAACATCCTGTAAGCAGTGGCCATTGTCGGTATTTTCAGAGCGTATGAACCCGGGGGGGCATCTTTGATTTTAAGCCTGTATGTCGCGTAGCCGTCACCCGAAAGAACAGTCCCCCCGGCATTATATCCATTCCAGGCCCCGGGAACATTTATATAACCGGTTAATGCCGGAGACTCATTAATAAAATCGGAAGGGCTATATAACTTGCGCCAGTAGAACTCCCACTCCGCCTCAAGTGGCATCACAGAACTGTCAAAATTATAACTCCCGACTGAAATATTACCCCTGTCATAGACGATATTGCCGATATCCCCTTTGCAGGAAACGGAGGAAAACACTACGAACACAAAAACCGCAGAAAGTAAAATTTTTACATACTTTATTATTATCATGATATTGCTGAAAGAGCCGGTAAAGTATTCAACTTAAATTTTCACTTCTATAACCTTATTCATATTTGAATTATTCACAAAATATTATATAAATGTCATTTTTTATAAAGTCAATAAATTTTGTATGTAAAAATATATTCGAATCGATGGGAATTTTAGCCTTCAAAAATAAAAAGTTATATTTATATTAATGCTAAAAAATATATTGAGGTATATATAAACCGGGGGAAATTCTTTTTACCAGATAAAATATGCTGAACATCTGGAAGATGGCTGAATTCGTATAAAACTGTTATTTCCTTATGATGATAATATTCTCTGAAAATCAAAATCCGGCTGTTTATCCCATTTATTAAAATTTTCCGGGACAGAAGGACCTGATGCGGCAAGAGTTCCATCAGGATTAAATGAATAGAATTTATTATTTATTCTACGGTATCCCTGGTAAACTGCTGATTCTTCTGAATAATTACAGACATAATTATACTCAATTGAATAACGTGCAATTCCGCCAAAAGTTAATTTTCCTGAAAAAATATATGAATACCCGTCAGTTGTTTCATTAAAAATGATATAAAAATTCAGCGTACCATTTACTGTTATACCATTATCATCAGCGTAATTATTAAAAATATAACTTCCGTTTTCTCCCGATGAGATATATGAAAATCCATTAGAGAAATCGTATTCCATGTTTACTGTCTGATCGGAATTCTTCAATTTTATATTTGATCGAAAATCACCTGCAAAATTACTTCCATCATCTTCCATGATTCCGGCAACAGCATTAATAAATGCCTGATTTCCTTTAAGGAAATAATCGGGCGAAAAATAATCTCCAGTGTTATTGTGACCCTCCCCGGGGATAACAAACCTGAATATCTCGGACAGGAAGAGTGCCGGCCCCTTTCTCTCCGCTGATGATAATACTGACAATAATTCATTCATGAATGATACCCTTTAAAAATTTATTCTCTATCACAACCGGTTTTCTAATTTAAAATAAAACATACCGGCATAGCGGATAACACAGATAGATTATAAATAACTATACAGGGAAAATTATTTCTTGCAAGTCATCGGCTGATCGATCAGAATCTGACTATAAAAAAAATAAAATATTCTCAGAACTAAGCATATCAACCTTGAATTATAGAGTAAAATTAAGCATTAAACAAATGTCCGGATGCTGTCAAAACCAACATCAAGTGAAATTCTTGTCACTGTATCTTCAGTTTCAGTAAGCCTTTGCATTGCATACTTCATTCTAAGCTCATAAATATAATCGCCAAAAGATTTACCTGTATACTGCTTAAAGATCCTGCTGAAAGTGTCAGGGCTGGTCCCTGCCGCCTCAGCGAGAACATCCCGCGAAAGATTCTGCGTATAATGCTCATTAATAAAACGGCATACAGCTTCAATTTTTGAGGCGTTCTCTCCGGTAAGCGGCCTTGTGTTTATAATCTTCAGTTTTTCCAGAAGATTATTGTAATTTCTAATGGCAGAATTACGAAGCTGTCTAATCTCCATCTGATTTTTTATACGGAGGTTGAGCTCCTCAGAGTTAAACGGCTTGGTCACATAATCCGTTGCGCCAAGGTCAAGGCCCTCAATTTTCATGAAGCTGTCAGCCCGGGCAGTGAGGAATATTACAGGGAGCCCGGCGAATCTTTCATCACTCCTTATGTAGCGAAGGATTTCATACCCATCCATTCCGGGCATCATAATGTCAGAAAGCACAAGGTCTATCTCATCTGTAGTTTCAAGAATCTTTACTGCATCGTTACCGTCTGCTGCCTCGTACACAACATACCTCCCGTGGAGCATGTTCACAAGCATTCTGCGGAGATCAGCGTTGTCTTCAACAACAAGTATTGCGGATGCGTCATTTTCAGAA
>CAZVFJ010000227.1:0-254 GCA_964625825.1 uncultured Leptospirales bacterium | reverse complement strand
GGTCCTGCCTTTACCCTCATAATCTATGAAGGTCACATCCATTCTATTCGCGAAGTGTTCTCTCCCGCTCAGGAGCTTCACTATAAAAACTGTTCCATGATCCTCAGGATACTCCGCAGAGTGTCTGCTCTCTATAGATACTTCTCCGCCGTGAAGCTCCACAAACTCCTTCACTATAGATAGCCCGATTCCCGTACCCTCGTAATGCCGTGTAGAGCTTGTATCAGCCTGCATGAAACGCTCAAATATCGTGG
>CAZVFJ010000226.1:0-5431 GCA_964625825.1 uncultured Leptospirales bacterium | reverse complement strand
ATCTACCTGTTATAATCCTTTTATTCTATGAAAATTTTAAAATTCCGGCCCCTTCGGAATGCTTTTTCCCCGTTTTTTACCCTCCCCAAAAATTGTAAAAAATATTTTTTAGCCTCAGTTATTTATTGACTTTTTCAATGTAAATTCCTTTTGTCAGATCTGTAAAAGTATCATTGGATTAAATTCAGGAGTAATTAAATGAGTAAAATACCAGATGGCCTGGTAAGCCGGGGTGCTTACATGAGGACAGAGGTTAACGGGAAGAAATACTATGGTAAACATTTCATGGCAACTGCCATAGCCTGTAACGAAAACCTTTTAAGCCTTGAGTCTGTATCCCGTTTTGTAAAAGATATGGTTCCCGCTATCGATATGGTTCCTTATGGTGACCTTGTAATAGCAAGGTTCGGGGAGGGTATTGAAGAGGGTATCTCAGCGGTACAGCTGATAGTAACAAGCGCAATAACAATACATACAAATGATATGTATCGTGACCTGTACCTGGACGTTTTCAGCTGCAAATGGTTTGATGAAGCGATCATTGTTCAGATGATTAAGGAATTCTTCTCACCGGAAGAAATTAAGGAAAACGTTGTATTAAGGAGATAATGTCAATGCTTGACGACCCTGTTCCAGACCGGTTTTATCCGGAATTTTATCCCAGATTTTCCTACGAGCCTACCAGAGAAAAGTTTGAGATTATTCAGACAAACGATTCAGGCGAAGGGATTATTTCTCAGGCCAGTTTCAAGCCTGGCGAAATTGTTTTCAAATTCGCGGGAGTTCTTTTGAGCGAAATAACGCTTTACACTCTCCAGATGAAACCTGGGAGCCATCTTCATGACCCGTTTTTTATGGGTAAAGTCCTTCACAGCTGCGATCCCAATATGTCATGTGACATGGAAACGCAGACTTTCACGGCCATCAAAGAGATAAACCCGGGCGATTTTCTCACAATGGATTATGAGACTACAGAGGATGAACTCTTCCGTTCTTTCGAATGCCATTGCGGAGCGCCCAACTGTAAGAAACTGATAAAGGGGAAATTGTTCCGTTTGCAGCATATGCAGGAAGCATCAGAACTTCACTATGCTGTAGCGGGAACCTGACAGTTTTTTCTAAATTAATTCACTAAAATAAAAAACGGCGTTAAAAACGCCGTTTTTTATTTCCCGGGAAACCCATTTATAATTAAAAAAGCCGCAAAGAAAATTCATCATGATTCAATTTAATTATTTTAATAATACAGTTGAAATAACAGCGGGCTATGATGTTTAATAAAAAATGAATTTCAGGAGCTCAAAAAACAGAGAGGAATAAAAAATGAGAAAAAAACTGGCGCTGATACTTCTTCTTTTACTATTAACATCATGCGTGACATTTAAGGGAAAGAACGAAGAGACCGGGAAGATAGACTTCAGCCTCTACCAGGGAAAATGGTACGAGATAGCAAGGCTGCCGAACTCATTTGAAGAGGGGCTGAGATGTATAACTGCAACGTATAGCATTAATGATGAGGGGATGCTGCTGCTTACAAACCGCGGTATAAGCAGGGACAATCCCGATGATATAAAGACTCTGACAGGAAGGGCATGGATACCGGACCCGGAACGCCCGGAGAATATAAAGGTTCAGTTTATATGGCCTGTGGTAACAGATTACTGGCTGGTGCATATTGACAGGGAAAAGGGTTATGCCATTATAGGTACACCTTCAAGAAAACTTCTCTGGTTCCTCAGCAGGGATGAATCAATACCGGAAACTGATATGGCTGAGCTTATAAAAATCGCAGGCAAAAATGAGTTCAAAACAGATGGACTTGTTTTTGTTGAGCATGGATGCGGTAAAGCATCTGATCGCTAAGTTTGACAAAATTTTCTCCGGGCAGTATATTTTAATTAAACTATTACTATCAATGTTCTAATTAAAATTCAGGAATATAATCGATAATGCTTAAAAACCGGAAGATGAAGGGTATGAACAAATGACTTGCAGGCTTACAATATGAGATCTGAAAAAAAATTCTGGGAACTTCTCATTTCTGTTTCCGCATTATTCATAATACTGTTCACTTTCTTCCTTATGAAAATAATCTATCCGTTTCAGGTTGACCAGATGAAAAACAGGGCAAGGGAAACCGTGAACCATCTCAGTTTTGTAACTCCCTATCTTACCCCGGTTACCAGGCAGAAATACCTCGAAAAAATATCACGAAGTACAGAAGAATTAAGTTATCTCCTTATCATGGATACAGATGGGAACGCTCTTACACACAGCAATCCCCTGAGAGTGGGTATGAATTTTAAAAACGAAAGTTTTAAAAGCTGCATATCCACGGGAGAAAGAATCGAAGAGACATATATTCGCGATGCCGACAATCCCGAGTCCCAGTATCACAATGAAAAGACCATTGATATACAGGAACCATACTATTCACTCAATGGAAAAATGCAGGGAGTTGTTTGTGTTGGAATATCACTAAGGGCTGTTGAAAAAGCACGGCAGAATCACATTATAATTTCAGCCGCAGGAATACTCTTATGGATTCTGTTTATTTTCGGATTCGCATTTTTCCATATAAAAGCAATAAACAAGAAGAAAAAAGCTGAAGTTGCCCTTGCCGCGAGCGAAGAGAAATACAGATTTCTTGTTGAGAACTCCCATGACATAGCCTGCACTATAGACCTTACTGGTATAATTACATTCATGGGACCTCAGATAAAAAGATACGGCATAAATCCCGATGAGGCGATTAATAGCAGAATAGATAACTATATTCATCCTGAAGATATAAATGCAATTAGCATGAACATAATGACGTCGATAAAGCATAGAAGAGCTTTATATGCGGTTTTCAGGCTGAAGGATACAGGCCGGGGGGAGCCATGGTTTGAGTTGAAGGGTAATATTATACTGGATCAGGATGGCCGTCTAATCGGATTTTCAGGAATAATGCGTGATATCACCGAGCGAAAACTTCTTGAGGAACAACTGTTTCAGTCGCAGAAGATGGATGTTATAGGACAGCTTGCCGGAGGTATAGCACACGATTTTAACAATATGCTTGGAGGTATAATAGGAAGCGCCGAGCTCCTGTCAATCAAGACAGAATCAAATCCGTCCTTGAAAAAACTTGCAGACATAATATTAAAAAGCGCGGAGCGTGCTGCGGAACTGACAGGTAATCTCCTTGCATATTCCCGCAAAGGGAGGCTTATATCAAAAGCAGTGGATATTCACGAACCTATCACAGAGGCCATTCTATTACTTGAACGTACAATTAACAAAAGCATTATAATTAAAAAAAGCTTAAATGCTACAGAGAGCCGGGTCACTGGAGATCCCTCACTGCTCCAGAATGCTTTCATGAACCTCGGCTTAAACGCAAGAGATGCCATGCCGGATGGAGGAGTAATCACCTACAGAACAGCAAATGTAATACTGGATGAATACTACTGTTTAAATCACCCGGACCTTATACCCGGTGCTTACGTTGAGATTGATGTATCAGACACAGGTACAGGTATTTCTGAAGAAATAATAAGCAGAATATTTGAACCCTTCTTCACTACAAAAGAGATTGGGAGAGGAACAGGGCTTGGTCTTGCTGCTGTATACGGCACAGTAAAGGAGCACCATGGAGAGATAAGAGTATACAGCGAAACAGAAAAGGGAACAATATTTAAAATGTATCTACCTCTTGTGACAGCAGAAACAGTTAAAGAAGAACTGCACACAGAAGTACCTGTCAGCGGAAGCGGAGTTATTCTCCTCATAGATGATGAAGCTATAATCAGAAATATTGCTCAAGCCCAGCTCACTTACCTGGGGTATGATGTGTTTATTGCGGAGGATGGAGAAACAGGGATTGAATTATTTAAAAAAGAGATGGAGCGGATTTCCCTTGTAATAGTAGACTTTATGATGCCTGAAATAAGCGGGCAGGAAACGCTGAAGAAAATTCTGGAAATTTCTCCGGAAACAAAAGTACTTCTTTCATCAGGCTTCAACTATCAAAAAGAACAAAATATTCTTCTTGCACCAGGCGCTGCCGGATTTATACAGAAACCGTATCAACTTCCGGGGCTCAGTAAAATCATTTCTGAAATTTTAAGCCGATAGCTTAAAATTAAGCCGTAAGTCAAAAATATATCTAATGAGACATAAAGAAATCATTATCGGAAGTTTACGCGCTCTTCTATAGAATATTTTTTTTATTAATCGCCTATTTTTGAAAAAAAATTTGACTTCTTTAACCCGCATAGGCTTTAAATTATAAGTATCAATGCTCTATATAGGTACTATTATGAATACAATAACTCAATTAAAGAACAGAGATGAAGCAAAATTTAATTACAGCAAGATGAGGAAGGAAAACTTTATTGAAGTGCTCCATGTCATGCTGGACATCATCATTATAGCATGTTCATTTATTTCCGCTTATGGAATAAAGAAGTACCTTCTCCCCGGGAATCTCGTCGGTCTCAGTATTGCACCCAACTACTACATTATGCTCAGCCAGATAACTGTATCATGGCTCATCGCTGAGATGATATTCACTCCATACAGGGGGTTTTACAGAAAGCCTGCTATAGAGATAATAACAGACAGCGTGAAGATGATAGCAGCAGTGGCGGTGTTTCTGATAATAGCAGACTTTATGTTTAAAGTAGACACAAGTCGACTGCTCCTGTTTATCTTCTGCCTTATCAGCATAACCTTTCTACTCATGAGTAAGGGTACTCTGCTCTTCCTGAATAAAAGACACTTTGAGAAAGATATTAACAGGCTTAATGTTATCATTGTCGGTACACGGGGAAGAGCAAAACAGGTAATAGAACATATCAACAGCAACAAGAAGTATTATAAAATTATAGGATGTGTAGACACAGATAGAGAGCTTACAGGGACAGAAGTCATCAAAGGTGTAGAGGTAATAGGTACAATAGATGATATAAAAAATCTGACACTTCACAACATAGTTGATGAAGTAATATTCGCCATGCCGCTTAAAAATATAGAATCGGTAGAGACATATATGCTACTCCTTGAAATGATAGGAATTCAGGTAAGAATAATACCAGACTGGTATATAAATGCAACCGCATTTCAACCTGGAATATCAAATATATGTTATGATGACTTCAGGGGCTTCCCGACAATGCTCCTTACCTGCAATAACCATAATCATCTTAATATCCTGATGAAGACCATTATTGACTTCACGGCAGCATTTCTGCTTCTGATTATGCTCCTCCCCTTATTCGCTATTACTGCTGCCCTTATTAAATTCTTCTCGAAAGGCCCCGTATTCTTCAGGCAGGAGAGGATGGGACGTAGCGGCAGGAAATTCATGCTCTACAAATTCAGGACAATGGTTCCAGATGCAGAAGACAGGCTTGCGGAGCTTATGCTGATGAATGAGGCTGAC
>CAZVFJ010000225.1:0-5462 GCA_964625825.1 uncultured Leptospirales bacterium | reverse complement strand
CCTTAACGAAGAGATGATTCTCATCACCCAGTCAATGAAAGAGGTTCAGGCCATAAGCGACGAGATAAAGACTTTTACAGAAAGGCTTGAGGAATTGAATGAGAAGTTTAAAGACCTGCACCTCTCCATACCTAATATACTTGATAAATCTGTACCTGACGGAAAAGACGATAAAGATAACATAGTTGTGAGAGAGTGGGGCAAAAAGCCTGAATTCAATTTTACTCCGAAGCCCCACTATGAAATTGGAACAGACCTCGGGATACTTGACTTTGAGCGCGGAGTTAAACTTGCGGGAGCAAGGTTCTACGTTTACCGCGGACTTGCCGCGTCCCTTGAACGTGCGATAATAAACTTTATGCTTGACCTTCACACAAAAGAACACGGCTACACCGAAACTTTCGGCCCCTTTATTGTAAATGATGAGAGCATGACAGGGACAGGCCAGTACCCGAAGTTTAAGGACGAATATTACAGGATGGAGAAGGATGGGTTATCTCTCATACCAACAGCGGAAGTTACACTTACAAATATATACAGGGATGAGATCCTCGACGCGGAAAATCTTCCTGTATGCCTGACAATGCAGTCTTCATGCTTCAGGCGTGAAGCGGGAGCTGCCGGGCGTGACACAAGGGGACTTGTGCGTGTTCATCAGTTTCAGAAGGTTGAGCTTGTCAAGTTTGTTGAGCCTGAAAATTCATTTGACGAGCTTGAAAAGCTTACGGCAAACGCGGAGGAGGTATTGAAGAGGCTTAACCTACATTACAGGGTCATGCTTCTCTGCAGCGGAGACGTGTCGGCTTCATCAACAAAGACATACGACCTGGAAGTATGGATGCCGGGACTCAACAGGTATATGGAGATATCTTCATGCTCGAACTTCCTCGATTATCAGGCGAGGAGAGCAATGATCAGGTACAAGAAGAAAGGGGATAAGCCCGCGTACCTGCACACGCTGAACGGCTCAGGTCTCGCGGCAGGGAGAACAATGGCCGCGATTATGGAAAATTATCAGACAGAGGATGGACAGATAATCATCCCTGACGTACTCAAAAAATATATGTAGCGGAAGAACCATGAAAGAGATTGCCTTTACAAATCTCACATGGCAGAGAATCAGGCTCGTTCTCTCGCTCGCACTTATGAGAGGGGAGCCGTTGCTTCTAAAAAACGGCTATTCTTTCATAGAAAAGAATTTCGACCTCCCGCCGGTTTATGAAACAATAAAAAGATTTATGTTCGAAATGGGCTGCGGGATGCTCACCGATTCGGGGAATGACCTCCAGTTTATGCCAGAAGGCCTGATGTATGGAACATTTCATATCGATACAGGGAGGTATGCACCACTGGCGGAGATTGAGCTCCTTCTTATGCCGTCTCTTTTTAACCGTGAGTTCCGGTCTGTAATTAATTACACAGGGGTGACTCACTCCCACCTTTCATATCCTACTTCATTTATGAAGGAGACCTTTCTCTCGCTCCTTGAAAAGATGGGTTTCTATGCAAGTATGAATCTGAAACGCTTCGGTTTTTATGGTTCAGGGGGAGGTCTTACAGAGTCGAGAATTTATCCGGCGGAGATTAAGGCATGTACGGATATCCTCTCCTTTGGTGAAAGAAGAATTGAGGGGGCCCGTGTATTCATGGCGGGGATGAATATGGATATGGCCAGGAAGGAAAAGGAGTTTATGATGAGGAGTCTCCATCTTGATGGGAACAAAGTCCAGATTATGGAGGTCGTTGATGCTGACGGAATGGGGAATTCTATCCAGGTATACGTCAGGTGCGGCGGCATGCATATGATTCTCTCCCGTGATATGGAGATTTATAACAGCGGTGGTGATATTGTTTTTGATGAAGCGAAATATTATTCCGCGATATCCGCACTTGCGGGCGAGACGGAAAAATTTATTAAAACTGATTATATCCCCGCACACTTAACAGCGGAATTAATTCCATATATGCTTATGAGCGGAAGTCCGGTTCCGGATAAGATTAAGGATATGGAGGAATACAGGGTGTGTAGCGAACTTATTTGACCTCATCTGTGCCAATCCCCATGCTTCTCTTTGCGCTGATGAGTGAAACAGATGTTACCGCAAATACAATCACAATGCCGCCTATAACCGTATGCCATCCCGGGAACTCTCCTATTATAAAAAATACCCATACAGGATTGAACACCGGTTCTATTACTGCAATGATGATCGCTGAAAGAGCTGAAATTCTTTTTATCCCTATCGCGATAAGTATCGAAGGTATCCCCATCTGTACCGTGCCCAGGACCAGCATTGCTGAAGCAGATTTAGAAGTGAGCACCGGCGTCGGGAGAAATAATGAAACAGCAAGGCATATCCCCGCAGTAATCCAGTGGGCAAGGATATTAGATTCGAAAGGTGAACCCTCCTTCTGCATCCTGAGAAAAACAAAATAGAGGCTGAATGTGAAAGCGGAACAGAGGGCCAATATATTTCCGGTCATCTGTCCTGTGCCAAGTTCGTCCATGAACATTATAATCATTCCGGCGGCAACAAAAAAGATCGATATCCAGTGTTCAACGCGGGTACGCTCTTTTAAAATAGCTGCCGCGATAAATGCGGTCAGGGCCGGTGCTATATACTGGAGGAGTACGGCGTTTGCCGCTGTTGTTGTTTTGTTCGCGATTACAAAGAGGATCATGGTTACAGCATAAGAAACAGCTGCTGCAACCTGTGCGAATGAAAAGTGAAAAACAGGCTTTTTTATAAAAGCGAGTATAACAAGGGATGCGATAAAACTCCTCATCCCGGCTATGGCAAACGGCTGCCAGTCTATAAGTTTAATAAGGAGCCCGCCAAGGCTCCATAAAGATGCTGTACCGACCATGGCAAAAACGCCGGTCAGCTGGTAGTTCCTATTCATTTTATTCTTCCAGTTTTTTCAGTTCAGATTCGAAATAGTTTTTCTTTTCATCAAGTTCATTGTGAAGCTTTTCGTATTCATCAAAGAGAGTTTCTATCTCTCTCTGTAGAGAATGAATTTCTTTTGAGAGAATTTCAATCTCCTTTCCTGATTTAACTCCGGCAGCTTCAATCATTTCATGATTCTTTTTTTTAAGTGTGGACTCTTTCCCGGAGATGAGCGCTTCAACTTTTTCTGTCTTCTCTTCAAGCGGCTTAAGCTCCTTTGAACGGCGCGTTATAATGTCAGAGCGGAGTTTTCTCATATCTTTTTTATTGATTGAGGATTCTTTTATATCTCCGGATTTATTTTGCTGCTGGTTTGCCTCCTCCTCCCAGCCGATCTTTTCAAGGAAGTACTGGTAACTGCCTTCGAATATATTTACGCCGTTTGACTGAAAAACGATAAACCTGTTAGCCAGTGAATGGAGAAACATCTCGTTGTGAGTAACCATGATTACAGCTCCGGGGAACGAGTCGATAGCGGCCATGAGAGCGTCACTCGATTCCATGTCAAGGTGGTTTGTCGGCTCGTCAAGGAAGAGAATATTTGACGGTGTAGCGAGAATTTTTCCAAGCAGTACACGGTTTTTCTCTCCTCCTGAAAGAACACTGATCTTTTTTAAAGCGTCATCACCTTCGAACATCATTGCGCCGGCTATATTTCTGGCTGCCTGTTTTTCTGTGCCGGTGAACATTATCTCCTCTTCAATCGTGAGGTTTTCATTCAGGTTTATTACGTTCGTCTGGGCAAAGTACCCGGAACACATATTGGGGTGAGTCGTGATCGCTCCGCTGTCGGGCTTAAGGTTTCCTGACAGGAGACGGAGCAGGGTTGTTTTACCGCGGCCGTTTTTACCAATTACGCAGATACGGTCGTCGCTCCTGATACTGAGGCTGAGATTTTTTACTATGTCATGTTTTTTGTCATAAGAAAAAGTCAACCCTTCCACCGTCATAAGGCTCTTTGCATTGAAAGGTTTGTAGCTGAACGAAAAATCGAGGTCTTTGATCTTTTCCAGTTTGTCGAGGTTCTGCTGTTTCTCAAGGGCCTTAACGCGCGACTGCACCATCCCCGCAAGACGCGCCTTCGCCCTGAAACGGGTGATAAAGAGCTCGACTTCTTTCCGTTTCTTTTCGTCGTTGATCCTTGTTTTTTCGTATATCTCTTCCTCTTTCAGGATCTGTTCATAGAGTTTGTCCGTGGAGCCTTCGAGCTTTCTCACCTTCTGCCTGTGTATCCCGACAGTGTGGGTGATGACGTTGTCCATAAAGGAGCGGTCGTGAGTAATAAGAATTAGCTCTCCCTTCCATTGACGCAAAAATGACTCAAGCCACCTGATTGAAATAATGTCAAGGTAGTTAGTCGGCTCATCGAGGAGGAGCATGTCCGGTTCTGAAACGAGGACTTTCGCGAGGTTAAGCCTCACCTGGAATCCGCCTGAAAATTTATTCGGGCTCATGAGCATCTCTTCAGCCGAGTAACCGAGGCCGGAAAGAATTTTCTCCGCTTTCCATTTATCATCTCTGTGTTCTTCCGGCAGCCCCATGCAGGCCTCGGCAATAACCGTATCCCTGGTAAAATGGATATGCTGTGTAACGTATCCTGTCCGGTAGTTTTTAGGAATAACGATCTCTCCTGAATCAGGGTGGTCTTCACCGATAATCATCCTGAGAAGAGTGGTCTTGCCATGTCCGTTTCTTCCCACAAGCCCGATCTTTTCCCCTGGATTAACATTAAAGCTTATATCGTCGAATATCTCCTGGCTTCCGAAGGATTTGGAGAGGTTATTTACAATAATCATTTTGTGTTTCCGGTTGTTTTTTATTTTCAGTCAAAGGATGAGAGAGGCGGTTTTATTTTCAATAAAAATATAAGGGGAAGGGATAATAACGGCATGAATTCCCACCCCGTCCGGGGTGGGGCAGAATCAGTCTATCTTAAGTATAGTTAGAAATGCCTCCTGGGGAATCTCCACGTTGCCAACCATCTTCATTCTCTTTTTCCCCTCTTTCTGCTTTTCGAGGAGTTTTCTCTTCCTGGAGATGTCCCCGCCGTAACACTTGGCGGTAACATCTTTACGGACCGCAGAAATATTTTCCCTGGCAATTATGCTTGCGCCGATTGCAGCCTGTATAGGAATTTTAAACTGGTGCCTTGGAATGATATCTTTAAGTTTCTCAATAATCTCCTTGCCCCGCGGCCTTGCCTTATCCCTGTGAACTATGAAGGAAAGGGCGTCCACCGGTTCACCGTTTACAAGTATATCAACACGGACCATATCAGCAGGCCTGAAATCCAGCAGGTCATAGTCAAAAGAGGCGTAACCTCTTGAAATCGATTTAAGCTTGTCATAAAAGTTAAATACAATCTCCGCCAGGGGGAGTTCGTATGTCAACTGGACCCTTTGAGGAGTGATATATTCCATGTTTTTATGAATTCCGCGGCTGTCAGTAACAAGCTGCATAATGTTCCCCACAAAGTCCGTAGGAGTAACAATTGCAGCAGTTACATAGGGT
>CAZVFJ010000224.1:0-5478 GCA_964625825.1 uncultured Leptospirales bacterium | reverse complement strand
TGGGGGACATCGACTCCATCACTTGGAGTGCCAGCGCGATTTTCAGAGATAAATCATGTAAAGGTTCTGGTGGAGATTGCCAGGATGAGTGACGATATTATGCCGGAGCTTTCCTTCGGGTCACATTTTTTTCATGATCTTGTTGAAACCGGTATTTTTTATGTGGCATTGTTTCCGGAAAAAGAAGATGTCTTTATTAATCATGATTTTTTAAATGAATCTGAGAATCTTCTTCCTATACTTATCCCCGAAGCTGAAAAATATCAGGGTGTAATAAAAGTTTGTGACATTTTTGTGGAAAATTTCTGTATCATGTCTGACATCATTTCACAGAAACTTGTATGTTTTAATAATATTACAGAATTGTAAACTTTTAACAAAGCTTTAAATTCATCAGGAAAATATATGGACATAGATGTATTATTGAAAATAGCTGATCATATCATTCATATGTATATAATGACATGTATAAGTGATGTAAATTTAGCAGACTGCATAGTTCAATCTGTTTTATTAGAATATTGAGTATAATTCAAGCATTGATGAAGGAGATCATTTATGTCTGTATTACAGGAAGTTTATGAGAAGGTCAAACAGAGAGACCCTAATCAGCCTGAATTCCTTCAGGCAGTACAGGAGGTTCTGGAATCACTTGAACCTACAGTTGCAAAACACCCTGAGTTTGTAAAAGCGGCTATCTATGAAAGAATAGTTGAGCCTGACAGGGCACTCCAGTTCAGGGTTCCCTGGGTTGATGATAAAGGGGATGTCCAGATTAACAGGGGATTCAGAGTCCAGTACAACAACGCAATCGGGCCATACAAAGGCGGACTCCGATTCCATCCATCGGTAAATCTCGGTGTTATCAAATTCCTCGGTTTTGAGCAGATTTTTAAAAATTCTCTTACGTCTCTCCCGATGGGCGGTGGTAAGGGAGGTTCAGATTTCAACCCCAAAGGGAAATCTGACGCTGAGGTTATGAGATTCTGCCAGTCTTTTATGAGAGAGCTTTTCAGACATATCGGCCAGTTCACTGATGTGCCTGCGGGTGACATTGGAGTTGGCGGACGTGAGATCGGTTATCTGTATGGTTACTATAAAAAGATTGTTAATGAGCATGACGGTGTTCTTACGGGTAAGGCTCTTGAATACGGCGGAAGTTTAGTAAGGCCTGAAGCTACAGGCTATGGTTCAGTATATTTCTCAGCAGAGATGCTTGCAACAAGAAACCTTGACCTTAAAGGGAAAATCGTTGCTGTAAGCGGCGCGGGCAATGTCGCTCAGTACACTGTTGAAAAAGCAACACAACTTGGCGGGAAAGTAATATCACTCTGTGATTCAGATGGAACAATCATAGATGAAAAAGGTATCGATGCCGATAAACTCAAGTTCGTCCTCGAACTGAAAAATGTTAGAAGGGGAAGGATCAAAGAGTACGCTGATAAATACGGCGCAACATATGTAGCCGGCAAGAGTGTATGGGATGTAATCAAGGAGCAGGGGATCAAGGTTGATATTGCTTACCCGTCTGCAACACAGAACGAGATTAATGAAGCCCACGCCAAAGCTCTTGTCAATAACGGATGCGTATGTGTATCTGAAGGCGCGAACATGCCGTCAACTCCTGAAGCTGTTGAAGTATTTCTCAATAATAACATCCTTTATGGACCGGGCAAAGCTGCCAATGCGGGTGGTGTTGCAACATCGGGCCTTGAGATGTCACAGAACAGCCTGAGACTATCATGGACAGCTGAAGAGGTTGACCAAAGACTCCATGGTATTATGAAAAACATCCACAAATCATGTATAGAGGCTTCTGAAGCTTACGGCATGAAGGGTAATTATGTCGCAGGAGCAAACATCGCGGGATTCCTTAAAGTAGCTAAAGCTATGACTGCTTACGGTATAGTATAAAACATTCCTGTTTTACCGGAGTTCAGCCATGAACTCCGGTAAAAATTTTTGAAAGTATTTCAAAAAAAATTCCGGGAATATAAATCCGGGCGAATTTTTTCTTTTTATCTGCATTCAATATGTCATCTATAAAATTTATATTGAAATATTATGCAATTACATGGAAAAAGTATTAAGGGAAAATCCGGAAGTTATAGCTGCCTGAAGAAGGTAATTATAGTTTAGGGATTTATTCTTAATATCAAGTTTATTAACCGGAAAGAGGAAAAATATGTATTATATCCACTCAAATGATATAATTCAGCCCACAGTGGGGCGTATGGTTGTTGAAGCGCCATATGTGGCTGAACACAGGAAGGCCGGGCAGTTTATTATTCTGCTCGTTGATGAATTTGGCGAGAGGCTCCCTCTAACAATCGCTGATGCTGATAAAGCGAAGGGAACCATAACACTGATCTATCAGATTGTAGGGACTACAACGGCCAAGATGGCGGCACTGAAAGCGGGGGAGTCTCTTTATGGAGTAGCCGGGCCTCTGGGACATCCTACCGATGTACAAAAATACGGAACAGTTGTCTGCGTTGGAGGTGGTATCGGCATTGCACCGCTCTTCCCCATATCAAAAGCTATGAAAGAAGCAGGCAACAGAGTAATAAATATACTTGGAGCGAGATCGGGAAACCTTTTTATTCTTGAAGAGGAGATGTCCGCAATAGGGGATGAAAATACTCTCTGCACTGATGACGGGACTAAGGGGAGAAAAGAGTTTGTTACGGATGTCCTTAAAGATGTTATGGATGGTGAGAAGATTGATCTTGTTATTGCAATAGGGCCTGTGCCGATGATGAAGGCTGTAAGTGAATTGACAAAGAAGGTTGGGGTTAAGACATTTGTGAGCCTGAATTCCGTTATGATAGATGGAACAGGGATGTGCGGAGGATGCCGTGTAACTGTCGGTGGGGAGACAAAGTTTACCTGCGTTGACGGACCTGAATTTGACGGTCACCTCGTTGACTTTGATAGCCTCGGGAAGAGACTCAAAACCTATCATGAAGAAGAGGCGGAATCGTATAAAAACTATAAGCATAAATGCAGACTTGATGGGGTGGAAATATAATGAATGCCAGACAACCAAGACATAAGATGCCCGAACAGAAGCCTGAAGACAGGATAAAGAATTTTAATGAAGTTCCCCTCGGATATACTCCTGAAGTCGCAATTGAGGAAGCCAGAAGATGCCTCAATTGCAAAAACCCGTCCTGTGTTGAAGGGTGCCCGGTTAATGTAAGAATACCTGAATTTATAAAAGAAATTGCTGAAGGGAAATTTCTGAAAGCAATAGAAATTATAAAAGGGACAAATTCTCTCCCTGCCGTATGCGGAAGGGTCTGCCCCCAGGAAAGTCAGTGTGAGGCCAAATGTATCCTTGGCAAAAAATTTGAACCGGTTGCAATCGGCAAGCTCGAAGGATTTGTAGCGGATTATGAAAGAGAGAAAGAACATCTTCCAGCCCCTGAACTTAAACCGAAAAAAGGGAAGAAGGTTGCTGTTATAGGCTCCGGACCGGCAGGCCTTACTGTTGCGGGTGAGCTTGCAAAACTCGGTTACAGTATTACTGTATTTGAAGCCCTCCATACGGCGGGCGGAGTTCTTGTTTACGGGATCCCGGAGTTCAGGCTTCCCAAAAAAATCGTAAGTTACGAGATTGAAGCTCTGGCAAATATGGGAGTTGAGTTTGTGACAAACAGGGTTGTGGGGCTTTCTGAAACACTTGCTGATGTGATGCAGAGGTTTGACGCGGCGTTTGTGGCAACAGGTGCGGGTCTTCCATCTTTTCTTAATATACCAGGGGAGGATTTCCAGGGAGTTTACTCTGCGAATGAATACCTCACACGTGTTAATCTTATGAAGGCATATAAATTTCCTGAATATGATACTCCTGTAATTAAGGGAGAGAGCGTTGCAGTTTTTGGTGCGGGGAACGTTGCTATGGATTCAGCTCGTACTGCTATCAGGCTCGGGAGCAAAGAGGTACATCTTGTTTACAGAAGGTCAAGGGAAGAGATGCCTGCCCGTGGAGAGGAGATTCACCATGCGGAGGAAGAGGGGCTTATTTTTAATCTCCTTTCAAATCCTGTGAGATTTATCGGTGATGAGAACGGGAGGCTCTCTGGAGTTGAGTGTGTAAAAATGGAGCTCGGCGAGCCTGACGAATCAGGTAGGAAAAGGCCGGTAGAGAAAAAAGGATCGGAGTTCATTATTGATATTGATGTAGCGATTATCGCAATTGGTAACGGCTCCAACCCGATACTTCAGAAAACAGCTCCTGACCTTAAATGTAACAGGTGGGGCAATATTATTGCTGACAGTGAAACAATGAGGACATCTTTAAAAGGCGTTTTTGCCGGAGGGGACATTGTAACAGGGGCTGCAACTGTAATTCAGGCCATGGGCGCGGGGAGAAAAGCTGCTAAATCAATGGACGAATATCTTTCAACAGGAAACTGGTAAGAAAGGGGATTGCTATAGCATTTTACAAAATGCTTCGTTCATGTCATCCCGGCTGAAGTGAAATATAATTCCGGTTTACCCACAGGGTAATACCGGAATTATAAAACCATTTTTCTGTGTCAGGGAATATACCTTTAATTATTTAAGGCTCCGTATTTTCGTTTTTTAATTTTGAGAACAATCATCTGCCCTGCAAAGATAACTCCGAATATTATATAGAAAAGCACTCCGCTTATAAATCCCCAGGCTCTCTCTGACATAAAAAACGCTGCATATACAATGAGAGCTGTGTGCAGAAAAAATATTAAAGTGAGAATATACATCATTCTTTTCATTGCTTTGATTCCATGCTCAGTAACAGTAAGCTCCATGTTTTTACTATATCTTCCTGTCATTGCCTTGAGAAAAATTTCCGGTCTTGCTGCCGCTGCTGCAAGAATAATGCATATAATAAGTTCTAAGCCGGCGGGTTTTAGTTTAAAGAAAATCGCATCATTGAGCAGAATTGAGATTCCTCCCAGAATAACAAGAAAAATAGTATCGAAGAGTATAAACTTATCAAATCTTCTCTCTCTGAACCATGTGAATATAAGTTCAGCAATCCCGAAAATAACCGCTGTATACAGGCCGGCTGTTGTGCCGAAAATTTCATCAACAGCAATAAAAACAAAAAGGGGAAGGAGCCCCGGCAGCATCTGTTTTAGAAGAATCGTCAAAGGCATGTTAATCTCCGGAATATAATTTTATATGTCCCGAAGTTAATCCTTATTGAAAAAATCAGATATGATTGTGTAAACAGCATCAGGCTGTTCCATGGGGACAAGGTGTCCCGCGCCGGGAACTTCTTTATAACTTCCATTATAAAATCTGGAAGCAGCATCTTTCAGGTCTAAAAATTTTTTGTTTTCACTTTCCCCTCCCTCAAGAACGAGAACCGGGCATCCTATATCAGGAAGGAGCGGCCATGGATCTTTCGCATTCCCCCCCATGAAGAGAGAGGCCTCCTTTCGCGGTGAACAGCTGAGGGTGAGGACGCCATTAGCAGAATGATTC
>CAZVFJ010000223.1:0-5513 GCA_964625825.1 uncultured Leptospirales bacterium | reverse complement strand
TGAAGGAATATCAGCATAATTGTTGATAGAGTTACCATCCAGAGGAGTGTGTATCCATAGTTGGAGCCTGCTGAGAGGTTACTCGCCCAGTTCCCGGGATCTATAAATCCCACTGTGACAAGAAGTCCCGGCCCTATATACCTGAGAATTTCCAGGGCGCCCAGTGCCGGCTTATCCTTCTTCTGATAGTAATTTTTTATTTTATTTATTATATACATATATCTAACTTTTTTATATCAGAATAAAAATATTTCAGTATTTATTCCTTTAGTTAATTCTGGTAAAAAATACTCTGTTACTCCCGCCACCGATGGCGGCATGAGTATATAATTCTTAATTTTACACTAAAAATTATATTTAGGGATTATTACTGAAAACATTTTATTTATGCAATTAAATTATTCAAGTACCGGTTTCGGGATACCAGAATTAAGCACTATAGGATGAGGAAGTAATTATTATAAAAAAATATTAAACATGTTGCATATGGATTAATCCTTGATTTTCTTTGTGAGTATTACAAAACAATAAAAAATTTCGCCAAATATTATAAATGATAAGATTTATTATTAAAATATTTACAATTATTAAAAAATATGATTAAATATTATAATTGTTATTAGATTTTTTTAATTTAATCAATTAAAATATAAAGTTTGATAACACAATTATACTTTATATTCACTTATGTGCAAAAACATTCCATCTGTTATTCTTTTTAACAAAAGACTTGACACTTCAATCTTTTAAGAAAAAATATGTAGATAATAGAAATATGCCGGTTTCTACGGCCTTATCTGGTTCTGAAAAATAAAATAGCCTTTGCGAAACTTTGTAAACGGGATAAATAATCCGTGTTGTCAGCAGACCATCGCGGTAAGCATTTTTCTCCGGAATTATCCTGTTTGCTAAAAAATAAAAAAGGGGGCAAGTATGCTTAATCCTATAGTTGATACAAGGGATGTAAAATTTGTCTTATTTGAACTTCTCGAAGCTGACAAACTGACCAAGTTTGATGTGTATTCTGATTTCGATCATGACACATTTGATGCAACAATCGATCTCGCAGAACAGATTTCTTTTGACGTTCTCTATCCTACAGCTGAAGATGCAGATAATAATCCGGCTAAATGGGATCCGGCAACAAAAAATGTTGCTTTACCACCTTCTTATAAGGGCGGCCTGAAAGCTTATTATGAAGCAGGATTCGGCAGTGTTTATGACCCGGCTGAAATCGGTGGTATGGGAATGCCATACGCTGTTGCAATGGCATCTATGGAATTTTTAATGGCAGCTAACTATTCACTCTTTATGTATCCCGGACTTTCTCACGGCGCAATGGAACTCGTCGAAGCTTTTGGTACACCCGAACAGTGGAAGCTTTATGGTGAGAAGATCCTTACAGGTGAGTGGGGCGGAACAATGTGTCTCACAGAGCCGGATGCAGGTTCAGATGTTGGTGCTCTTAAAACCAAGGCTGTTAAACAGGCTGACGGTACATACAAAATCAGCGGCCAGAAGATATTTATCTCCGGCGGAGAAAATGACTATTATCCTAACATGATTCACCCTGTTCTTGCAAGGATTGAAGGTGACCCTAAAGGTACAAAAGGTATATCAATCTTTATCGTTCCTAAATTTCTTGTTAATCCTGACGGCTCTCTCGGAGAATGGAATGACGTAACATGTACCGGTATTGAACATAAAATGGGTATTCACGGACAGGCTACATCTCAGCTTGCTTTCGGTGACAATGGAAAATGTATCGGATACCTCCTTGGTGCTGAACGCCAGGGTATGAAAATTATGTTTAAAATGATGAACCTTGCACGTATGGGTACTGCGGCTATGGGACAGGCTAACGCATCCGCAGCTTATATGCATTCCATTACATATGCTAAAAACAGAATACAGGGAGCGGATGTTACACAGATGCTCAATCCTGATGCTGTCGGTACAACAATTGTTAACCATCCTGATGTAAAAAGGATGCTCCTCTTTATGAAATCTCATCTTGAAGGTCAGAGGGTACTTATCCAGCTCATGTATAATCAGTTCGATATCATGAGGGGTTCTGACAATGAAGATGATAAAAAAGAAGCTAACGCTCTCGTAGAAATAATGATCCCGATATTAAAATCCGGCTGTACTGACAAAGGCCTTGAAATCTGTTCAACAGCTATGCAGACATACGGCGGATACGGCTACTGCCGTGATTATCCGATAGTACGTTATATGAGCGATGCTAAAATCCTTGCTATATGGGAAGGAACAAACGGTATCCAGGCTATGGACCTTATGATGAGAAAAATTCTCATGAATAAAGAGCAGAAAAACTACAAAGCTCTCAGAAAGAGAATGGACGAAACTGTTGCTAAAGCTAAAGGGATTGTTGAGGATAAATATCTTGACCTTTTCAATGCTTCAACAAAACAGCTTGATGAAGTTATTGAATTCTTCAAAGGCCTTATGGCTACTGGAAAATTCCTGAACATATTCGCACAGGCTACACCATTCCTGGAAGCAATGTATATGGTTGCTCTTGCATGGGCACATATCTGGACTCTTACTATTGCACAGCCGAAAATGAAAGCTATTGTAGGCGATGCTAAAGGTGCTGACAGGGATAAACTCCTTGCTGATAACGAGGACGCTGCATTCTATACAGGTAAAGTTCTTTCTTCACAGTTCTATCTTGGAACAGAGCTTCCCAAATTCTTCGGTAAAGCTCAGGCTATCCTGTTCAACGAAGCTGCAGTTGTTAAAGCTAATCCTAGTGTATTCACAGGCGCACTTGCTGAGTAATAAACAGTTTAAATTTAATATTATTAAGGGCCGCCCAATATGGGCGGCTTTTTTTATTTTGTCGCTCTCTCAAAGAGTGCCAGACTATAAAATATATCTCCCTAAAAAAATATTAAAATAAAATGTGCTTGAAATCAAAAGTTTCAAAATTATTGATAGAAATATAATAAATTCTTTGATTGTCTGATATTAAAAGATTTTTTTTACGATATATATATCAGGTGTAATTATTGAGAATTAGATATAATGAGGTAAATAATGAATAAGTTAAGAGAAACTATCGTCATTTTTATATGTCTGACATTGATGTTTATTTCATGCGGGAAGAAAGAGGCACCGGTGGCCCAACCGGAAGATCAGTTCAACTTCAAGATTCAGTTTGTGTTAGGTGATGTTAAAATTTCAGGTACATCCGGTGAAAGGGCGGCCAACCCGGGAGACGTGATTGCTGTAAGTGATATTATTATTACCGGTAAAAAATCTGTAACAGACCTCCTTTTTGGAAAATCAGGGGTGGTCAGGATTAATGAAAATAGCAGAGTTACTCTAACTGCAATTGCTGATAAAACAAATAACGATACCGTGATGGATATGGAGAACGGGAAGGTATTTCTGACTCTTACAAAACTAAAAGGCACTGGTTTTAAAGTTAAAACTCCAACTGCTGTTGCGTCTGTACGCGGCACAAGTTTTACAGTAACAAGCGATAAAAAAGGGGCTAAGCTTGCAGTCGTTAAAGGTACGGTAGCGGTTAATCCTGTTAAAGAAGGGAAGATTATTGAAGAGAAGAGTATTGATGTTGAAGCAGGCAAGAAGACAGAGTATATTGATACTAAAGCTGTTGAACAGATTATTAAGGGGAAGATGGAAATCCCTGTCATGGATATGACACCTGCTGAAAAGATTGAAATTCAAACTGTTGTTAAGGATATAAAAATTGAAGAGATACCCGAGCTTTCTCTTGAAATAAAGGAGGAGATAAAACAGGAAATGTCAACTGAGCCTGCTGTAGAAGAGAAAGCGGATGATTCTTCGAAGAAAGCAGAAGATGCTGCTATCGCCAGAAAACTTGCTGAAGAGAAGAAAAGGAAGGACGAAGCATTAAAACGCCAGCAGGAAGAGGAAAGAATTAAACAGGAAGAAGAAATGAAAAAACTGGCTGAAGAGAAGAAAAGAAAAGAGGAGCAACAGAAAAAGGATAGAGCTTCGAATATACCTACAATGTAGATTGAGTATTTATAATTGATATAAAGAAACCCGCTCAATCCGCGGGTTTTTTTATTGAAGTTTTTATTACAAAGACCCTTCTGCTTCAGGGAGAGCAGAGGGGTAGTTTTATATATTGAATGAATATATTGCTGAAGCTGTAATTCCATAAAAGTGGTGAGTGAGATCAGACTGACTTTCGGTAGAAGAATCAAAATCAGATTTGATGAACTGATATCTTCCCCCAAGGCTCAATGTAACTGATGCGGGAACTATGTAATATGCAAGAGAGATGCTTGAATTTATACCATATTCATTATATTTATCTTTTTGTGTACCATATGTCTGGTCTTCCTGTTGATGTTCACCCCAGAGATATAGACCTGAAATATTTCCTAGAATATAAAAGTCGTTCCCCAGCGGTAAGACTGCACTTATGCCTGCTCCGGGGCCTATAGCACGGTGTTTAAAATCTGTCATTTCGTATGCCATATACTTGGCACCTGCGAAAATTTTAAAATAGCTGTTCAGCCTGTAGTTCAGCGCAAGGTCACTATCATATCTTGACAATTCATCTGTACCGCCAGTGTTTTTTTCATTCATATCAAATTTTCCGTAAAGAAAAACAAAAGTCAGGTTATAATTTTCACTGAATTTTATTGAAATAGCCGGGCCGTAAAGAAAAGTAGGGTCAAATTCCGTACTACTATCTGAATCTGTTTGTTCAAAATCCCACCATGAATACCAGGTTGTTGCACCGGCGGAAATTTCTGCAGCTCCTGCTCCCGTATAAAAGAAGCTTAAGGAGATTACTGTCAGAAAAATTGTAGTTATTATTCTTTTTTTCATTTGTCCTCTCTTCGTATTTACTATTTGATTTATATCAGTCAATAATGATTAGATATTAAAACTATAAACGGCAGTTAATGTTATACCATAAAATCTGCTCGTGTTGTCTGAATAATAGAGAGAATTGTTTTCTTCATAATCGATATTAATATGCTGGAATCTTCCACCAAGGCTAATTGTTGTTGATGCACCAGGTATATAATAAGCAAGTGACAGGCTCGCATTATAGCCGTACTCATTAGCTTTTATATGGTATATATGGTCTTTGGGTCCATCTTCTTCTCCCCGGAGATACATTCCTGAAAAATAACCCAGAATGAAAAAATTGCCTCCAATAGGAAATATTGAGCTTATACCTGCTCCGGGGCCAAAGGCCTGGTGTTTGCCGTCATCTTCCCATGTAAATCCTACATATTTTCCACCCAGAAAAATTTTGAAACAATTGCTAATTCTGTAGTTAAATGTAAGGTCACTGTCATATCTATTAATTGGCTCAGTTTCTGAGCCGTTATCCATATCAAACTTTCCATATAAAAAAACAAATGACAGACTGAAGTCCCGGGTCATTGCAAGGGAGAAAACCGGGCCGTAAAGAAAAGCAGGATCATATTCAACACCCGATGAAGCATCATCTTCATAATCCCATGCTGTAT
>CAZVFJ010000222.1:1891-5515 GCA_964625825.1 uncultured Leptospirales bacterium | reverse complement strand
TTCGGTGGCGCAGGCGGAGGGATACTTCAGCTCATCATAATAGCAGCAATAGGATATTTTATTTTCAAATTCATAAAAAACAGGACGAATTCACCGGGGGGAAAGCCCGCGTCCACACGCGCCCCGCTTAATCACGGTACACTCTTCAGAGAGGACTCCTCACCTGCCGGTAATATCACAGGGGAGACGCTTCATAGAGATCCATCTTTTGATGAGAAGAGTTTCAAAGACAGCGTAATGGATATGTTCTTCAGGATACAGGCTGCATGGATGAACAGGGACCTCTCTTCTGCTTCAGAAATTATTGCGGATAAGATGAAAAATTATATTCAGGGTGATATTGAAAAACTTATTTCTCAAAAGAAAATTAATAAGCTGGAAAACATCGCTGTCCGTAACGTAGATATAACCGAATCGTGGCAGGAGGACGGATACGACTGCATTACCGTGAGAATATACGCGACAATTCTCGATTATACAATTGATGAAATAAGCGGTAATGTTATTGAAGGGAGCCGCACAGAACCGGTTAAATTTGAAGAGTTCTGGACATTTGAAAAAAATACTGCCGGAAGACAGTGGCAGCTTGCTGCCATAAACCAGGTATAAAAGTCATACCGAAAAAGCGGGTAAACCACCCGCTTTTTTATCTCCGGGGCCAGCCCTCCGTATAAACTTAAAGCCCGGCATTCCCCGGCCTGGCCAGAGTAAGAATAACATCATTGATGATTCCCCCGGTAAAACCGGCCTCGCAGGCATAGAGATAGTAAAGCCATTTCCGCTGAAACTTACCATCATAGCCGAGCGACATTAAATGTTCAGATGATGTGGAAAAGCGCCTCCGCCATTCCCGTAGTGTTGGAGCATAATGCAGTCCAATATTTTCAAGTGACTCAATATAAAGCCTGCTATTTGCGGCCATTGATTCGCAGAGGGCTGTTATCGAAGGGAGATGCCCGCCAGGGAATATATGTTTCTGTATCCAGTCTATACGCTTTTTATAGTCTTTATAGTGGTGATCCATGGTTGTAATAACCTGGAGAACAGCAACACCATCAGGTTTGAGGAGCCTGTCAATTGCTTTAAAATACGAGGAGAAATTCTCATACCCCACAGCTTCAAGCATCTCTATTGAAACAATCTTGTCAAAAGAGCCTTTCATATGCCTGTAATCTACGATTTCAACATTAATCCTCTTTTGAAGACGTTCCTTTTTAATAAGGGCCTGGACATAATCGTGTTGTTCCTTTGAAAGTGTAATTGTTGTTATACGGCAGCCGGTCCTCTTCGCGGCCTCCAGAGCAAATCCTCCCCAGCCGGAACCAATTTCAAGGACATGGTCATTCCTCCTGATTTCAGCTTTTTCAATTATCCTGTGAATTTTGTTAAGCTGGGCCTGCTCAAGTGTATCGCTCTTCTTTATGAATATTCCGCATGAGTAGATGAGCCGTTTGTCAAGAAACTCTGTGAAAAAATCGTTCCCCAGATCATAATGCTCACATATATTTTTTCTGCTACCGTTTATCGTGTTCTTTTTTCTCCTGTTAAGGAGCCGGTTCAGAAAAAGCCCCACGGTTTTGAGAGCCACATGGTTATCCTCGTCGAGGTCAAGGTGTCTTACAAAAAACATTATAAGCTTTACCGGATCTGATGAATCCCACCCGTGTTCCATAAAAGACTCGCCGAAACCGATCTCTCCGTTAAACAAAACCTTTGAAAAAAAAGAATAGCCGTTAATTGTAATATCAGCCCTGTCTTTTGAATCAGGGCTCCCGAAGTTTTTCACAGACCCGTCAGGGTAGGTGACAGAGAGATAGCCCTTTTCAATTCCTGCAAATATTTTATCTATCCCTTTCATGGAAAGGTTCTGCATGAAGGTTGAAGGGAGCCTACCGATTGTCATAGAGCTCTGCGGTTCCGGTTTAGGATTATAACCGAGTTTTCTGAAAAAGAAAAGTTTGAATGCTTCTTTATAAATTCTTGCAACAGTGAGAAGCGTTGTAACCGGAAAAGCCCGTATTACAGCGCGGAGATTTTCTGAATCAAGCGGCAGGGCCCCGCCTGCAAGTCTGGCAGTAAGGATGTCTCCCTCGGCCCTGTGAAGAATAATCCTGATATCAATCTTTTCTCCCGGCTTTGAAAGCAGGAAGGTGTAATAGCCGTCAAGATTATTGAATGGAGAAACATGAAAGGTTTTGTCATGCCTGAATTCGATGAATTCTTTCTCTTTTTTAACAGGCTTATCGAGAATATATATATGTTTTTCACCGAAGGTATTATTCACCTCAGCGACAACGCAGTAAACATCCCCGTCCCTTTTGTAGCAGAAGTAGAAACTTACCGGGTTGAATACATACCCCAGGTAACGCGCCTGTGTAACCAGCACAATCCTTGCAACACCTTTATCCGCGCCATGACTTTTAAGGAGAGCAAGTATCTTCTCTTTTATTGAACCATCACCCTTAAGATAATCTTTGTCGCGCAATGAAACCAAGCTCTTCCTGTTATAGCCGAAGCGCTTTAAATCTTTATCCAGAAGCTCAAGTTCATCAAGATCAAAGGCGTAAAAATAAAGAGGGTATCTCAATACATGCTTTGCGGGGACTCTCCTGACATGCATCACCTCCCCTGTGTAGACCCGCGAATTCACAGATCGCACCCCAGAAGCTTCGCGACTTCCACCCCGGACCTCACTGCGTCCTCGTGAAATCCGTAACCGAAATAGCTGCCGCAGAAATATGTACCATTTACCCCATTCAGTTTATGCAGTTCCTTCTGCGTATTCATTGACTTGAAAGTATAGGTCGGATGATGGTAATCCATTGATGCTATTATCTTCTCCTTCGGGATCTTCTTAACACTGTTAAGTGTAACATAATACTGATTAACTGTATCAAGGCCCTGGAGCCTGTTCATATGATAGGTCAGTGTAAGAGGGGAGCCCTTCTCCTTACCTGCGCTTCGTATAAAATTCCATGAAGCCATTGCGTTTTTATTCGTCGGCATTAGCGTACCGTCCGTATGAAGCACTGTGCGATTCTTCTGATATATCCATGCGCCAAGGAGCCTCTTCTCATCAGGAGTGGGATCGCTGAGAAGTTTAAGAGCTTCATCAGCATGAGCCGCGACTATGGCGATATCAAAGGACTCCTCCTTCCTCCCCTCAGCTTTGATCTTTACAGATCCTTTTTTACGGGTAACAGATTTAACAGCGCTGCCGACAAGGACATCCTGTTTCAGGGTATCCCGTATAGCTTTGACATAAGCATGGCTCCCTCCCGCAACTGTCCTCCACACATGCTGTCCTGTTAAACTTAAAAGTTTATGGTTATTGAAAAACCGGAAAAAGGAATCAGCAGGAAAATCCAGCATCTCTTCATCAGGTGTTGACCATATAGCCGACCCCATAGGAAGAATATGATGTTTAATGAAAATATCAGAAAATTTTCTTTCTTTTAAATATTCTCCGAGAGTGAGAGACAGAGCTGCGCCTGTTTCCAGGTCAGTTCTGGCGTATCTATAAAAACGGAGAAGGTCATACACCATGCGTTGAAATTTCAATTTAACGATGTTCCCCCTTTGAGCGTAAAGGCCGCCTAAACCCCTGCTTGAATACTGCACCCC
>CAZVFJ010000222.1:0-1881 GCA_964625825.1 uncultured Leptospirales bacterium | reverse complement strand
GGACATGTCGCTATCACGGAGATCTACGCCGAGCTGAGAAAGAAGCTTTGTAAAGAGGGGATAATTCGCGTGATTCATAACTATAAACCCTGTATCAACAGGTGTACCTGCATCAGGCCCCTTATCAATTACAATTGTATGTGTATGCCCCCCGGCATAGTCATTCTTTTCAAATACTGTTACATTATGCTTTCTGTTCAAAATATATGCCGCAGTGAGCCCCGCAACCCCTGAACCTATTACTGCAATATTGAGTTTCTTCTTCGACACAATTACCCCCTGCTTTCTATGAAAAATATTTTGTCAGAAAATATACGTAAAAGCCTGCGAAAATTCCCTGCATTGTACCCCAGGCTATATCCACAACAGACATAAGGACTCCATACCCTTTGACAAAAGAGAGATTGGTCAGATCGTAAGTGGCATATAATGCAAAACCTGTAAGGGCACCGGCGGTTACTGAAGTGAACAGGGAATTCTGCATGTTAATCGCAAGGGTAATAACAGATACAATGGCAAGAGATATAATCACCTGAGCGAAAATGCCGGCGTAGAGGTTAAAAACAATCTTTCCGTTTTCCACAGAGGCAAGATACCCGAAATGTTTAAGGTAGAAAGGGCTCGCGATCACCGCAAGCCACAACATATCGAGTATTATGAATATGAACACTGAAACAACTGCAGTTTTAATAAAAGGCTGTGTAAAAAAAAAGTCCATTATTACCCTCCGGGTTATATAAAATAGCAGTATCAAAATTCATTAATTTTTATCGCCAGACTCTGTCAAAAAATATTTTAAGCAGTCACATGGACATATTAATGCATGAAATTTAATTATAAAAAACGTTAAAGAACAGTTTAAATTTTAAAAAAAAATATTTTTTTATATATTGATATCAGTTCCGCCATTGGAGGTGATATGGACCTTGTACAAAAAATTATGATATTACTGATCTCATTTTCAGTCATTCCATCCGCCCTCCATTCCGCAGAAATAGATGGCATTTATTTCAGAGATGAATACTCTGCAGAGGGAGAGAGGCTGAAACTCCGCGGTTACTCAATCCTCAATTATATGTTTGTAATACGGGCATATGCCGGAGCTCTCTATATCCGGCCTGAAACTCAATCCTCTCAGGTACTTGATGATACACCGCGGATACTGGAACTTTACTATTTTCATAAAATCACCATGGAGGATTTCAGAGAGTCTACGACAGAGATGATTAAAAGAAACACTACTGACCCGGGATTCAGAGCGATAAAAGAAAGACTCGGGACTTTTAACGGTTTCTACAGGGGAGTAAAGCCCGGTGACAGATACAGGGCTGAATATATACCGGGGAAAGGGACAACTCTCTATCTGAATGGAAGGAGTCTAGGTACAGTAAAGGGTAATGATTTTTCAAAAGCATTCTTTTCAATATGGATAGGAAGAAGCCCCATCGACAAAAAATTCAGGGACAGGCTGCTGGGGAAAGAATAATGCACGTAAGGCTGCCGCTATTTACTAAAATAACTTACGCTCTACCCGCGTTCCCCCTTGCTGTTATAGGGATACCTGTATATGTATATATTCCGAAATTCTACACAGACAGCCTTGCAGTACCTGTGGCTGCTGCAGGAGTAATACTTCTTGTTATACGTCTCTTTGACGCATTTACAGATCCCCTGATCGGGATTATTTCAGACAGGGCGGTTACACGTTTCGGCAGAAGAAGACCCATGATCCTTGCAGGGGCCATATTCGTTTCAGGATCAATAATCTTTCTGTTCAATCCGCCTCAGCTTTCAGAAGCCGGGGCTACAGCATGGTTCGCCCTCTGGGTATTTCTGCTTTTTATGGCATGGACGGTTATAACCGTGCCATACGAATCTCTC
>CAZVFJ010000221.1:0-5523 GCA_964625825.1 uncultured Leptospirales bacterium | reverse complement strand
GGGCCGTGTTGGCAAAGCGGCAAAACTTGAAGTTATCTTCGCAGGGAAAACAGGAGATTTTGAGCAGGAGCTCACAGCTAAAGCATCAAATCTGGGTTATGAGATTGATGTTAAGTCTTCCCGGCCGAATAAACTGGAAATTGTTGCCACAAAGATAAAACAGTAAAAATTTTGATTAACATAAAATAAAAAAGCTGCGGTTTCGCAGCTTTTTTATTTTAAATAAAGCTTCCCGTAATTTCAAGTACAGCATTATCAATTGTGCCGTACATCTGTTTTAGCTTGTCCCTTGTATTTTCTATTTGGGGAGTTTTAAAATAATCCGCAAGAAAACGTACCTGAGCTGTTCTCCTTGCTGTAATAAAACACTCCTGATCATCAATACTCATGTTCAGAAATTTATTAAAATGAGAAAGAATTTCTTCTTTATCATCCGGGAGCTTGCCGTTTGCGTCTTCAATAAGATTCATTATGTGATCGCTTTGGATATATGAAGAGATTCCGTCGAGTAGAGATATCATTTTACATATTTCTTCAACCTTACCCTTTTCTGTAAGAGGAATCCACTCGCATTCATTCATCATCCGTCTCAGCTCAGTACCCGGCGCAGGAGTTGTAGTTCTTATTCTTATGAAAGAGGGATTTATCGCATTAAGGACCCTTGCTGTCTCCTCAGCGTTTTCATCAGTGAGCGTTTTCCCGCCGATTCCGGGCATAAAATATTCAGATAGTTCAAATCCTGCTTCAACAACCTTTCTTCCTGATGAAATATGTTCATCGCTTTTTACGCCTTTATGTATAAGTTTTAGCACTGAATCAGAACCGGATTCCATCCCTATATGGATTCTGTTGAGCCCGGCTCCCCTGATTTCACTAAGTTCCCGGGGGGTTCTTGCCACGAGTGTTTTTGATCGGCTGTAGCATGTTATTCTTTCAATTGAAGGGAACCGCTCCCTTATATATTTAAGTATGTCCACCAGGTCCCCGGGTTTCATCACCATGGAATCAGCATCCTGAAGGAAAAGGCTCTTCATTCCATAGTGCATCCAGAAGATCATTTGCTGGAGATGATACTGTGAAATATTATCCTCATTCAGAAGAAGTGATATAATTCTGTCATCCAGCTGGCCGTTCCCGCTGTGTGATATTCTTTCATAAATTTTCTGAGCAATTGCATACATAGAATCTATATCAGCCTTGATCTCCTCCACGCTTCTGAGGGAGAATTTCTGCCCTTTATATACGGGGCAGAAGGCGCATTTATTCCACGGGCAGTTTCTTGTTACTCTTAAAAGAATACTGTAAGCTTCGCTCGGGGGCCTGATCGGGCCCAGTTCAAATTCATACACTGAATAATCCTCCTTTCTGATAAAATAATAATTATAGATGAATTTAATATAGTACAGGATAACAATTTTTTGTTACCTGGTTTTTAATACTTTATATTGTTCTGCGGTTTTGTTGAACAAATAATAAAATCGCCTGATACAAGGAAATAGTAAAGACTTTAAAGGGCAATCATCAAAATTAATTTGACATAGTAGGATTAAGAAAAAAAGCTGAATATTATTGACTGTCAGTTATATAATGCCCCGTCTTAAAATAAGCTCCGCAGAGAGATCCGGCAGGCAATACTGATAAAAATTGATATAATCATTATTCAGAATATAATTATTAGGTGATCCAGATGGAAGATACAAACAGCCTCATGCAGATAAGAATCGACAAGATCAATGAAATTCGCGAAAACTTCGGGATTAATCCGTTTCCCTATAGATATGATGTTACCAGTTACAGTAAAGAAATTATAGATAATTTTGACAGCTTCTTTGAATCTGAAAAAAAGGTCTCTATTGCCGGGCGTATAATGGCAGTGCGAATAATGGGTAAGGCAAGCTTTTGCACAATACAGGACGGTGATGGAAGAATTCAGCTCTACATCGCCCAGAATAATCTTGGAGAACAAACATACAACCTCTTTAAAAAGCTCGACCTTGGCGATATAATCGGAGTTAAAGGGATTGTCAAAAAATCTAAAACCGGAGAAATTACAGTATTTGCAGATGAGTTTACTCTTCTTACAAAAAATATCCGTCCCCTCCCTGTTGTTAAAGAGAAGGATGGTGAAACATTCGATCTTTTCGCGGATAAGGAACTTCGCTACAGAAACAGGCAGGTCGACCTTATTGTAACTCCGGGGGTAAAGGAGACATTTAAAAAGAGGATACAAATTATCCGCAATATAAAACGTATTCTTGACAGTAAGGATTTTTTCGAGGTTGAAACTCCGGTTCTCCAGCCGGTATATGGAGGAGCTGCCGCATCACCATTTACATCACACCATAACGCGCTTGATATAAACCTCTTTCTCCGCATATCCCTTGAACCATATCTTAAGAGGCTTATAGTTGGAGGATTCGACAGGGTGTACGAAATAGGGAAATGCTTCAGGAATGAAGGAATCGACCGTACGCATAATCCGGAATTTACAATGCTGGAACTATACCAGGCTTATGCGGATTATAATGATATGATGGCTCTGGCAGAAGAGCTGGTTGTAAATACCGCAATGGCTGTCAATGGAACAACAAAAGTAAATTTTGACGGGAAGGAGATAGATCTCGGCACTCCCTGGAAAAAGATTAAGATGACAGATGCAATAAAGGAATACTCCGGCCTTGATGTTATGGCCATGAGCGACGAAGAGTTACAGGAAGCTGTAAAAAAACATGGTGGAGTACTCAAGGGGGATTATATTCGCG
This sequence comes from uncultured Leptospirales bacterium, assembly GCA_964625825.1. GTDB lineage: Bacteria > Spirochaetota > UBA4802 > UBA4802 > UBA5550 > UBA5550. The sequence continues at coordinate 2,761 of CAZVFJ010000221.1, read as the reverse complement.
GCCTTGCTATAAATGAACTCTTCGATCTCCTTGTTGAGGATAAACTTATAGCTCCAACATTTATAACTCATCAACCCGTTGAGACAACTCCACTCTGCAAACCGGACATTGACGATGATAGATTTCTCCAGAGATTTGAACTTTTTATAAATGGCACGGAATTCGCCAATGCGTACAGTGAATCTAATGATCCGGTGTTTCAGAGAAAGACTCTTTATGATCAGTCTCTGCGGCGAGAGGTTGATGAAGAGGCTCCTCCAATGGATGAAAATTTTGTTCAGGCTATTGAGGCAGGAATGCCACCTACAGGTGGAATGGGCATAGGGATAGACAGGCTTGTGATGCTTCTTACAGGTGAGACATCTATAAGGGATATTCTCTTATTCCCCACAATGAAGCCTGAGTAATACCAGGAGCGTTATTTACGATTTTTTTATTTTATTCATGCAGTGATAAAAATGATTTTTTGAAAGTTCTCTGAGTTTTTCGTAAGGTAGATATTTAATCCGGTCGGGATTATTGATCAGTTCTCTGTTGCCTGAATTTTCAGCAATATAAGTGATATAGTTCATTGCAGCCATTCTGTGAGGGTTTAAACTTCCGTAGTTAAGATAGCTGTACATAATAGAAAGACCGAGATATGGATTTGAATATATTGTAGATGAAAGGGATATCTCCTCCCCTGAGACCTGGTCAAAATTGTTATAGTACTTGTTAATATATTTATGAGTCAGTTCGTGTATTACAAACATTCGCCAGATTTCGTTTCTGATTGAAGTGTTGTTCTTAAATGCCATTATCAGGCAGGCTTTTATATCCTCCGTCATTTTTGAGCCCACAAAAAACATCGACTTTATATCTTTACCGGCAATAATATTTTTGGCTATGATATAGTCATTATAAACTTCATCAGGATTTATATAAATCATATCCTCATAGAATGTGGAGTTGCTGGTGGAAAATTCATCATAATATATATATGGTTTTATATAATAAATTTCATCCTTTGTTTCCAGGAGAGGGTGGATTATATCTATCCTGGACTTTTCGCCGAAAATGCAGTAGTCAAGAGTTAGCCTTGCCCCTTTGTATACACCTTCTCTGTAGAATTTAAGAACAATATTTCTTTTAATAAGATTATTCTCTATCTGTTTGAGGAAAGTATCATTAAATTGATCGGGTTCGAGATAAACTTTAAGTATCAGTTTTGCTTCATCAGTAAGTTTCTGATCCTGAATTGTGGATATATAACTCCTGTATGCCTTTATGCTGAATCCCTCATTACCGATCTCTTTCATGGAAATTGTTCCCTTCTGAATCAGGTTAACAAAATGGGGATTCTCATTAAAAAGTAGAACTATATAAGCGTAAAATTTTCCATTTACAGTCTTCAGGCTTACTCCGGGGTATCTGTACCTGTATTCCGCAGGATATTCATTCTGAAAAATATCTGCAGAGACTGTATTCTGTGAAAGTAGTATAAGCGAAAAAAGAACTGTTAAGAAAATCCGGTAAATTCTATTCGTTTTCTTCATTAGATAGTTCATTTAAAATTAAATTACATATTTTAAAACAAAATTTATAAAGGTATATAAAATAATAATACCGAACATAATCAATATAAAAACAAAAAAATGCGGAAATCTGTAAATTAATCTGTATATTGCAAGATTTCGGGCTTTCATAATAATTCTGAGAAATCTATTTGTCTTTTTATGTTTCACTGTAAAAGGGTCACCTGTATAATATGCGGGTTATAATATTAACCAAACCGGAAAAGTAAAATCATTTTTTAAGCGCGCCTTATGATGCTTGATAATATAATTATTAAACAATATTTCCGGGTTTTTTAAATCGGTTTAATCAAACAGGAGGCAATTTTTTAAAAACCCAGTTCGCTGCTGATCTCCTGTAGTGCAGTGAGGGAAATCTGTGCAAATTCATCCAGCGGGATCCCGATCTTTTCGCATTCCATTATATTTTCTCTTTTAACTGATGCTGCAAATGCCTTTTCCTTCATCCGCTTGGTGATCGATTTAGGCTTTACACTGGAAAGCTTTTTATCCGGGTAAACCAGAGCTGTGGCAAAAATCAGACCGGTAATTGTCTCACCTGCCGCGAGAGCATGTTGAAATTTTGTTGAACGCGGAATCCCCGTAGCCTCTTCATTATGCATCTTAATAGCATCAATAATATCAGATTCGTAATTATTTGCCTCAAGAATTTCAACAGATTTCAAACCATGAATCTTCAGGTCGGCATCAGTAATCTCTACATCAATGTCATGCAGGAGCCCGGCTGTGGCCCATTTGAACTGATCTTCTCCGAGCCTGGCGGCAAGTGCTTTCATTACAGCCTCTGATGCTATACAGTGGGCGATCATTTTATCATTTTTAATATATTGATTTAGAAGTTTAAAGGATTCCTCTCTTGATATGGACATATATAATTCCTCTAACACTTAAAATTTAAACTCCGGATCTTTTAAAAGATATGGAGATCGGGATCTATTCTCGAGACAGGGTGATTTTTTTGCAAGATTTTTTATCTGATGCCGTAGTAGATGAATTTGTAAAAATTCAGAATGAAAGATTGGGCTATAATCTGATCTTTCATCCATAATGATATGAACTTTAAGCAGATATAAACTATATTACTCCGGAAGAAGCAGCGACTCCACCTAGAACCATACAGAAGTGAAGAAAAGCCCCCGCAATTATAAAAAGATGGAAGATTTCATGGAAGCCGAAATAAGCAGGTA
>CAZVFJ010000220.1:0-5547 GCA_964625825.1 uncultured Leptospirales bacterium | reverse complement strand
CTCCCCCCTGTTTTATTTATGAAACCGTAATACTGCTCTTCTTCATAGGATCAGGTCCTACAGGGAAACTGCCGTCTAAAAAACTACACAGTACTCTCTCTTCTATCGTTTTAAATTATGTAAACAGATCTCCATCTGATACAATAAACAAGTACACCAATGCATCTCCTTTTTAATATAAATCACTCTTTTATTTACTACATTTAATTATTTATTACTAAATAACAGCGTAATAATAAATCATTAATCGGTTATACTCTACCCTTCTCCATCATTTTTACTTTTGAAAATGACGGATAAATTACTTATGGATAGAAGAATATTATTTTATAATTAATTTATATTTATGATTATATTATAAACATGCTCCCCTTTAATGAAATAATAACTTTTAAATTATACCTGTCATATTGAGAATATAGAGGATAAAGGGTATGATTGCCGGATTGAACAGATTTTTGGCCAGTTTTAAAAAAAATAAAGAATTTTTCCGGATTCAAAAAACACCTGGTTACTGGATTGTCGGATTTGGGATTCTGGTTATCCTGACAACATGCTTCATCACTGTAATGATCATTTTCGAGGATAGACGGCTCGAAATGTTACGTACGAGACAGGAAACAGAAAATCTCTCTGTAATTCTTGAGAGACATATTCATGAGACGTTTTTCAGGATCGAGAGTTCACTTTATTCACTGAGAAACCGCTTTAAGTCAGGTACCGGTAACGACGAGATGCATTTACTTATCAATAACCATATGGCGGCAAATCCGGACCTGTACAACCTGATTTCAATAATTGATGCCGACGGGAATGTTATTCTGACCGATAAAAAGCAGTTTAAACCGACATATAGCGGAGACCGTCCCTTTTTTATTTATCATAAAGAGAAGGATACCGATGATAATTTACATATATGGCCCCCGACTCTTGGCAGAGTAACAGGTAAATGGTATATTCCGGTGAGCCTCCGCCTTCAGAACTCAAGGGGGGAGTTTACCGGAGTTCTGCTCGCCTCAATTAATCCTGAATACTTTTCAATAATTTTTCATGAAGCAAGGTTAGGTAATGAATCTTTTGTCTACCTTGCTGATTTTAACGGTATTATTTACAGCGGAATTCTCGGAGGGAAAGATATCGGGCTGGATAAAATAATACCTGAAGATAAACTTGCTGAAATTTTAAATGTCAATAAGAGATATTCCGGGACTGATTCCAGCGAACCGGACGGAGTTTTACGGATTTACAGCCGTACCTTCATCAGCAAACGTTCAATGTTTGTTTCAGTAGGAGTCAGCCTTAATGAATGCCTTGCATCGTGGCGGAAAAGATTGCCCTACCTCATTGTGATACAGGTATCAATCTCAATTATTATACTGTTATTTATAATCAGACTGCGGCAGGCTATCATTTCCAGGGATACAATCAACGCTGAACTCGACCAGTTCTTTCTGACCTCACTTGACCTGCTCTGCATAATTGATTCAGAGGGTAAATTCAGGAGAGTCAACAGGGAGTGGGAGAACGTTCTCGGGTATAGCGCTGAAGAACTAAAGACGAGAAACTTTTTAGAATTTGTTCACCCTGATGATATGCAGTCAACTATTGACATGGAAAAACTCAGTAAAACGCAGAAAATTTTCAACTTCATTAACCGCTACCGGTGCGGGGATGGTTCATACAGGTATATTGAATGGCGCTCATCACCCCATGGTGACCTGATATACGCAGCGGCCCGGGACATCACTGAACAGAGAAAGGGGGAGGAGGCATTAAGGGAAAGTGAGGAAAAACTTAAAGCCATATTCAATGCGGTTAATATCGCGTTCGGTATTACAGATGTAGAAGGCCGCTATGTAATATATAATAAACGGATGGCCGATATCACGGGATATGATTTTGAAGAACTGAAACAGAAAACAATTCTGGACCTGACGTTTCCTGAAGACGTGGCTGTCAGCAGGGAATATTTTATGAAAGTAATTGATGGTGAACTCAATGATTACAGGCTAGAAAAAAGATATATACGCAGGGACGGCCAAATTATCTGGTGTGACATATCCGTTTCACCGGTCAAAGACAGGGACGGAAAAGTACTGTTAATGGCAGGAGTCGTAAATGATATAACAGAACAGAAAGAGGCGGGAAAGGAACGCGAAAAACTCCAGGCTCAATTAAACCAGTCCCAGAAAATGGAATCCGTGGGACGCCTTGCCGGGGGGGTAGCCCATGACTTCAACAATATGCTGGGCGCTATTTTCGGTTATACGGAACTGTCATTAAGAAAGCTGCCCCCCGAACATCCCGCTTACGCATACCTGCAGGAAATAAAGAAAGCGGCCGGACGCTCGGCAGATCTGACGAGTCAGCTTCTCGCCTTCGCACGCAGGCAGACAGTTGTTCCTAAAATACTTGACCTTAATCAAACGCTTGAAGGGATGCTCAAAATGCTGAGGCAGATAATCGGAGAAGACATATCGCTTGAATGGCTCCCCTATCCAAGCCCGGTAGTGGTAAAAATGGACCCGACACAGGTTGATCAGATTCTTGTTAACCTGTGCGTAAATGCGAGGGATGCTATAACAGATACCGGAAGGATTATAATTGAAACCGGTAAAGCTTATTTTGACGGAATCTACTCCTCCACGCAAGAAGTGGTTGCAGAGGGTGATTATGTACTTCTTACCGTAAAAGACAACGGGAAAGGAATGGATAAGGAAACCCTGGAGCATCTTTTTGAGCCTTTCTTCACTACCAAAAAAACAGGTAAAGGTACAGGGCTGGGGCTTGCCACCGTTTACGGTATTGTAAAACAGAATAACGGTTTTATCAATGTTTACAGCGAACCGGAAACCGGAACTACTTTCAGAATTTATCTTCCAAGGCATTATGAAGCTCCTGACACGAAAGACCCCACTGTCACTGAAACCAGGCCTGATATAGGCCATGAAACCATCCTCCTTGTTGAGGATGAGACAATGCTGCTCGACATAAACAGGGAGATACTTGAACAGCTCGGGTATAAAATATTAGCAGCTGATTCTCCCGTTGAAGCTGTCCGGATTGCGGAGGATTATACCGGCAAAATAGATCTCCTTATAACTGATGTTATAATGCCGGGAATGAACGGACGCGACCTGGCGGGAAAAATCAGTTCTCTTTATCCTGATATAAAACTTCTTTTTATGTCAGGATACACAGACAGTGTAATTGCCCGGCATGGTATACTTGATAATGGTATTCATTTTATTATGAAACCATTTTCCATAAATGACCTTGCTGACAAGGTAAAGGAAACACTCAGAGAGAAGACGTAAGTTTTACAGTATTTCACCAAGCGGCCTGTATTTCAGCTCTGTCAGATTTTCATCTACTTCAATTCTCTCACCTTCACCATTAATATATTCACAGCGGAAAGTATCAGATATGACTGCTCCATTTTTAAGTTCAATTATCCCGTGATCTATGAGTGATTTCAGGTAAGTCCTGATAATCCCGAAACACATCTTCTGTATATTAATATCTGAGTGATGTTCGTGATCATATAATCCCAGGTTTACATCAGCAACCTCACAACTGCCCATCGCCGCGTCAACAAGCATTCCCGTCTCCACGCCATATATCTGCCAGAATGTCATTCTATTAAGGAATTCAAGGCTTGCCGCGCATTCTCCTGAGAGAGGATATGAAAACTCCGTAATCGCCCTGAGCGACGGATGATCGATCACAGAGAACAGAGGCTGAGCCACGAATTTCTTCACACGCCCCATCGCGCGCCAGAATCCGGCCTTCGCGAAATCAGCCCCTTTAAGAACAGCCCCGCCCAGGGCCGTAACATAACGGGTCCCGAAATGTTCCGCAACCACATCCGCATCGAGAAACACGATTATAACATCACGCGGAGAAATTCCCTCAGCGAACTTCCTGTTTATTACATAAAGGGATCTTCGCATATCACTTCCCTTCCCCTTCTCTTTACCCATACCGGGGACTTCAAGATTATTCGCGATTATTATATCTACTCCGCAATCAAGTGACGCAACACCTGCCTCTGTACGGTCAGGTTCCGTTCCGGATCTTCTGTGGTTAAGTATAATCCTATCGATGAACCCGGCAGGGAGAGTATTAAGCAGCCTTATCTTGTCGCACACAAGGTCAGCCTCTCTCTCCCCGAATGTGGAGAAGACAACAAAAATTTTTCTGTTACCTTTTATCTTTATAAGTTCATCAATAGAGAAGTCCGTATGTGTATATTTTGTTATATTCATGAAATAAAATATCCTTATATATATGTAATAATCCCGTGAATCATAATATTTACAACAACCTGTAATCCCCTATGTTCAGGTAAACCGTGTTTTTCCCTGTTATTGATAACATACCTTACGGCATTATAATAATGTTCATCCGATGAGATAATTTCTTTGCCGTATTTCTGTGTCCATAAATGAAACTTTACATGCGGGTCTATTCCGCAATATTCCTTGTACCTCTGGGATGATTTCCCTTTTAACAGCCTTATAATCCCCGGCAATTCAGACTCCCGGCATTCAATAATAAGATGCACATGGTCCCGGCAGATATTATACGTATGTACCCTGTAACCCTTATGATTCACTATCCGCGCGATGGCCATTGTTATGTACAATTCTGATTCGCTGTCAAGCAATATAGGTTCACCGGGCCATACTCCATATTTAATCATTCTGCCTGAAACACGCGAATTATGCGTTGCCCATGTTATATGATATATTTCCATACATATATAACGATGGAATTACGGATTTGTGAAAAAAAATTTTAATGCCCAATACCAGCAAGGGGTTGCAACCCCTTGCTGGTATTGGGCAACCCCGTGCTGTATCTATTGATTATTCAATATAACAGTGATAAAGCTACTCCGCAACCATCCCAAGCCCGAAACCTTCCTCTATCTCATACGACTCATTCTCGCACATCAACTCCGCCTGCTCCATAACAGTCTTCACCGCAGCCTCCTGCTGATCCGGCGGATAACCGTATTTTCGCAGCAGCCCTTTAATCGTAGTACGCATCCTCGCGCGCACAGACTCCTTCAGTTTCCAGTCTATTGTTATATTTTTTCTTATAGATTCCGCGAGGTCGTGTGCTATCTGTTTGAGTATATCATCGCCCATAATATTTACAGCGGCGTCATTGACACAGAGAGCGTCATAGAACGCCAGTTCATCCTCAGAAAGCCCCAGGTCCACTCCCCGCCTCATGGAGCTCTCCATATCCTTTGCCATCTTTATCAGCTCTTCAATAATCTCAATGTTTGTAATTGCCTGGTTGGTATATTTGTTCAGGGCCTCTTTCAGCATCTCGGAAAACTTTTTCGATTCCACAAGCTGTTTCCTTGCCATGACCTTTATCTTACCCTCAATGAGCCGTTTTAAAAGCTCCGCAGCAAGGTTCTTATACTTTATGTTTCTAACTTCATCAAGGAACTCATCAGAGAGTATAGACATCTCAGGCTTCTCCATATTCAGCGCCTCAAATACATCTATCACCTCTTCAGAAATAATA
>CAZVFJ010000219.1:0-5582 GCA_964625825.1 uncultured Leptospirales bacterium | reverse complement strand
ACCTTATCGGCATATAAATTTACACTTTTACAGATATATCCATTTTAAGCAAGAATTTTTCTTTCAGAAAAGCAGCCCCAGAACATCTCTAAAAGTCCGGGCTCCTATAATCTCCCCGTCAAATCCTGTGGATTTTGCTTTTTCAACATCACCCTCAGAAACATATATCCTCTTAAAAGCGGAAAGCCTGAATTCCTGCACCCTCTTTTCTATCTGCGAAACAGGCCGTAGCTCCCCCGAAAGGGATACTTCGCCAATAAAACCGCTCCCCTCCTCAACACTCTTATCCTTGAGACTGGATGCAATCGCAACAGCAACCGCCAGGTCACCGGAAGTTTCACTTATATTGAATCCCCCTGATACATTTATAAATACATCGAAATTCCCGAGTTTCAACCCGGCGTGCTTTTCAAGTACAGCGCAAATTATAATGAGCCTGTTAATATCAAATCCGTCAGAGAGTCTTCTCGGATTTGAAAAACTTGAAAAAGTAACAAGCGCCTGAACCTCGAACAGAATTGTCCTGCTCCCCTCAAATGCCGCTGATACGGCGTTACCTGGAGATGAAGATCTGAATGGATTAAGAAATATCCGATTTTTGTCCTTAACCTCTTCAAGCCCCTTCTCAGTCATGCGGAAGAGTCCCAATTCATTCACAGAACCATATCTGTTTTTGAACGCGCGGAGTACCCTGAACTCGCGGGAAAAATCGCCTTCAAAATAAAGGACCGTGTCCACAATATGCTCAAGTAGTTTAGGGCCTGCAATACTACCATCCTTTGTTATATGGCCGATAAGTATAACCGGTATATCATTCCGTTTTGCCAGATCAACAAGCCTTGAGGCGGATTCTCTGACCTGGCTCACTGAGCCTATTATCCCAGGAAGCTCGGAGTTGTATACTGTCTGGATCGAGTCAACTATCAGACAGCCCGGCTTCATCTTATGCACAAGAGAGATGATATCATCAACCTCGTTGTTCACAGAAATATTCACCTTCGACGGATCAATAGAAATCCTGTCCCCTCTTTGCCTTATCTGCGCAGGGGATTCCTCCCCCGAAATATAAAGCGCCCGGAGTCCCTGTGAGATCTGAAGCGCAAGAGTCGACTTCCCTATGCCGGGCTCACCGCCGAGTAAAATCACCGAACCAGGGACAATCCCCCCTCCGCACACAAGATCAAACTCACTGTTACCTGTGCTGATCCTTTCAAGGTTCTCCCTGCCTATACTGCTCAGGGGAACAGCAGTTGGAGCGCCGCCGGTTTTAGCCTTTACCTCCCGCGGTTTTTCTATTATTGTATTCCATTCTCCGCAGTTGCTGCACCTGCCGTTCCACTTGGAAAAATCTGTACCGCATGCAGCGCATACGAAAAAATCTGTTTTTTTTGCCATAACCTACTGTTTCTGCTTAAAAAATAATTTGGAGGGGTCCTGCCTTAACTGGCTGAACAGTTCTTTTGCTGACTGGGATGCATCCTTTATATTGTAGTAAATCTCTTCATCTGTCATCAGCTTTCCGAGGCTCCCGCGGCCATCCTCAAGTCTCTGGATCATTTTATTCAGGTTACTGGATATCTCTGACATGTTTCTTATGGTTATGCTGATTTCCTCCTTGTTTTTTTCAGAGAGGGAGGATAAATTCGTTGTGAACCTGTTAAGTTCATCCATAAAAATTTTCATCTGCTGTGAAAACAATAGTATTGATCCCTTTGCGGTAACAACAGACTGACGGAGATCGCCCCTGTTTTCATTAGATATATTATTAAGATTCTCCACAAACTGCTTCGAATTCTGAAATATCTCTGCAAGGAGCTCCCCGCCGTTATCTCCGTGCATGAAAGTCTGGAAAATAAGCATCATCTGGTCAAAACTCGGCGGATCGACACCGTAAACCTTATCTCCATCGTTGAGGAAATCCTCTATATTTGTTGATGGAGGAACAAATACATTGATATATTTTGACCCTATTATCCCCTTCGTGAATATCGCAAAGCTTGTATCTTTGATAAGCCTGTATTTATTGTCTATCCAGACAACCACTTCTGTCTTCTCACCGGTCTGTTTTATTTCCACAACCTGCCCAATCTTTATACCTCCGGCAATATTTACAGGGGCTCCGACCTGCAGGTCATTAAGAAAACCGAAATATATGCTTAAATTATAGCCTGAACTTGCGACATTGATTTTAGCCAGGAGAGCGACTAATCCGATGAATATAGTAAAACTGATGGTAATCATCAGTCCGACTTTTGCTTCGTTGTTCAGCTTCATCAGAACCTCCGTCGACAGTTATAATCATTCATGCTATACTTTCATTATAATGTAATTTAATCAAATAAAAAAAATCAGGGAATTTTTAAGCACTATTTTTGACGGAGACTGTATAATTAAAATATACGGATTATAATCACTCTTAGAGGATTAAAGATATCATCCTTCAAGTTTAAAGCGAACGGGGAGGAGTATACGGCATTTCATCGGACACCTGTCTCTATTTTTAGCGGGATAAAATCTTAGTTTTTTTGCCCAACTGATAACTGCTAAATCAAAATCTTTCCCCAGGGAACGGACAATTTTTCCGTAAACAACATCGCCATTTTCATTTATTCCAAGTTCAATCGCAACCACACCTTCTATTCCCGCTTTCCTCATTGAATCAGGATAGGGGGGAGTTCTTGAAAAAAGCGGCCTTGGAGGAGTTGATAAATTATCGAGATCATTAAAATCCGGGCTGTCTGAACCGAAACTTAAAGGCTTATCTTTATTCTGCTCTTCAATTTCTGTCTCGGAAGTTTCATTATTTTCCAGAATTTCAGCGGCCTGTTTTGGCTCTGACATTCTAAGTTCAACCATCTCTATTGTTTCATCAACATCAAATTCATCCATCTCCGTAGATTCGCTCCAATGGACAGCAAAGAGCATTACGAAGAGAATAATAAATGAAACAAAAGCCCAGCCCATGTCAGGGTGGTGCCTGAAATATATTTTTATTCTTGCTGATGAAAAAGCTGATATTTTATTCATTCTTTTTTTTCGTTAACAATACAATATTATAAACCCCTGAATCTCTCAAAAGTTCCATAACCCTGTTTATATTACTGAAAGGGACCCCCCTGTCAGCTCCTATAAGCCCCTTTACGTCGGGATTATCTATCGACCTGTACCTGGCGAATTCTATAAGCTCATCTTCAGTCTTCATTATACCGCGCAGGTATATTTCACCATTCAGGTTTATCCATACATGAAAAAATTTATACGACCCCCCTGTTGATGATTCAGTTTCAGGAAGATTTACCGGAATACTTCTGTCCATATCAATAGTGCTGGTAAGAATAAAAAATATCAGGAGTATAAAAGCTATATCCGCCATTGATGTAAGCGGTAGGATTCCTTTTGAATTATGTTTGCGGACAATCATAAACGGTTATATCATCCTTACAGAAAATTTAGTTTCACCGGAAGCCTTTACAGCATCAATAAGAGTTACGGCCTTTTCATAAGGAAGTTCTCCTGAAATTTTAAGCAGGATGGCCTCACCGGTTTTTCCCCGGTTCCAGTCCTCCAGTTCAGTTTTTATCTCTGCCATACAAAATTTTTTATCTTTTAAATATAGAGAGCCATCCTTCCTGAATTCAATTATCAGAATTTTATCAGCAGAGATAAAAACCGGCGGCTTATTCTTATCAGGCATGGAGACATGGAGGCCATCCTTCATGAGAAAAATCGAAGTTACCAGGAAAAAAATGATAAGGAGAAACGCTATATCCGACATCGAAGAAAGCGTAATCTCCGCAGTGGCTCTTATGTTTCTTTTAATTCTGGCCATTTTCACCAAGCATTTTTTCAGCAATTTCTGATGAAAGTCGTTCTATATCCGCAACAAAAGTCTCTATACGGTGAATAAAAAAATTATAAAATGCCAGAACAGGGATCGCAACAATAAGCCCCGCCTCGGTTGTAATAAGGGCCTCGTATATACCGCCGGCCACAAGGCGAGCGCTTACCTGGTCTGCCGCGGCTATACTCTGAAAAGCCGAGATCATCCCGGAGACTGTTCCGAGAAAACCTATAAGCGGCGCAATATTCCCTATCGCTGAAAGAACGCTTAACCCTTTTTCAAGAGATGCAACTTCAATTGAACCTGCTGCGCTGATTCCCTTTTCAACATGATCAAGACCGAGTTTACGCAGGTTTAATCCTTTAAGGAGTATGCGGGATATAACCATGTCCTTATCATTACAGAGAGATATAACGTCTTCCATGCTTCCGTTTTCAATCCTTTGATTTATTTCCTCCAGAAATTGATCAGGCTTGAGGTTTGCTTTTCTGTAAAATAAGAACCGTTCTATTATCAGCCCCATGGCAAGAGCCGCAGCAAGAAGTACAGGCCACATAAAAAAACCGCCACGCCTGAACCAGTCGTAGAGGAAAACTGATTGTTCTGCATTCTGTTCTTCTTTTGTACTTTCCGCATTTACAGAAACATTTTCGCTTTCCTGAGATACATGCTGCTCCACGTTCTGGGACTCAATTTTCTCTCCGCCCTGAGCGTATAACATTGACATATCTGTATAAAATCCGGTGCATAAAATAATCATCGAAAACATTCCGATAATTGAAACGGCTTTAACCATTGCTAACTTCATTTTCAACTTCCATAAAATCTTTGTTCTTTTTTGAAATAGTAGTCTGATAAAAATACCACCCCATTATTATAATTACTATAAAAAACCCGGGCAGGAGCATAATAAGTCCCGGATCTTCTGTCACCAGGATAAATAACTGCGGTTTCATTACAGATGCGCTTCCCGAATAATTAAACCGCTGTTCCCTGTTACAGTTTTCATCAGATGAATCCGGTTTAATAATCCTGTCCTGCTTCTTTCTCTCCATATCAAGAATAATTATTTTCCCGTTGATAATTGCTGGTTTCATAAAAGCGACATCATGCTCACTACTTAGACCGTTATTATCAACCTTGAGAACTACATCTGCCTGCCTTATTCTCTGCCTGAGGAGTGAGGACTCCGGAAAAAAATCATACCTGATAGAATTAACTGAAATATCACCTATCCCATCGAACTGAATCCTGTCTCCTTCAGCTACAGGAATTTTCTTCTGATTAACTACCGTAAAACTGAGTAGATGCCCGATGAGCATAAGAAGAAACAGAATATGAATTAACGAAGGGGAAATTAATACAAGGAACCTCTTTGTCCCTATAATTTTTCTACGGGGCAGGAGAATCATGATCCTGTTAATGGTACATGCAAAAACATTAATACCGAGAAGAGTAAATATAAAAAACATCGCCGGTATCCACCATGTAACAGAGATATTCTCCATTCCGGTAGTGGTAAACCATTCAATTAAAGGTACCCCGTTAAGGGAATATATCAGCATATAGTTTGCTGATGCATATATTGACCCTATCCACATAATAGCCCCGGCTGAAAGGATCAGCCAGAAAGCGAACTTCAGATCGCCGGCAAATTCAAGTATTCTTTTCATAATCAACCACCAATTCTGGGGAAAACCATTTCATGAAGGAAACCCCCGAATGTACATAAAGCAACGAC
>CAZVFJ010000218.1:0-5592 GCA_964625825.1 uncultured Leptospirales bacterium | reverse complement strand
TCGATAAAAAGAAAGGTCATGCATATCAAAAGAATGCACATTCTTATTTTAGTTATGCCTGAATAAAAGACTGATTTTCGCCTCACTTATTTTAAGCTTTTAAGGAAGTCAGAACGAAAACAAATACGGTTAAATCGTGTCTCAAGCTATCGGTTGCTATACTTCCTATGTGTATTTTTTGAGTGGCTTTTCATTTTTCGGGCCTGATCGGCAGGATACTATACATTCCTGTATACTATGGAATGAATTAGTTTAGAAAAGCATAGTATGAAGAATGGTAGAAAAATAAGAAAGTGTATCCGTAAAATCAGTGTTGTTTTCCTCAGACTGAATAGTTACCTTAAATTTTTAATATGCTCCTTTTCCTTCAAGATCAGTTAGGTTATCTTCTATCTTTTCAACTTTCATTTCCAGTGACATCAAATCTTTTTTTATAGTTTTAGGCACTATATTTTCAAGGCTATTTATCCTCTCTTCAAGATTTTCAATGTCATAATCATTTTTTTCAAGGCTATTTATCCTCTCTTCAAGATTTTCAATGTCATAATTATTCTTGTCTGATTCAAGCCAATTTAAGTTATCTTCTATCTCATCAACTTTCTTTGCCAGAGATATAACATCTTTAGTTTCTGGTGAGTCTATTGATCGTGTAATTTCCAATATCTCTTTTACCATATCTTCTAAATTTCTCATGGGAACTTCAGCAGTTTCAAGGTCACTGAGACTGTTTAATTTTCTATTAAATTCGGGCCACATTTTATCAAACAATATCCGTAGTCTTTCATCTTTCAAATATGAATCGGGATTTATTTTTTGCAAGATGAAATTTATATCTATTAGAAGTTTTAATGTTCCAGCCTCATCTGCTTCTTTTGCTTGAAACATGGCTAATGGCCCTGATAGTTGTGAAGCATCGAAATCTATCAAGTATGGACATACATATGTTTTTGTATTTACAGATTTTGCAAGAGCTCCGGCTTCAAAAAGAATCCAAGGGGCATTAATATTATGTTTAGTGAGGCAAATTATTCCATATTTTGAGTCATTTAATTTTTTGGATATTTCTTCATTCCAACGAGCTCCGGAAACAATTTCATTTGAAGTCCATGGATTAGTGGCTTGCAAGATTGTCCCAATAAATTCCTTCAGCTCTGTTGCAACTATTTCACTTTTACTTCCCGACCAACTTATAAAAACATCCATAGTATCCATAGAACACTTCCATATATCCTATTGAAATCAAGAACACAATTTATCAAAAGCTTCCACCATGTTTTTTTATTTTCCACATTCTTCGAAAGCAACTGAATGTTTAACCTGATGTTTTCCTGAATCAAGCTCTGAATACATACTGCATGTTTATACATATTCTTTTTTATTGTGAAGCTAGTCAAATTAAATTAGATCGTCGATTGATAAAAAACGGTAAAAATATATATGCCAGCATTGTTTTTGATTTATGATAAACATAAAGATGAAGATATTGTAAAAGTCGGAATTTTTGGATTTGCTGTTGTACGCTCTATTGATGGATATATTTATTGTCTGAACATTGAAAATGGCGATATTGTTGCAAGAGTTGATCGGATATATAATAAAGAAGAGTTAAGGATAATTTGACTTGAGCATTTTTTATATTCTTTTGAAAACGAACAACCTTCTCTAGCCCTAAAATAATAAGGAGACAAGTATATGCAAAATGAAAAAGAACTTTTGAATCATGTTGTACGAATGGATTTTGAAACTGACCAAGGAATATTCAGTGTCATAAAATATAATCCAACTGGTGTTAATAATTGGACGGTGTGTAATTCTGATGGGTATTTGAATAAAACGGATTACGTGAATAAAGATGTGTGTGGTATGCTTCCTGAATCACTTATATCAGAAAATGATATGTTTAGTTTAGATGAAGCACTTAATGTCATAATGAGAGTATTGAATAAACACAAAATAAATTAATTATAATTTATTCTCAGTGACTTCTTATAATGTCTTCATATTCAATTATTTTTTCTTCTAGAAAAAGCAGACCTGCACTCACCACTACATGTCTCTCGTTTAGGGTTTGAAGTCTCGAAAGGCTGATTACAGTTTTTACATAACTTCTTAATAAGGGTCTCCTCTTCTGTCCCTATGATGGCTTTGTCCTGGTGTCCTGGGGTTCTTCCCTGCTGGATCTCTTTTTTATGTCCTCTCATATCCGGGATATGTTGTTATCTGGCTCCTCTCCTGCTGGCAGATCCCATTAAACCGGGGCTTACTGAGAAGATAAGCAGATATACAGGCTTCCCCTTTTCGCCTTTTCTGCGGACTGTGTGTGTTAATCCTGAGTGCTCATACTGCGAAAAGTCCAAACCGGGAAATATAGAAGGGCAGTAAAAAACAGGCCTTACTTTAAAATTCTCAGTTCCCGGAGGTGCTAACATTGGTTAAGCTTCATCAGGTCTTTACTCTCGCTTTCCTGCTGGCAGTGCTCTTTAAAGTCCTCATGCTATGGTTTGTATTTATGGGCAAGGTGTTTTATTGGCTCTGCCTCTATCCTCTCTATATAGCGTTTTATATTGGGCTGTATCCCTTGATATGGATAGTTAGAAGGGTCTTTTAACTATCCCCTACTCTTTTTCTTTTGTGCTCTTTTTGGCTCGATAGTGGCTCTATTATAAGGCTCTCTATACTGTCTATGTGCATGTAGTGGGTTATTCTTATACTCATCTATCAGTGCCCTATATGGGCTTATACGTGCCTTTGTGCTAGGCTGTGCGGTGCTGTGTTGCTAAGATATGGCTCTGGAAGAGATTAGATCGAATCTTAAAAAGAAGGGTTTTCTTCCCTTAGGTGTGGCGGGAATAGATGCACAAAAATACTCTTAGTTTTATATTTATACTATTTTAAATGGGTTTTAACTCATATATTTTTCTATGGGTATAACTGCCAGAAAGTGTGTGAACTCCTTACGGCGAGCCTGAGATTAAGCTGAAATAAGGCTCCTGAGTTTAGATTTAATTCAGGAGCATAAAGTCTGGCAGAATTCTCTATTCGGCCCCAAAAAAACCAAATAATCGAAAAACGAAAAAATGCAAAAAGGTAACAAGTAACATTAAAACTCTAGTTTATTTTTTATATCTTGATATATAATAATAAGTTTATTATGGCTCGAAAAACGAAACTTTCACCCGAAATGATAGAGCTTACGAAAGAAAACATAAAGCTCGGAATGTCCTACAGTTCTGCTGCAGCAGCTATAGGAATTACTTATGAGACCTGGAATAATTGGGTAAAACTCGGAAGAGAGGGAAAAAGTCCTTATGCCTCTTTCTATGCAGCGGTACAGGAATCAGAAGCAGACTTAATGCGGGATTGCCTGACTCAGTTAAGAAAGGCTGCTTCTATGGGTAATCTCGAATCTATCAAGTTTTTACTTGAAAGGAGATTCCCGCAGGACTGGAGCAAAAAAGATAACATAAACATTCAGGCACGCTCTGAAAATGTGAACGTCAACGTAAATCCGAAACTGAAACAGGAAGAAGCCGACAAGATCAGGCAAGAGATACTTGCGAAGCTGGCTCAACGTACAATACAAATTCAGGAAATCCCACAGGAAAGGAGTTAAGCCCCTTCCCTTTCCCCATGTTTTTCCATTCTTGGTGGATTACACTTTACTGATATATTCGAGTGTCCCATTTTTAACGGCATTCCCTGGCAAAAAATCCGCACTCATTGGATGGACAGGCATAACCAATGAAAACATAGGTACGTTTACCATTAACGGTTTTTCTTATATAAGCAGCCTGCACATATTCACCGCAGTCAGGACAAATATACTTTGGCTCACCCCCCCTTTGTCCCTGATGCCTTACTTTATCGTCGGTTGCGTTCACCATTCTGCAGAAGTGGCAGGTATCGGACAATTTTACCGTTACGTATTCTGCACCATCGCATTCATCACTGTCAGGGCATGCCCCAAATAATTCTCCTTCTCTTTCTGTCATGTTATCACCATCAATAAAAAATGATTAATAGAAGAGTGTTAAATACTATTCCTGATATTCTCTTTCGAAATCGCTCATGGTTCGGGGGATATTAGGGAGTCCATTTCCTCTGATGATCTTGACCAGACCGGAGTAAATGAGCTCTAATTCAAGTCCCTTTTTCTCAAATGTTCAAATCCCTTGAAGGAACCATTGATCAAAGTCTAAAGACTCTTTCGGTTCTGTTCTTCTTATCGTATTTTCTCCGTAATGGGCTTTCGTCCATGCATATTGTTGAGCTTTCACGAGTGTCAAAGGTTTACAGTATTTCTGTTTCAACTCTCCTATGTTACTACAATATGATACAAGGCATGCCCGGTTTTTGTAATACTCGGCATGCCTTGTATATATAATATAGGACATGCCCTGTATATATAATCTTCGGCATGCCTTGTATACTCTCAATAACTTTCTATCTATCAAAAAGTTACAGATGACAGGAGCATGTAGAAAAAATAAAGTTGTAGATATTTACTGAGTTACCAAAGCCCGGAGAAGCCACATGAGAAGAGAAAGTGATATGGTTGAAGAGAACCTATTGCTCGAGAGTCTAGGCTTTAGATGTGCTTAGATTGGCATTGAATGTTAGAGATAGAATCCTCTGCAGTCGACAGCGCGGATAAGTACAAAGGTGATGTAAGCAGGATATTAGGATACTTTGATATTTTCGAGGATAATTATTTCCTTATTGTGGATTATCAAAGAAAGCATATCAAATATAGATGCTGTCGACCCCTAGAGAGCAAGAAAAGGAAATGAGATCCTGCACATCAGTCTTTAGACTTCGCCTCCAGCAGACATCTCCTCCAGCCTTCTTTTCCTCCTTTGACTCTTCAGGCTTATCAGACACACAAAAGAATTCATTGAAATGATAGTAGATAAATATCAGCTTTTAAAACGACTGCACAAACTGGAAAATGAGATCGTGTAAGAACTGTCTAAATTTACTAAGTTTTTCTACAAAAATTTTGATTAGAGTTTGCGTGCAATCTTTTTTGAAAAGTACCGGATTCGGTTTGAGTTTGGCTCATTATCTTGCGGGGATCCTATCTCAGGTGACATCTATTCCTACAGTGACTTTCACTCCCGACAGGTACTCTCCGTTCCCTGATGCCAATTACGATATAGAGGAATAATAAAGAGCAGGAATGTAATTAACAAGATTACGCACTTGAGATCCAAAATCAAGCATAATCGACATTGTGATTGTGTATACATTCTAGACATTTAAAAGTTCAATGCAATTGATTTCTAGTTTCAACCGCGTAAGTCCTATATAATAAGCCAAATATTATTATAAATTGTATAATTTGATCTTTTGAGGTGTATATTTGGACATAAAAAAGGCTATATCTCTTGTCTTGTTTGTTTTGCTTGCTTCAATGTTGGCAGTTGGATGTACTGGATCAAACAGCGAGAAAACTGCTTATCAAGATGCCGAATGGAACGAAAGTTTTCATAACAATTTAGCATTATTTCATACTGATTTGAATAATTCGATCAGTGCAATGGATCTAACAGAAGATTTTAATGATCCCTCCTTTATAATGGCAGCACAAAA
>CAZVFJ010000217.1:0-5686 GCA_964625825.1 uncultured Leptospirales bacterium | reverse complement strand
ATGCCATACTCCTCATCAAATATAAAAGCCGAGTCTGATGGTGTTATACCATTAATATTGAATGAAACAACTGAAGTTCTGTCTATTGAGTTCTCTGGTCCATATATTTTAACGCCATCTATTTCTTTGAGAGACCGGATGAAATAATCAGTCAGTTCATCCTCACGCTTTCTAATCACTTCAACACCTTTATCCAGTATAAAACGTATACCTGATGCCAGACCTGCAATACCTAACGCATTAAGTGTACCGGCCTCATACTTGTCGGGCATAAAATCCGGTTGAAGTTCATACTCAGAAAGGCTCCCTGTACCGCCTGACATCAACGGGTCAATTAATTTTTCCAGTCCCTTTTTGAGATAGAACCCTCCAGTCCCCATGGGCCCCATAAGCCCCTTGTGACCGGTAAAACAAAGTATATCTATATTGAGTGAATTGAGATTGAGATCCATAACTCCGGCAGTCTGTGCTGCATCTACACAGAATGTAATTCCATGTTCAGCAGAAATTTTACCGACCTCCTGAATTGGCATAAGTGTCCCAGTAACATTTGATGCATGAGTCATTACAATAAGTTTAGTATTTGACCTGATTGCTTTACTTATCCCGTCAGGATCAAGTCTGCCGGCATCATCACAATGTACAACCGAGAGTTGAACACCATGCTGTTCAAGATCTCTCAACGGTCTCATTACAGAATTATGCTCCATTGATGAAGTTATAACATGATCACCTGGTTTAAGATAACCTCTTAAAACGACATTAAGTGAATGTGTTATATTTGATGTCAGAGATATCTGGAGAGGATCATCAATTCCGAAGAGTTCTGCGGCATTCTCCCTTGCTTCAAAAAGGACACGTCCGGCCTCAACAGAAAGATGATGGCCGGACCTTCCGGGATTACTCCCTATAGAACTGTTAAAATCAATCATAGATTCCATTACTTTTTCAGGTTTCGGCCATGATGTTGCTGCATTATCAAAATATATCTTCATAAAAATTCTTAAAAATCCCGCTTAAATAATATAATATCAGAAAAAAATATTATTCGACTTTAGTCAAGCATAATTATTATCTATATATTTAATCAATATAATTTATAAACTAATTACTATTTATGCCATAGCTGATTTAAATCAAAAAATATCAGGAGAAAAGATATATAGCTTCCCTGTGTTAAAAATGCGTTTACATAATTGCAGGGAGCCCATGAGGCTTATAAAGGGGATGTCGAACGAATAAACAGAAATAATTTAGTCCAATAAAACATTTGACATCAGTTTTCTTTTATGTTTTAATAAAAAAATGAGTTCTATAAAATCAAGCAGGAGAAAGATATTGCACGAATGCCTGAAGGCTCTTGGTCTGGTTCTTGAATTTGATCTTAACGACCACCCAACCCATCAGCATGCAGTCCGTGTTGGAGAATGTTGTGTCATTATTGGAGAAAAACTCGGCCTCCCCGAAAAAAAAATTCAACAGCTTTATTTTGCAGGACTTATACATGACATAGGAAAAATCAGTGTCGATATTAACATACTGAGGAAACAAAGCTCCCTCAATGATGATGAGTATAACTCCGTTAAGCAACATTCAATCATCGGAGGCAGAATAGCCGCAGCAATTCCTGAATTAAGCGATCTTTCATTCTGGATCAGATGGCATCATGAAAAATGGGATGGTTCAGGATACCCGGATAAACTTGCGGGAAACAATATTCCAGTTGAGGTTCAAGTACTAAGCGTTGTTGATTGTTTCGATTCTTTACAGACACCGAGGCTTGACCGTGATAAATTCACCCTTGATAATTCACTGAAAATAATAAAAGATCAGAGGGGGAGTTCATTTAATCCTGAAATTGTTGATCTTCTTTGCGACATGATAAAAAATAATGAATTTACTCCGGAAAGAACAACCGACAGATTCATCCAGCTGGAGAATAAATATCTTAAATTCAACGAACCAAGTCCTGATGAAAAATATTGGGAAGGTTTCGGAATGGCAGGACTGTACCCCATACTGAGACTTTTTGCAAAAGTTATAGACGCGAAACATGGATATACCCTTGGCCATTCTACAAGAGTATCTATACTCTCGAAATTTATTGCTGAACGGGCCGGATTCGATACCGCGGATATCATTAAAGCTGAAGTATCAGGACTCCTTCATGACGCGGGTAAGATCAGCATCCCACACGACATACTTGATAAAAATCATGACCCAGACTCAAAAGAGTGGGAACTGATCAAAAACCATCCCAACCATTCTTTCCATATTCTGAGCAAAATTTCTTCTATGAACGAAATTGCAGTTATAACAAGACAGCATCATGAAAGGCTCGACGGTTCAGGTTATCCGGCAGGACTGAAAGAAAATGAAATTGATATTCTGGCTCAAATCATAGCAATATCAGATACATTTGATGCTATTACAAGCGAAAGAGCTTATAGAAAGAAGGCTTCGTTTGACAACGCCTATAGAGAAATTAAAAACGGGCTGGGTAGATTATATAACAATGAGCTCGGGAAAATACTGCTCGATACTCCCCCCGTCTATATATATGCACTTTTTGATAATCATAAAAACTGATAGTCCTACATTCTACGGCTCAATTCATCATATAGGAGTTTAGCCATACCGAGGTTTGAATTTTTTGAAACCTGGAGAGAATATTCATCATATAACATATCTTCAAATATCTCTTCCGCATAACCGCCATGTAGCCATTCACCTTTATCAACTGTTTTTCTCATTTCTTTCAGCATCTGTCCGACAAAGAGTGATTCAGCTTCAACGCATGTATCCCAGAGTTTTTTTTGCTGCTTATTCATAACAGTATTTTTTTTTTCTGTTTATTGTATCAGATAATACATTTTCAAAACTTTCTGATGAATCAAGTCTTTTCAGTTTAGCCTCAGCGGCACTACTCCTGGCATCAATCTTTGATTCATATAAATTCTGAATTGTAATCATTTATTCCTACCTTACTATAAGCTCGGCATGCAGCGCCCCGGAATCTTTAAGAGCTTTTAATATTGAAATTATATCTTCTGTTGTTGCACCAACCGCATTCAGGCTCTCAACAAGGTCTTTTACTGTTGCAACATCCTTTACATATGCGGCATTTACTTTTTTATCGGTATTTTCCACCTGGATCATCATACCTTTTTTACTTACCATAGCTTCGGATATCGAAACATTTCCACCTGTTACTATTGTTCCATCTCTTTCATTCACGACAACAACAGCATTACTTTCGGGAATAATCTCTGTATTTTCAATTGTGGAAATAAATTCAGATAATGGTATTTCAGTATTTATTGTCACGATAATTTTCCCGTTATCTGACAGTGCAATTTCACTATTTTTTAATTTTTTCTTAAGAGCCTTTATAATTTTGTCCGCAGTTGAATAATCCCACCTGTTAAGAACAAGATAGAATGCCTCTTTACCTTCAGCTGTTTTTATAATAAATTCAGGCTTGATCTCCCGTTCAACAATTCCGCCGGAAATAATTACACCGGATGTTTTAACTCCGCTTCGCCGGTCCTCTCCCGACGGAAAAGAAAGTTTACCCTGGGCCACAACATATGTATTGCCATCCGCTCCTTTCAGCGACGACTGAATGAGAATTCCTCCAATTAACGATTTTGAGTCACCTACTGAAGATACATAGACATCAATTTTCTCCCCAATCCGGAGGTGCGGAGGGATAGTCGAGGATATCATGACTGCAGCAGTGTTCTTTGTTGACGGATTATTGTCCTGTATGCCAATTGAACTGAGCATGTTTTTAAGTGATGTTTTTGTTAGGGCGGATTTAGAATCCCCCGTTCCAGCAAGACCCACGACAAGTCCATATCCATATACCTGGTTCGGTTTGTATCCGTCAATAAAGCAGAGATTCCTGAGTCTGACTGGGATCTCCGCGTAAGATGTTACGCAAATAAATATAAATAATACTGATAATATATATGTTGTAATTCTTTTCATTTATCTTGTAAGTTCCCTGATTATTTTTTCAAGATAATCAATAATAATCTGCTGTTTTTCAACCTCTGTCAGTTCAGCTGAAGATGTCTGATTCTGGCCGATCTGGGCTTTACGTATTGCCAGGCCCTCTTTTCTGCCTGTTATCTGAATTCTAAAATCAGCTAGAAATTCAGAATCGATCAAACCTCCGCTAACATGTTTCGGATCAACAATACCCGCAATACTGAAAACATTAGTTACACCGTTGAATGTATAAACTCTTGTTCCACTTATAACAGGATACCCGTTAGTTTGAAGTTCAACAATTCTTGCGGCAACTGCAAGATCGATGTTTGAATTCCCCGTGAAACTGGTAGCTTCATTATTTTTAATATTCCTGTTTGACGATGCTTTCGGTAGAAAACCTGTTATAGTAACATCAGGATTTGACATCACATCAGATGATGAGTTATTCTTTAGCGTTAAATCAAATTTCAGCTTTGAAAAATCTTTTACATGAACTACGATGATATCACCGATTTTAAAATTTCTGTCAGCAATATAAATATCTCGCTCCTGCCAGATTGTGGCAGAATGAAGAGAAATACCGGCGGTTATTATTATAACAAAAAAAATAAAAAATTTTTTCATAAAGATACCGTCACCAGTTTCTCACCGAAAGCTTTTCCTCTGAATACCTTCCCATTATTAAGCCTGATGTTGATCTCCTCATTTTCTGAACAATCTTTAAGAGCTTTACCTGCCATTTCAATACTGATTTTCCCTTTGCGGATTATCAGTTTAACAATCTCACCTTTCTTAATTACCGGCATCTTTTCTTCTTTAACAATAATCTGAGGTACAACTTCGGGTTCTTTAAAATTTAATTTTACACCACTTCCAAAAATTGTAAACGAGCCCTGTATTTTCCGTGCAAGATAATTATTAAGTTCTTTGTGGTCAATTATTAAGTCATTATATAGCGAGTCGGGTATTAAAAGTGATGTGGTTTTTGCTGTACTTCCATCTTCGATCCTTGCAATATCTGAAAGCATTACCTCACCCTTACTTAGTTCAACTTCCGGAATAAGATATATCTTCGCCCTTGCCATTGCAGACAGGGGCAATAACAGGAACAGAATGAGAAATAATCTATACATTACCGCTTTAGCCCAATAGCTGTATTAAGCATTGAATCTGAAGTCTGTATAGCTTTGGAATTAACTTCATAGGCTCTCTGCGCCACAATCATGTTAACCATCTCTTCAACAACTTTAACATTAGACATTTCAAGAAAGCCCTGATGAACTTTAGCCATCCCTTCATATGCCGGCTGTCCCGGTATCTCCTCACCGCTTGCCGGTGTTGTTTTGAAAAGATTACCCCCGATAGAACTTAAACCGGCGGGATTTACAAATCTGTAAATTTCGAGCTGGGCAACTTCAACAGGATCCTCCTCCCCCACTGTCTTCACTGTAACTTTTCCGTCCTGGCTGATAGCAAGCGTATTCATTATAAAATTTTCAGGAAGAACAACAGGAGGTTCAAGAAGATAGCCGTTTGATGTTACTACTTGCCTGTTTGAATCAACTTTGAAGGAACCGTCCCTTGTATACGCATAACTTCCATCATAAAGCTGTATTTTGAAAAAACCCTCACCTTCAAGAGCCATATCGAGTTTATTCTCTGTGTTTTGCAGACTTCCCTGTTCAAA
>CAZVFJ010000216.1:0-5700 GCA_964625825.1 uncultured Leptospirales bacterium | reverse complement strand
CGCGGTCAAGGGTGAGGAGTTCAAAGAGTGCATCATAAAGGGGCCTGAGGTATGGATTGATTTTCTGGACAAGATCACCGGGGAGAAACCCGAGATTTTCACCTGCCTCCACGGCAGGACGTGTCAGAATAATACGTTCAACCTTCCCTTTGAGAAAATAATGAATGCCTGCAACTACTGCAAGATAGGTTTTACCTGTTCCAGCAGGGCCTATCCCGAAAGTAACAGGGGATCTGTGAATAGCATTAAGGTATTCTGCCTGATTTATTGTGCGTGGTATAATTGTTCTATTTGTATCAGGTATATATATCTTCAGGCGGTTGATTTCATCAACTTTAAGTTTTTTCCCTGATTTAATGGAAGAGGTTATGTACCTGATCTCAAAATCATCAAGTTCATAACCCCCCTCCTTTTTTTCAAGATAATCAGAAAGCAGGTGTAGTAATTCACATGCTTCACCTGTACCATGCTCCGATTGTATAATAATGGTATTACCACGGGGGATAAGTGTAACCTCAAGAATTTCTTCAATTTGTCTGAGGTTTTTATCCTTTAAGCCGCAGAGCCGCTTATACAGGGAAGTGTCATCAACCTCAAAATTTTCCTGATGCATTATTTCCTTATAACCCTGATTGATAATTCGTTCAGCTGATCATCCGTAACAGGAGACGGAGCTTCACTCATCATACATTGCCCTTTCTGAGTCTTAGGGAATGCCATAACTTCACGAATTGAGTTTCTCTGAAGCAGAAGCATCATAATCCTGTCAAGGCCCAGAGCTATACCTCCATGAGGCGGAGCTCCAAATTGTAAAGCATCGAGAAGAAATGAAAACTTGGTTCTTGCCTCCTCATCGGACATTCCTATTACTCTGAAGAGTTTTGACTGAACTTCTGAATTGCTGATTCTTATTGAACCACCGCCTATTTCAACACCATTAAGTACTATATCATAAGCCTGGGCTTTGATTTTTTTAGCGTTTTCAGGAGTAACATTATCAAGCATCCCGGCATGCTCCGGCAAAGGAGCGGTAAACGGGTGATGTACAGCATAAAATCTTTTATCCTCTTCATGATATTCAATAAGAGGAAAATTAGTTACCCACAGGAAGTTAAGTTTATCATTATCAACCATATTGAGGTCACGGGCAATTTTCATCCTCATATGTGCAAGTGTTGAATTAACGATCGCTTCTTTATCTACTGAGAAGAATACAACCGCAGGTTCCGTCAGTTCAAATCTTTCTATAAGTTTTGTTTTTTCATCCTCAGTAATAAATTTTGATATACCACCTTCAAGTTTTCCGTCATTATATTTAAACATCGGGAACCCTTTTGCCCCGAATTTTTTTACATATTCTGAATAATCATCAGTCATTTTTCTGGAGAGTTTACCTCCATCTTCAACAGCAATCCCTTTTATTACTCCTTTGCTGCTAATCGCGGAGCAGAAAACATTAAATGTGGAATTTACAAATATATCAGTACAGTCCCTTATCTCTAATCCGACACGTGTATCAGGCGCGTCAGTACCGTATTTACTCATCGCATCATCGTAATCCATTACAGGAAAATCGTAGTTTACATCTTTACCTGTGAGCTCTTTAACTGTTTTTTTGATCAGTCCCTCTATTATCTCCATTATCATTTCTGGTGTTACGAAGGAGAGCTCCATATCTATTTGTGTAAATTCAGGCTGGCGGTCATTTCTGAGGTCTTCATCCCTGAAGCATTTTACAATCTGGAAATACCTGTCAAAACCTGAAATCATCAATATCTGTTTAAATAGCTGAGGAGACTGGGGAAGAGCATAGAACTCACCTTTGTTTATTCTGCTTGGGACAAGAAAATCTCTTGCCCCTTCCGGGGTAGATTTGTTGAGTATCGGTGTTTCTATTTCTATGAATCTATGATCTGAGAGATATTGCCTTGATATCTGCATCATCTGATGCCTTTTAATCATTGCCTCCCTCATGTCATCCCTTCGGAGATCGAGAAACCTGTATTTGAGCCTCACCTCTTCACTTATATTTTCTCTTATATCAATAGGGAATGGAGGAACCAGTGACCTGTTTAATATCTCAATTTTTGAAGCCAGTATTTCAATAGTACCGGTAGGTATATTCGGGTTAATAGTTTCAGCTGATCGCTCCCTGATCTTACCTGCTACAGAGACTACATATTCACTCTTTACGGAGTCAGCAAGTTCAGCGTTATCTTTTGAATCTGATGAATCAAAAACAGCCTGAATAATACCTGAAACATCCCTGATCTCAAGGAAAACAATCCCGCCAAGATCTCTCTTCCTTGCAACCCATCCGAAGACTATTACTTCTTTTTCTTTATCTTTAACACTTAATTCACCACAATAAGACCTATTGCTGAACATATCTCTCCCCAAGTTAAATATTATATTATATTTTACAGTATTTATTCCATAACTTTTATTATAAGCAAAAAAGCTTTAATCACCTCGAAGCTTCCGGCAACAGGGTGATATTAAATTTTTATTTTACAATAAATATATTTAAGAATATATTACTGATTATATTCTGTAATTATTTCTGAATTGCCTTTAGAGGTATATGCTTTACAGAAATGATCAATTTGCTTAGGATATTTTTTTCATACCATGATTTGTCAAGCTTAAAAAGGAAGAGTCTTTAATTAGCATCTCGCGCATCTAAATACTAATGTGTTTATATGTTTAAACAATCTTTTTTATTATACCAGGTCTAATTCATTGGTAAAAATTTTTATAAAAAATGACATAATTTACTTGATAAATTAATCGCATGTTTCTATATTGCCAACAAATCCTATTACTCAAGGAAAAAACAATGGCAAAGTGTGAAATCTGTGGAAAATCTGTTCAGTTCGGCTGCAATGTAAGCCATTCACATAAAAAGACAAATAAAATGTGGAGACCGAACATAAAAAAAATCAGGGTTGTTGAAGACAACAGAACTGTAAGAAAGAATGTATGTACAAGATGCATCCGTACCGGTTCTATTCAAAAAGCAGTTTAGTGAAATAATATCATTTCATATAAAAAGGCTGTCCCAGTGGGCAGCTTTTTTTATTTTACCAGGATTCATTCGTCAATAATCTGAATTTTTCCATCCCTTAAGGTAATATTTATAAAGTACCGGTTTATTGAAAGTATTGATTTCTGTTTCAATTCTCCCTGAATCGTAAGGGAAAATCATTGAAGCCGCCATATTATCCCTGCTATAGAATCTTCCTTTAATTTCATCCCTGCTCTCTTTGTTGAAATCAAGCGGCATATCAGAAGAGATATTAAATCCCCAGTCTCCGAATGTTGGTATAAAAGCATGATAGGGATATACATATTTAAATACTTTGTTCATTGTTCTGTTTATACACCAGAAGGCCTCACGCGCGAAGAGAGGTGATGTTGACTGTGTAACAAAAACACCACCCGGTTTAAGTGAGTGTTTTACAAGCCTGAAGAATTCAACAGTGTAGAGCTTCGATATCGTTTCATCATGTGGGTCGGTAAAATCCGCAATGATTATATCAAATGCTGTAGCATTCTTAATCAGGTAATCATAGGCATCTCCTATGATTACCTTCACGCGAGGATTTGAAAGAGAATTTTCGTTTATCATCCTCAGGGTAGAGTTGTTCGATGCAAGCTCTGCCATGAAACCATCAAGTTCAACAATTGTTATGCTCTGAACGGATTTGAATCTAAGAAGCTCCCGTAATGCCAGTCCATCCCCTCCTCCCATCACCAGGACTCTACATGAAGAGGATGGCACTGATATAACTGAAGGATAAACCAGCATTTCATGATACCTGTATTCGTCAGATGAAGAGAACTGGAGAGACCCATCCAGATAGAGCCTGAAATCATCACCGCTTCTTGTTAGAACAATCTCCTGGTATTTCGATCGTTTTGAAAAAACAATATCATCATAGAACATTTTTTTTTGTAGAATCGCATTTATCCAGTCTGAATTAAAAGCAAGTATAAGGAGGATTAGAATTGATCCAACTGCAAAAATGATATCCCTTCTTTTCTCTTTGTAATTCTTCAGCTTTATTATTACATAAATAGCGACAGATATATTCATGATGCCGATAAGAAGGGATGTAAGGAATCTCCCGGCATAAGGGAAGAGAACCAGCGGGAAAAGAAGAGATCCTGCAAGTCCCCCGATGTAATCCAGGGTAAGGACACTCGATAGTATGTCTTTTAATGAACCGTAACTTTTTAAGATCCTTGTCAATAGAGGAATTTCAAATCCAACAAGTGTCCCTACGACCGTAAGAAAAAATACATGAAGAGCATAAAATGATGCCGAGAATGAAAAGAGAAAATTAAGTATTATTACAGATAGCCCCCCGGCGAGACCAAGCGAAATCTCCACTCTGACAAATATTTTAAGCAGCTCCTTTTCAAAAAATCTTGAAAGGTATGAACCGAGCCCCATAGAACTTAAGAAAACGCCTATGGTAATAGAATACTGCTGGACCGGGTTTCCCAGAAGATAGGAAGCAAGTGACCCGAGAACAAGTTCATAAATAATTCCGCAGAGAGATAAAATAAAAACAGAGAATAAGAGTATTCTCTGTTCGTTTTTATGCAGTATATTTTTCACGTTTTACTTCTGTTGTTCAATTTTCTGTTCGGGTGCTCCTTTTGGAACACTTGATGACGGTGAAGATATTACTGAAGCAACAATTATTGATATACCAAGAATAACCGCTCCAATTATTATTCCCAGGGCAATATTCTGATCATCCTCAATTTCTTTTTTAATAGAGAAAGGAGTGAAAAATGAAATAATCAGAAAACCAAGTCCCATAAGAACAACACCAATCAGCGAATATATCACTGTGTCTGCTACACCATAAATGATAGTTGACCAATCCATAAATCTATTACCCCCTGAATTAATTTAAGTTTTTAAATCATACCCGGGAAGACGGGTATCCGCTACTTTCCTGATCTGAAACTCCCTGAGCTCCCGTGATACGGAGTATAATAACCGCTGCCTGCACGGAGAGATTTTCTTTCATCACGAACCTTTTTGTAATACTCCTTCCCTGCACCGGAATAACCTATATGTTCCATTGTCAGGGCAGCAGCACCTCCGAAGAGAAGAATTGAAATGAGTATACTTCTTAACATATATTGCTCCTACATGCCTGCCATCTCGAAAGGGAGTTCATTATAAGATCTGGAGCGGGTTTTATTTACACCCCAGAGTATAAAAAATATAAAAAATGTCACAACAAAATACCTGTAACCTTTAACTTTTGATATTTCAACAATTACAGATTCAGGTTTACGCTGTTTACTGTTATAAAGCTCAAGATAAACATAATATTTGCCGGCATCATCCAGAACAAAATCATTACTAAAACTCAAATCTGATTCATGCCAGTAACCATCACTATCACGGCCCTCCTCGTCCCAGAAATCTCCTGTGATAATAAAAGACTCAACAGGATCAGGCATAGCATCTATCTCTTCAAAAAGGTCCTTAAGAACCGCGGGATCATTTATGCCATCCTTTACAGACTCCTCAAGTCTTTTTTCACTGATAAGCATCATTCTTACAGACTGCCATTCAAGATTAAAATTCTGAACGGATTCATCAATGTAAAATCCTACATCGTAAAGTGTATTCCCATCCTTAATCTCAAACGGGCCGTAAAGCACCTGACT
>CAZVFJ010000215.1:0-5791 GCA_964625825.1 uncultured Leptospirales bacterium | reverse complement strand
ATGTTGCAGGAGCCGGGACTCCTGACAAAAAGATACTTTTTGTTCCACAGATTGTTCCTATGAATAGAGGAATTCTGGTAACATCCTATTCTGATATAAAACCGGGAACTACAACCGCTATGCTTCAGGATTTATACAAAGAATATTACAAAAATTCATCATTTATTATAATTACAGAAACCTCTCCATCAACATCAGAAGTGAGAGGGACAAACAGGTGCATTATCAGGCCATCTGTTGACAGCAGAACCGGCAAGTTGTTTATAGCAGCAGTCATAGATAATTTAATAAAGGGACAGTCAGGAAACGCGGTTCAAAACGCTAACATTCGCCTGGGATTTGAGGAAACGACCGGCCTTGAACTGAATCCAATCTTCCCTTAAATTATCTTGACAATAAACATAAGTTATTTATTTTAACTGGTTTATGGAAATTTCTGAAAACAGGGCTTGTAGTGCCTGTTTTTTAGGGTGAAATATGTCAAAAAAAATAAAAAAAGGAATAATTGCTTCTCCTGGAATAAGGATTGGGAAGGCTATTGTCTTTCACGGGGATGAAGTTAAAATTCCAAAATATCATATATCAGAAACAAAGCTGGAGGTGGAGATTGAACGCTTTGATGAAGCTCTTGCAAAAACAAAAAATGAAATTCTTGAAATACAAAATAAAATTGCAAATGACAAATACAGCGACCTTGCAGAAATTTTCTCCACACATATTATGGCACTTGAGGATCCTCTATTTATAGAAAGGGCAAGGAAAAGAATTCGCCTTGATAAAAAAAATGCTGAATGGGTAATTAACGATATATCTATTGAGCTGATAAACTCACTCAGCCGTATTGATGATGAATACCTCAAAGAGAGAATTATTGATATATCCGATATCAATAAAAGACTGATTGCGAACCTTCAGCAGAAAAAGAAGATGAACCTCTCTGAAATACGTGAGGATGGAATACTTTTTGCGGCAGACCTCACACCTTCAGAGACTGCAGTTCTTAACAGGCAGCATGTTCTGGCATTTGTTACAGACCATGGCGGGAAAACTTCCCATACGGCAATCATGGCGCGCTCAATGGATATCCCTGCAATTGTAGGTATGGATGATATAACCTCATACGTAAAAAGTGGCGACATGGTAATTGTCGACGCAATACATGGTGAGATTATTATTAATCCATCTGATGACGAAATCCACGAATACGAAAAATACCAGCATGATATAGATGAGCTCGAAATCGAACTCTCAAAACTTACCAATCTCCCGGCCCAGACTCTGGATAATATCGAAATATTCATCTACGGCAACATTGAGATTCCGGACGAGATGAATATAATAAAAACTCACGGAGCCCAGGGGATAGGTTTATTTCGCTCTGAATTTCTTTTTCTTGATAAAACCCTCCCCGAAGAGGAATCACAGTACTGCCAGTACAGAAAAGTGGTAGAATTTTTTAATCCAGCCCCTGTTACAATAAGATCTCTTGATATTGGCGGCGACAAGCTTTACGGATTTATGAAGACTCAACATGAAATGAATCCATTTCTTGGATGCAGATCTATCAGGTTCAGCCTTAAAAATCCTGATATTTTCAGAACACAACTCAGGGCAATACTCAGGGCAAGCGCGCACGGTAATGTCAAAATAATGTACCCGATGATTTCAACACTGGATGAACTCTTACAGGCAAAAAAGATTACACACGATATAATGAAAGAACTTGAATCTGAGGGGATCCCATTCAACAAGAATATCGAGATTGGTATAATGATAGAGGTACCATCCGCTGTTATAGCAGGAGATATATTTGCGGAGCATGTCGATTTTTTCTCTGTAGGGACTAATGATCTTGTTCAGTATATACTTGCGGTGGACAGAGTAAATGAAAGAGTTGCTGACATATACAATCCCCTGGATATTTCAGTTCTGAGGTATTTGAAATTTATATCTGACATCGCGAAATTTAATTCAACAGCAATTTCAATATGTGGAGAAATTGCAGGGGAACCGAGATTTACGATGCTACTCCTTGGACTTGGATTCAGGGAACTTTCTATGAGTTCAAAATATATGTATCAGATAAAAAGAATTATCCGTTCAGTAACCATTGAAGAATGTGAAATTCTTGCGAACAACCTTCTCTCCATGAAAAGGACTGACGAAATTGAACACGCACTCATGGATGTAATGCATCAGAAATTTCCGGATCTAATCATTTCATGAGACTTTACAGAGAGTTAGCTGAATACTATTTCGCAATTGAATCGAATCATCGTAATATATTATACGACATTAATCTTATACGTAATCATCTGACAAATTATGAAAATCCGTCAATACTTGACCTCGGCTGCGGCACTGGTGAACATCTAAACGCGATAAAACAACTCGGTATAAAAAAATGCGTCGGTATAGATAACAGTGCTGAAATGCTGGCCATCGCAAAAGAACGTTATCCCGAGGCGATAAAGTTTCTTAACATGAATTTTCGCAGCTTTGATTTCTACCAGGAATTTGACATTATTATATCTCTATTCGGATCAATCGCGTATATAACTAATGACCGTGATGTTGACTCTTTTTTCTGGAACACATGGAGAGCAATGAAGCCTGGTGGAACCGGAATATTTGAAATATGGAACTCAATTCCTATTCGTAAAATAAGAAGCAAACCTCTATCTCACGTATCAAGAACAATATATCAGGATGTAATCATCGAAAGAGAGAGAGGTTTTGAACTTATAGATGAATCAAGGAGTATAACTGAAGTTAACTACAGGTACAGAATCCATTCAAAAAAGGGTTCTCTAATTTATAATGATACTCATACGATGAGGGCTTTTACGCTTGATGAAGTGAGAACCTTCATTAAAGATAACGGCCTTATTTTCAATGAAGTATATGCAAACAGCAAAAAAGAACCCTTTACTGAAAATTCAAATAAGATGCTTGTAATATTTCAGAAAGGAAATTGAAGCCTACATAGTTGCAGGCTTCTCTTCTCCGTTAGAACTATTCAGATTTATTTTCCATTCATCAATTGTCTCTTTCCATCTGTCGTAGAGGTTCCTGGTAAGAGCCATATCCCTGAAAAACTTTTCCGGGATTTCAAGAGCAAGGAATAATACTTCCTCCATCGTCGATACAGGGTGAAAGATCATTTCATTTCTCACATACTCAGGTATCTTTTCAAGATCCTTGGCATTCTCCTTAGGGAGTATAACATGTTTTATTTCAGCCCTGTGAGCTGCAAGAACCTTTTCCTTCAACCCGCCGATAGGAAGCACCTTCCCTCTCAGTGTAATTTCCCCTGTCATAGCTACATCCCTTCTTACAGGAATTTTAGAAAGCAGTGATGCCATGACTACAGCCATGGTTATACCAGCCGATGGCCCGTCTTTGGGAATCGCCCCCTCCGGAACATGAAGGTGAAGATCAAAATTTCTGATAATCTCTTCATCTATATTAAAAAACTGCTGATTTGCTCTTACATATGTGAATGCAGCCTGGGCTGATTCCTGCATAACCTCGCCGAGTTTACCAGTAAGTTTAAGGTCGCCCTTTCCTTTAATAAGAGACGCTTCAATATTAAGAAGTTCCCCGCCTACCTCAGTCCATGCAAGGCCATTGGCAAGGCCGATTTCGCTGTTTTTCTCTATAATACCATATTTGAACCTTGTAGGCCCAAGATACTTTTTAAGGACTTCCTCATTTATACACTTTTTAAAATCATCACCATTCTCAACAACTTCACGTGCAACTTTACGGCAGACCTTGGCTATTACACGCTCCAGGCTTCTTACACCTGCTTCCCGTGTATAATGTCTGATAGCAAAAAGCATCGAATCTTCAGGGAAATCTAAATTTTCTTTATGTAATCCGTTCTCTTCAATCTGTTTATCAAGAAGAAAATCTATAGCAATCCTGAGCTTCTCCGGCTCTGTGTAGCTTGAGAGTTCAATAATTTCCATCCTGTCCTGAAGCGGAAGAGGTATATTATGTTGCGCATTGGCAGTAGTAATAAACATAACATCAGAGAGATCATAATTGACCTCCATATAGTGATCTATGAATGAGTTGTTCTGTTCAGGATCGAGTACCTCAAGTAATGCAGATGACGGGTCCCCCCTGAAATCCATAGACATTTTGTCTATCTCATCAAGGAGCATGACGGGGTTTACCGTACCAGCCTTCTTCATCATCTGGATTATTCTCCCCGGAAGAGCACCCACATATGTTCTCCTGTGGCCGCGGATTTCAGCCTCATCCCTGACTCCGCCAAGAGACATACGTACAAACTTTCTGTTAAGAGCATGCGCAACCGATCTTCCGAGAGATGTCTTACCAACACCGGGAGGCCCCACAAAGCAGAGGATCGGGCCTTTAAGCTTTTTAGAGAGTTTGTTTACCGCTATATATTCTATGATACGCTCTTTAACTTCATCAAGACCATAATGGTCATTATTAAGTATTTTAATCGCATCTTCAATTTTCTTTATATCCCTGGTTTTTTTATGCCACGGAACGTCCCTGAGCCATTCAATATAATTTCTTACAACTGCTGATTCCGCAGACATAGGGGGCATCTTTTCAAGCCTCTTAAGTTCCTGAAGCGATTTTGTCCTCGCTTCATCGCTCATTTTCGCGTTCTCGATAGAGTTACGGAGTTCAGTGATTTCATCAACCTCACCCTCACCCTGTCCGAGTTCCTTCTTGATTACCTTCATCTGCTCATTCAGGTAATATTCCTTCTGGGTCTTCTCCATCTGTTTACGGACCTGGCCCTGAATTTTCTTCTCTATATACATTACCTCTATCTCGCCATTAATCAGCTCGATAAGGCGATTTATCCTGTCAGCCGGATTACCGATTTCAAGGAGAGATTGTTTGTATTCAATTCTCATTTCAATATGAGAGGCAATCACATCTGTAAGCTGAGATAGATCATCTATACTTTCCGCCGAAGTAAGAGCTTCCTTGGGTACTTTCTTATTTAGCTTGATATACTTATCAAAGACCTCCAGTATCGCAGCTTTTAGTGCCGACCTGTCGATCTCACTATCAATCTGCCTCTCAACACGCTTTATTCTTACAGATACATGTTCATCATCAGATTCCAGGTCAGAGATAAAACATCGTGTAATTCCTTCTACAAGAACCTTTATTGTGCCGTCCGGGAGCTTCAAAAGCTGAAGTATCTCAGCCACAGTCCCGACTTCATGAAGATCATCCTTCTCTGGAGATGGATTTTGCGCATCCTTCTGAGTAAGGAGCACAATAAGTCTGTCGTTTTTCATTGCCCTATCAAGAGCATTGACAGATTTCTCCCTCCCAACAAAGAGAGGCACAACCATGTATGGATAAACCACAACATCCCTCAGCGGCAGAAGTGGATATTTTTTATCAAAGTCAATAATTCTGTTTCCCATCAGTTCCTCTATTAGTTAAGCTATGCGCTCTTTTCTTTCTGACTGTATTTAACGACAGGAGCGCTCTTTTTGAGTACCATTTCCTTTGTAATAGTTACCCTGTCAATACTTTCATCTGAAGGTATTTCATACATAAGATCGAGCATAAGCTGTTCAAGTACAGATCTGAGTCCACGTGCGCCGGTCTTCCTTTCAAGTGCAATATTTGCAATCTCATCAATTGCATCTTTTTCAAATTCAAGCTCAATACCCTCGAAAGAGAACATCTTCTGATACTGCTTCACAAGGGAATTTTTTGGCTCAGTCAATATTCTGATTAACGCATCTTTGTTCAGGTTGTGGAGATGTGCTATAACCGG
>CAZVFJ010000214.1:0-5792 GCA_964625825.1 uncultured Leptospirales bacterium | reverse complement strand
ACCTGCCTCGCCCCTGCCTGAACAGCTGCAATGGAATTGGCAACTGCAAGCCCCAGGTCATTGTGGCAGTGCACTGATATTACTGTATCATTTATATTTTTAACATTAACAAAAAGGTATTTAATAAGTTCATAAAATTCCGTCGGGATTGTATAACCTACAGTATCCGGAATATTTACTGTTGTTGCCCCTGCCGCGATAACACTCTGAACCATTTCAGCCAGATAGCCCCTATCGCTTCTTGTGGCATCCATGGGGGAAAACTCCACGTTTTTGGTGAAAGAAGATGCATAACTCACAGCCTCTATAGCCTGTTTGAGGACCTCTTCCCGGGTTTTCTTAAGCTGGTATTCTATATGAATATCCGAACTTGAGATAAATGTATGTATTCTTGGATTTACAGCCTTTGAGACGGCGCGTGCGGCAGCTTCAATATCCTTATGATTCGCCCTGGCAAGGCCCGCCACCTGTGCTTTTTTTACCTTCTCTGCTATAGAACTTACGGCTTCAAAATCACCGTCAGAGATAACGGGGAATCCAGCTTCAATTACATCTACTCCGAGCTTTTCAAGCTGATCTGCGAAAATAAGCTTCTCTTCAATATTCATACTGAAACCGGGAGATTGTTCCCCGTCTCTCAATGTTGTATCGAATATTATTATTTTATCTTTATCCATATTATTACTCCGTTTAATTTTCTGTTTTTAACCGCATTGACATATTAATTAAAATTCATAAAACTAAGCCTGTACGGGAAGCTCATTCCCTGCACCTCCGCCCTGTTTATTTTATTAAAAAAAAAGCCGCCACTTTGTTTCGTGACGGCTTTTTTTATACTCATATCTGAAAAGACATCACGAATCCGTGCCAGCTCTGAGCAGGCTAAGGAGTAGACCGAGTAATAAATGTTTTTGTCTATGTGATATCATATCTGTTCTCTGTTTCAATAAATCTAAAAATATTATACTCAAAATACTGTCAATATAATTTTTTTAAAGCTATATTATCTCCCGGAAAAAATTAAATACGCTCAAATCTATTATGGAAAAAATTCTTGTATATCTTTTGTCCCAGTTTATTCTGCTGTTCTATTATCTCTTTCAGTATTTCAGGAGTTGTTAGAGGATTGATTGTTATAGCCCGCAATACTACACAGTCCTGGTAAAAATATTGCGGAGAATCCAGCATTGTCCTTGAGACAAAGCTCTCATCCTCCTCCCTTATAGCCTTATGCAGTTCAGTGTTCAAATCATTCAGGGCCATGTTTATATTCTCAACACGGTTTAAATACTCCATCTTCAACATGTTGTTTTTCTCATCGAGAAAATCTTCGTCCTGGATTCTTCTCATTAATTTATTCAGTTTCTCCTGAACATACTTCGGAACGAACCTGTAATTGAAGATAAAAAGCTCCGGCTGATTCATTGCTTCAAAATTGCAATGCATCTCAACAAGTC
Source organism: uncultured Leptospirales bacterium (assembly GCA_964625825.1). Taxonomy (GTDB): domain Bacteria; phylum Spirochaetota; class UBA4802; order UBA4802; family UBA5550; genus UBA5550. The sequence goes on along the minus strand of CAZVFJ010000214.1, from coordinate 4,335 downwards.
CCCTGAGAACCGAAGTAAGCTCAAATGCATGGTCAAAGATAAGCTTGAATCCACCCCTACCGATAATCTTTAATGTCGCCCAGGGCTTCAGAGCGGCGAATGGACGCGATCCCTCAACAGAAAACCTTCCGAGGTCAACTGAATCCTGCCTTATTATATAATTAGAGTAATGCTGAATTGCATTCAGGTCAGTGCCGTTCCTGAAAAAAACCATCCCGAGTGACGGGGGAGCATACAGAAGCTTATGAGCATCAACTGTAACTGAATCAGCTTTTTCAATACCCGTGAACAGATATCTGTATTCATCAGCGAGGAGCAGGGAACCTCCCCATGCTGCATCCACATGGAAATAGGTTTTATACCTGTCCGCAATTTTTCTTATTTCCATCAGGTTGTCGATGTTCCCGGTTTCAGTTGTCCCGGCAATCCCCACCATCGCGATAATTTTTGTCTTTGGGCCGCCGTTTGCGTTTGCTTCTTTGATCTCCCGGCATGTCCTTTCAAGTTTTATTAAATCAACTTTATTCTTTGTATCGACAGGAATTTTTATCACATTCTGGTTACCGATCCCGATTGTACGTCCAACCTTATCGATTGAGTAATGCCCTCTTCTTGATACAATTATTACAGCTCTCTCGTAACCGTAATACCTGTATGCCTCAAAAAGTCCGGCCTCCCTTATGCCCGGGAATCTTCCCTGCGGGCCGAATGCGAGATTCCTTGCGGTGAGGAGAGCTGTGAGGTTTGCCATGGTACCATCAAGGGTAAGATTACCCAGCGCCGCATCCCTGTTCTGAATATTTGTTTTATAAAATTTGGCGGATCTTCTGAAAATCAATCTGTGCATCCAGGAGAGGAGTTCCTTTTCAACGAAGGTCGATGCCTTGGCTGATTCAATCTTCACCTGATTCTGGTTTAATGCCGCTATTATCATCTCGAGAAGAATTACGAAATACGGGACCGCGCTGGTCATATGCCCTATATAATAGGGATTCCCGACCTTTACAGAATGAGCTATAACTTTTGTTTTAATTTCATAAAGAACATCTTTAAGGAGATGCGGCTGGTCAGGAATATCAATATTTGAAAATATCTTCGCAAGATCAGTCAGAAGAATAGAACTGTGAATACCGCCCTTCTCAGTAAAAAATTTATGAATCATATTAAGGAGCTCATTCCCAAACTCCTGAAATTTATCAGGAGATTCCGGCATTATGAACAGTTTGCGGATCTGCTCCATATCAACCGGGATATCATCCCTTGTTTTTTGATGTCTGGAATTTGAATACATGATTAGTAGTTAATATATGCCTGCCAAATTTCAACCAGTAAAAATATAAGATTTTTTTTTTCAAGTTTTTTTCAGTTCTTCTGAATCAGTGAAAACCTGAATTCAATGATGAATATTATTAAAGTGAGAAAAATAAATAATAAAATGTTAAAAAAATAGAGAATAATACCGATAATAGTAATGGGTGGAATTATAAACCAAGGATGGGAATAAATGAATTACACGATTATTGAACCAAAAATATGGAAATTCCCGAAAAATATCGGATACGAAAATGTTCCCGGATATCTGATTATTCTTAGCCAAATTAAACTCCATAATAAGGTAATTATTGATTTATCTGACACTGAAATGCTCCACTCGGCATTTATAGGTTTTCTTATTCATGCAAAACAGATGATCGAAAAAAATAATGGAGAACTTAAAATTATATCATCAAAAAAGTGTGAAAAAATTTTTCACTTGCTCAAAATTAATGATTTTTTTACTACCAATATTACTAAATCATTATAACACCCTATTTTATTAAAAGGGAAAACTCTGAAAATAAATTGACATGATTCCTCAGATGTTTTAAAATTTCTATAAATACTTAAATTCTTCACTTCAGGTAAACAATAATGCTTTTTTCAGAATGCCAGATAGACACCGCAACGGAAGTTTTAAAATCGATAGCTCACCCTATCAGGTTAAAGATTCTATGTTTTCTTCTTGAGGGTGAAAAAAATGTCGGTGAAATAGAACAAAAATTCGGCTCAACAATATCAAATATTTCACAACATTTAACAGTTCTACGCAAAGCAGATATAATACTCAGAAGAAAAGATGCGAATTTTATGTATTATTCGCTAAAGGATAATAATATTGTTCAATTGATGGAAACAATCAAAAATCTTTTCTGTGAATAGATGTTCCCCCGAAAATTAATTCTTATAATTTATCTCCTTTTGGCCCTTTTTTCTTCTTCAGCCGTGCTGAACGCAGATGAAAAAAGGGAATTCATAATTGAAGGGCTCAGGATCTTCAACCGGGATGAACTTATAAAAATCCTCAACCTTGATGAAAAGCAGAAGCCCGGCAAAGAAGTAGCAGCGGATATTTCACAATTCTACAAAAAAAACGGCTATTCTCTTGTAAAAGTATATGTAGTGGAAGATTTCCGTGACAGGCTTGCCCTATATGTTAATGAAGGCAGGCTCGATAAGATTATCGTTCACGGGCTGAATAATTACTACTCACTCAAGTTTAAGCAGAACATAAATTTTCCGGGGAGGATTTATAATACTGAAATAACCGAACAGAATATATCCAGGATTAAAAAAAAATATGGGATCGCAGAAATAAGGACTGAATTAAAACAGGTTGCTGACTATAGCGATTCTCTCTTCCAGATAGACCGGGATTTAAAAAAAATCCATATTTTCGGTAATAATCTGAAATTGTTCAGTGACTATCCACCTGAATATGATCTCCATTTTTATCCCGAAAAGGGTGAAAAAATGAATGGGTTAAGCATCAGACGGGAGGGGTTCTCTTTTAATATTGATTACAGTTATCCATCAGAGATAATTCCTGAAATAAGCTGGTATAAAAATAATATCTTTTATGGAAAAGATTATCTCGAACTCAATTTCTCATCCGGCTTTGATCCCGGCCTCAAAGGATTTATCTCAATATCTCCATCGAACACCCTGAATATACCTCCGGAAAGAAGCTTTTCACAGCTACTGGGCGAATATAAATTCAATCCATATAAAAATGACTTCTTCGGGCCATTAATAAGGAGTAAACTTTATCAGAGCCGGTCATCCAGGAGTGATTTCGGGCTGAACACATATGAATATTTTCAGTCAAGGTTTACCCTCGCCCCTGAATTCACACTCCTGAATTATTTTAACATCTATGCCGGTTTCGGGTATGAAAGGACAAATTTTTATGAAATAGATAAAGATGAAACAGCCGAATATCCCATGGAGATCGAGGACGGGGTTGCGGACTATCCTTTCTTTGAGAGCAGGATCAAGATCGATCCAATTCCTATCCGCCTGGGTAACAGGATTGACAAATACCTTTTATTTACCCTTACAGAATACTTCGGGGAGAAGAGTTCAAGGGAGCTTCAGCTTACAGGCGCATATGATTTTGAATTCAGCGACCTCAGCATCTATTCATTAAAGTTCAAGGCAAATATAAATTTATATGATACGCCATTTTATCACAACGCGGCAGTGAACAGCCAGTTTTTCAAGGGATTTTCAGGAAACAGTTACTTCACCAACAGGGGTTTATCGATATCCAATGAGTACAGGATCTCCATATACCAGGATTATATTTATGCCGGGGCATTTGTTGACGTGACAACATTTGATCCTGAAGGCTATATTTTATCCGGGACAAAATATGGAATCGCGGCCGGGCCCACAGGAAGATTCCTTTTTTACGACCAGTTTGAACTTATTGTATACTACAGCATAGACCGGCTGATTCCTGAGGGTAATATCGGGACGAATTTTCAGATCAAATTCAGGAAGAAATGGTAGCTAATCTACCCCTATTATTCTGTTTACCATAAAGCACCTTTCACTATCTCTCAGATAGCAATGAGCAACGACATAGTTTTTTCTTCCGTAAGTAATAAATTCTTTAGGGAGGATATTCCTTCTGGTTATATTACCATCTGAATCTTTGTAGCGGATTGTTACCCTCTTACCTATAGAAATTCCCCTCAACGCCTCTGATTTCCAGACATGAGTTGATGATATGCCGGGATTCACACCTTCTCCATGAAGTTTCATTATATCATCCAGAGAGGATCCTTCATCAATACCACGCCCGCGTATGATCTCGAGAAAAACCTTCATACAGACAATGGCATCATCCATGGCCCGGTGGCTTTGGAAATTCAATCCGAGATGATCGGCCAGAGTGGAAAGTTTATGGTTAGGGAGAGTCGTGAAATACCTCTTTGCCAGCCTTACCGTATCAAGAGCCCATAGCGGCCCTGAGTTGATGTTATGCGATTTGAATGCCCTGTCTATAAAAGA
>CAZVFJ010000213.1:0-5831 GCA_964625825.1 uncultured Leptospirales bacterium | reverse complement strand
TCTTCCATATATATGTAATGTATTCCTGCTCTGCTTCGCAACAAAGAAAGTGCTTTTTAATTTTGAAGAATCTATCATTAATCTAAATTGATTTCCGGTGAGCTGAATATTTCCATTTGAATGCACAATGCTTACTTCAATTACCCGGTTGTCAATTTTTTTGAAAGAAATTTTATCAATCTTACCTATTCTCTGATATTTTTTTTTCAAGGCATTCTCAATTTCACCAAGGGTAATTTCTGCGGTCCATTTGTAATGAGGGGAATCAGTTCCATAGGAACATTGGACTGATTCTAGATATGGAAGATCTTCACCTGGCCATACATATTTATCATCAGCGGTTTTCCCTCCGCTTGTCGAATGAAAATAAGCAAGTATAGGTTCATAATTAGAAGTCATTATGATACCTGCAGTCTCCTGCACCGCCTTTGTGGAAGATTGATTTTCTGAAACTATTCCTTTATATACCTGAAAACTTGTGGTTGAATCAAGATCATATATACTTTTACTGTTATCTTTTTTACTTAGAAAATAATAGGTGTAAGTCCTTGAAGCCACAGCCTGGGCTTTTAGCGCTTCAAGATTCCATGATGAGGGCATCTCTGATGGTACAACGCTGGCAAGATAATCTTCAATATTAATTATATTAATTATAAAAATTTTACCTAGGACATTATGAAATTCAAGTTTTCCCCTATAACCTGAATCATTTATGAAAACAGGGTCATTCCCGGTTTCTATTAAATAAATATCTTTAATTTTTTCAGGATAAAAGATTAACCCGCCTTTTCCAGTTTCATAAATAATTTTTCCTGTTTTTTTATCTATAACTCTGACACCTGAAGCTGAACTTATTTTGAAGGAATCGGCTTTTTTACTGATAAGAACCCGGACATAGTTGTTATCTATTACTGTACTCCTGATTTTTGTTTTGAGAAATTTTTCTGAAGGAGTACAGGATGCCATGATAATTGCAATAATTACTATATTTATTAAAGCAAAACTTTTTCTGGTAAACATTAATGTTTTAACCTTTTGGATGATAACTTTTATGAATTTTCTGAAGATGTTTTTTTGCCATATGGGTATAGACCTGTGTTGTCGAAATGTCCATATGACCAAGCAGCTCTTGTACAGACCTTAAGTCCGCTCCATTTTCAATAAGATGTGTCGCAAATGAATGACGCAAAGTATGTGGAGTTATATTTTTTTGAATTTCAGTTCTTGTTACATAATTTTTAAGGAGTCTCCAGACTGATTTTCTGTTCAGTTGTGAACCCTTCTTGCTGATGAAAAGATATTCAGATTCACGACTGCTTATTATTGCAGGCCTGGATTCATGAATATATTTGTTAAGAAGCCTGACGGCCTCTTTCCCCATTGGAACCATTCGCTGTTTATTCCCTTTGCCAATTACGTTTATGAAATTATTAGTTATGTCAACATCCGCAATTGTTAGATCAACAGCCTCAGAGATCCTAAGTCCGCTTGAATAAAGGAGTTCGAATATTGTTTTATCCCTTAGTTCGTAGCTGTCTTCTTCAGATATTGAGTTAAATAATTTATCAAGCTCATTAACTGTAAGATAATCCGGCAGAGTCTTCTCTACATGAGGAGTTTCGATTTTTTCAGTTGGATTCGGAATATCTATATCAACATTGTCTGATATGAAATTATAAAACTGCCTTATAGCGGCAAGAGATCTGGCCAGAGTTCTGGATGAATTATTTTTATTATTTTTTTCATACTTAAGGAATTGCTGAATATCATCCTGAGTAGCATCCATTATATCCTTGCTTTTTTGAGAGAGGAATTCACTGAATTTTTTTAAATCATACGTATATGAATAAATTGAATTTTGTGAAAGTCCTTTTTCAACCTGGAGGAATTTTTTAAATCTTTTAATAGCTACAACATCTTTCACCGGGATTCTCCTGCAATGAAATTTTTATTAACCCCAACATGTACTTTTTTTACCAGGTATGACGTGAAGTAGATAATTATTACATTTTTAATATCGGTATCACTGAATTATGTCTTAATATAAAATGTTTTTTTTGTGGAAAAAGACATAATTTTTTTGTATTTTTGTAACTACAAGGGGTTTAGGAAGTATAATCGCACAACGGATGATATCCGGGTAATATTAAAAATTAAAGTTAAAGTTTACGCTTTACCGGCCTGGATTTATGTTTTGATTTGATTACCGGTGAATCGTCAATTATTAATCCATCTTTAAACATAACACGTCTGTCGCTGTATTCTGCAACATCAGGCTCGTGTGTTACCATTATTATTGATATGCCGAACTCTTTGTTGAGGTTTGTGAAAAGGTTCATAATTTCTTCGGTGTTTTTTGAGTCCAGGTTTCCTGTCGGTTCATCTGCAAGAAGAATTGCGGGATCATTTATCAGAGCTCTTGCTATAGCTACTCTCTGCTGTTCTCCACCGGAAAGCTTGTTTGGATGATGCATATAGCGTCCCGATAAACCTACAAGATCAAGAAGCTCTTTTGCTTTTTGTCTCATATCCAGTAAAGGAACTCCTCCCTTGTACATAAGCGGCAGTTCAACATTTTCAAGTGCTGAAGTACGTGAAAGAAGATTAAATCCCTGAAATACAAAACCAATTTTTCTATTACGAATTTCGGCTTTCTGGTCACTGTTAAGAGTCGAACCATCAATACCGTCTAAAATATATTTACCGGTTGTAGGTGTGTCAAGAAAACCAAGAATATTCATGAATGTTGATTTACCCGATCCTGATGCACCCATAATTGAAACAAATTCTCCCTCCGAAAAATTAAAAGATACACCTTTTAGTGCCTTAACACTCACTTCTTCGCTAAGGTTATATATCTTCACAAGCTCTTTAATTTCAATTATATGCTTTTTCATTTTATATAACGAAAACCGTTTATTTTTCTTCCTGAATCTTTATCATAACTTCATCGTTTTCTTTGAGCCCGTTGATAATTTCAGTATACATATCACCAACAAGTCCCGGTTTTACTTCCTGTCTCCGGTATGATTTTCCTGAAGTTAAACCAGTTTTTTCCCATACATATTTTTTCCCGTCATTTTTCCCGTCATCATCTTCTGGAGAAATAATAAATGCCTGGTTAAGAACTCTTAATACATTTGTTTTCTGATCTATAACAACGGTTGCCGTAGCTGTCATGCCCGGTTTTAAAAGTAATTCATTATTTTCACAAACAACAATGGCCTGATATGTTACAAGACCTCCTGATTTTATCGGATTCATTCTTACCTGGTTGATTGTTCCATTGAATTTTTTTTCAGGAAATGCACTTACGGTAAAAAGAACCTGCTGACCTTTTTTAATGCTGCCTATATCAGATTCATCAATACTGATTGTCAGTACCATTTTTGCCAGGTTTGGAGCAAGAAGTACAAGCGGAGTTGATGTTGAAATGGGTGAGTTTTTTTTGGTATAAACGGCAATTACAATACCATTAATTGGAGAATAAATGCGAGTATAGTTTCTTTCGCTTACAGCCATATCGTAATCTAGTTTTACCTGTTTAAATTTATTTAGAACTGAGTTGTATTCAATTTCTGCCTGTTCCATTGCTTTCTTAGAAATCAGGTTGTCTTTATATAGATTTTTTTTACCTTCCAGATCTCTTTCAGCAGATTTAATTTCAAATTTAACACTATCAACACTCCCCTGTACTTTAAGAATTTTCTGCTCAACAGAAGATGATTCAAGTTTTATCAGGAGGTCACCTTTTGAGACACTCTGATTAAAATCGATATAGATATTTTCAACTATCCCGGCCGTTTTACTTAGAATTAATGCCGGGTCCATTATATCAAGTTCACCGGTTACTGAAATTGTTTTTTTTACTTCACCGGATGTTACTTTTTCATAGATATATTCTTTATTATTGCTTTTGCCACATGATTTAACAACCACTATTAAAAGAATAACTGCCGCAATCACGGCTATTGAGACTATTTTTAATCCTGGTCTTTGCATATTGAATTCTCTCCGCTCCCTACAATGTTTACCAGATTGGCAAATGTTATCAGATACATATATTTTGATTCGAGAAATCCTATTCTTGCTTGTATAACGCTGAGGTCCGCATCCTGGAGTTCAAGAAGAGAGCCTCCTCCGTTTTCGTAGCTTCTCTGAGCAAGAAGCTGATGCCTCTGAGCATTCTTTATTATCAATTCAGATATATCCATTTGCTTTTTTATCTCTTCAAGACTCTTGTAATTATCTCTTATCTGATTTTTTGTATCAGTCAGAGTTTCTTTCTCTTTATAAATAATTTTATTGTAATCGCTCATAGCTGAGTCAACTTTTGCGGAAATTTTTCCACCGCTGTAGATCGGTAAAGTAGCCTTTAATGCGCCATGAAAAGCCGGGCTCCAGTTTCCTCCATCGATATTATCCGCTAAATTATTCATGCCGTATATACGTTTATTCTCATATCCTAATCCGATTAGCAGATCTACTGTAGGGAAATGGGCTCCCATCTGTTCCGATGCTTTGAGGCGGGCAATCTTCGTTTCAAGCTTGGATATCCTTAAAACAGGGCTATATACTTCTGAAAGTCTATATAGATTTGTAAGAGAGCAATTTATATCCGGGATACTATCCGTATCAACAGGATTAACTGTCATGTCTTCTGTTGCTTCAAGTCCCATTGAATAATAAAGATTGAGTTTCATCTTCCTTTCATTATTCTTGGCCTTTTCAAGCTGAAGCTGGGAGTCTGCAAGATCGACTTCAGCTTTACTTACATCCAGAATCGGCCTGGAGCCCTGTTCAAAGAGTTGTCTCGCGAGCTCTGACTTGCTTTTATATTTATTGTATATCTCCTCTCTTATTGTAAGAACATTTCTTGCAAGGAGGTAACTGTAATATGCATTTTTAACTTCAAATATTATTTTATTCTTAACCTGGTAGTTTTTAATCTTAGAAATATCAATATTCGTTCTGGCCTGGTCCTCTATAATATCTTTTCTCGCATCATAAAGGTTGTATGTGAAGCTGAGTCCGGCAAATAGTCCAATGTCAGTATCCTGACCGGGAATTGAAAATCTTGAATCTGCCGATGAATCTGATTTTGTATATTCGACAGTTTTAATCTCTCCATCAATGATTATGCTTTTCATGGAACGGGCTATCTTATATTCAGCGATTCTTTTTTTGTCATCTTCAAGAGAAAGCATAAAATCCGGATTGTTCTGCATGGCAATTTCAATACATTCTTCAAGGGTAATGGTTCTTTCTTTTGATATAGCAATCGCAGGATATAGAAGAATTATCAAAAGGATTCTTAATTTATTTTTCATGAAAAAATGATATTCCTGAATTTGGTTAATGGATGATTTGAATTATTAATTTTTATGCATACAAAATCATTGTTATATTCAAATTCCGATGCAATCTGTCAAGACAATAAAGATAACTTTCTTTATTCTGTTTTTAAAGAATGATATTCAACTTGTAGATTTGTATAAAAATTTTCTATACCAGAATTATTCTTATATTAAGTAAATAATAAAAATTAGGAAACATTTCAAAAAAAAGTTGACAGTTTGAACATATAAAAATATTTATTACTTCGTTGTGCTGGCGTAGCTCAATCGGTAGAGCAGCTGATTTGTAATCAGCTTGTTGGGGGTTCAATTCCTCTCGCCAGCTAAAAATGGTGAGGTTCCCGAGCGGCCAAAGGGAACAGACTGTAAATCTGTCGGCGACGCCTTCGAAGGTTCGAATCCTTCCCTCACCAATCGCTAAAGGGGCTGACCTAAAACAAGGTCAGCCTTTTTCTTTTTAAAAGTATGGTCATT
>CAZVFJ010000212.1:0-5842 GCA_964625825.1 uncultured Leptospirales bacterium | reverse complement strand
GAGGTGATTCAGTTTGTAGTGGCAGAGCGTATACGTGAAAACTTTGGCACCGGACTTTTATGGTATGATATGCGTAGATTATGGGACGATCCTTTGTTCCAGGATTTGAAACAATATTATACACGAACCGATGGAACAGATACTTATACGCTAACAAAAGAAAGGCTTACAATGAAACTTCCTCCATCCGTCATGAGATGGAATCCAGATTTCAAACAAAACTTATAGTATCTATATGAAAAAACTTATTTTATCATTAATCTTAAGTCTTGTTATATATTCACTCGGTGCCCAAAGCACTTACACAATTGAGGGTGAAATATCAAACAGGCTGGATGTGAATCATGCAGTACTTATTTATCCTCCGGATGATTCGGGAAAAGAATATGTATATGATACAGTAGAAATCAAAAACCAGCGGTTCCAGTATAAAGGTGTAATTGGAAGACCACAGATGGCCGAGGTAACTTTGATTAAGTTGGATGGAAAAGATGTGGCATTCAACATTGAAAAATCATCAGATGATTTAAATAGCAATAATAATAGTGCAGTCATTTATCTGGATGGCTCCATAAAAATCCTATTCGACGCTAAAGGAGAAGCATCTTGTTATGGTGGAGGAATAGAGGAATTAGTATGGAGGGAGTATCAAAATGTTGCAAAGTTACAGTCGGATTCAGTTGATCAAAACTCTGCAGACTTTGACTTCTTTAAATTTTATGAGAAGATTATAAAAGGTGTGATTATCCGTTTCCCGGATAGTTATGTGTGTGTAGATTTGATGGATCTTTTCACACAAGGTTCTATACAACCCGACATTGTTGAGCCTATGTATAAAGCATTAAGTGAAAGGATGAAATCTTCGGAAAAGGTTCAGGGGTGGTATGGCAGGCTGGAGGATGCAAAGTTGGCTGTATCGGGCACCATCTTAGCCCCCGATTTCTCAATCAAAGATGTTGAGGGTAATTTAGTTACTTTGGAAATGTACAGGGGTAGTTATTTACTACTTGATTTTTGGGCTAGCTGGTGTGCACCTTGCAGGGCAGAAAATCCTAATGTTGTTTCTGCATATGAAAAGTATAAAGATTCAAACTTTAAAATATTAGGTATATCGTTGGACGATGATAAGGAGAAGTGGCTAAAGGCTATATCCGACGATAACCTTCCATGGAAGCAGGTTTGTGACTATGTGGGAAATGAGGGTGTTGTTGCAGAGCTATATGATGTTTTTTCAATTCCTGCAAATGTCCTTATTGATCCAGATGGCTATATTGTAGCAAAAAACTTAAAGGGAAGTGCTCTGCATGAGACACTTAATAAATTACTTAAATAATTATTTTTATGAAAAGAATCCTGTTTATTTTAATTATAGAGATTTTCATTGCACAATTTGCATTTGGAGGGTCTGTTATAGATAAAACGTCAAGCTCTGACAGTAATGACCACCTTATAACCTATCTGAAAGAATGGAGCGGTAATAATAAGAGTATTTCGTTTGTCTCTCTTTATCATTTTGTCAATACATTGGAACGAGTAGAAGATGATGCCCAGCATGTAGCTCTATTGCAAGAGATTACTAAAGAAGTGATAGATAGAATAGACAAAATTGCCGATAAGGAGGAAATCATGTCTGGCAGGCTTCAGGTATTATTGGAGATAAATGCAATGCTGAATGCCAAAATGGGTAATATTAAGATAGCAAAAAAGCAGATTGAGAGGGCTTCAACTCTGCAAGGTGAAAGAAATATGAGCTATTATCGTGATTCTAAGGCTAATTACTATAAGAGATATGCCATTGTCCTATCCGCTGCTGGTGATGTTGAAGCTGCTTTGGATACTTTGACTTTAGCTGTAAAGAATGGAGACTCTAATCCTGCCCTGAGAGAGGTGTTCAAGAACATTTATTTTTCGTTCCATAAAAAAGATGCCGATACATATATCTCTTCATTACAAAAAATGGCTTATGAGGTCACTTATAAGGGAGTAGAGGAAAAGATGATTAAAGATCCTGTTATTCCATTTGAAGGGATTGTTTATAGTCCCAATGTTTCGGAAGATGGTTTTACTTTATTCACTGCCAAAGAACATCTATACAACATTTCTTTGCCTGACTTGAATGGTAATATTGTTTCCATGTCGCAACATAAAGGAGAGATTGTGGTACTTGATTTCTGGTCCACTCTGTGCACTCCATGTGTAGCTGCTTTTACCGGATTTGACAAGGTGGTTGCAGAGTATGACAAAAAGGATGTACAACTTTATGTTGTTAATCTGTTTGAAGAGCAGGAAACAGTTAAGGACTATATAAATGATAAGGGAATAACTCTTGACGTGTTGCAAGATCAAGAGAACCTTGCGTATGACATTCAAGGAACACCTACAAAATTGATATTCGACAGGAAGGGAAACCTTCGTTTCTTTACCATGGGTTATTCTGGTTCTACAGACCGGGAATATTATAAAACAAAAGCGATGATAGAGATTATCAAATCTTCTGAGGGTGTTGATGACCTGGAGTATTTGCAAACTGAAACAGATCAAAAAAAATTAAAGCAAAAAATCGCTACTCTGGAAAAAGGTAGTGCCGGAGAGATAAATATATTGACACAATACTATGAAAAAGGAACAAAACAAAGGGAGAAGGCTATTAAATTGCTTCTTAATAAATACCCGAATAGCCAAGAGGCAAAAATGGCAAGGTTGTCACTTTTTCTAGAGCTCGGAGAAAATTTAAATGATTTTGAAGATCTGTATAAATGGGTTGAAAAGGAGTCTCCCGGGGCAGATCTGGACTTAGAGAAATGCTTGGTTGCACAGGCTTTTGCTGAGCCTCCTGTGGTTGATAAGTTCATGTTCTATTTAAATTCAATTGAAAACGATGTATTCAGGGCTTATGCTTTAACACTAGTAATAGATATTATTAGGCCTATCAATAGTAAACTGGCACTTGAAATTGCAGACAGGGAGTTTGTGAATGTGCAGAAAATAAAAGATATAGACGGCAGTAACATGCTTTATGACAAGGATAATGCATACTACTCTTTTTTAGATATATACGGGAAACTTCTTTTTGCAGCCGGAAGAGATAATGAGGCTTTCAGGTACATTAAAGAAGTTTACAATAATATTGATAAGCTGGAAGATGTAGACAAAAATAAGGTAACAGAGCATTATGCTTTTCTCTCTTCCAAAATAGAGGGAAAAAGCAAAGAAGCTTTTCCAATCCTAGAAAGCGCAGTCAGGTCTGGGAATAAAGACAATAGATATATTGAAGAGCTTTTAAAGGGCTATAGTCAACTTTATCCCGGAAAAGATGCTACATTCTTCATCAACTCTCTGCAAGAGGATTTTATAGAAACTATAAGATTGCAAATTAAAGAGTTTGAGGTCAATAAGCCGGCGCCAAATTTTTATGTTACAGACGTCAATGGTCAAGCCATACATTTAGAAGACTTAAAAGGATGCACTATCCTTATTGATTTTTGGGCAACATGGTGCGGTCCGTGCGTAGCTTCGTTTCCTGCCATGCAGTTGGCTGTAGACAGGTATAAGAACGACCCCACTGTTAAATTCATGTTTGTCCATACATTTGAAAATGTGGATAATCCTTTGGAAAAAGCAAAAGAGTTCTTGAAGCTGCGTGACTATGATTTTGATTTGTATATTGATTCTGCAGATCCTGAAACAGATACGAATCCTGCAGCAGCATCCTTTGGCGTAACAGGGATCCCGGTAAAATACATTATTGATGCAAAAGGCATAATCCGCTTTGAGGTAACTGGTTTTAAAGGTACAGACCAAGAGGCAGCCGAAGAGGTAGTACAAATGATTGAATCTGCACGAAAATGAGAAGGATTGGTATACTATTATTTTTAGTTTCTCTTTACAGTATTGGATTTGCTCAAAAGAAACATCCTATTGCATGGGAAGTTGATACTTTAAGGGTAGATGCGGATGTTTATGAAATTCAAATTATTGCAAAGATTAATGAGTCATGGTTTCTTTATTCTCAAGACTCTTCCAATATTGGAATGGCTATGCCTACACAGATAGTTTTTAGTGAAAACTCCAATATTGAACTTATTGGAAAAGCGGCAGAGGTAGGGAAAAATAAAAATGAAAGTTCTAAATATACAGAAGGGGTCACTTTTGTGCAAAAGGTCAGACTTGTGTCCCATGAACATACAGAGGTTAACTTGAGCATTAAATATATGGCTTGTACCAAACAGATGTGTTTACCCCCAAAAACGGTAAGATTCAGTATTATGTTGTAACATGGGTGGCTGGCCACGGGGTGGCACGGGCCGCAGGTCTCACCTTTTTTCGCATCTTACAGAAAATCAGAAGTATAAGTGTGGTAGCTTTGCGCTAATTGAGCTCTAGCAGAGCAGTAAGTGCAAAGTTGTCACATTAAACCACCACAAAACCAGCAAGATGTGAAAAAAGGTGAGAGGTGTCGTTATGAAAATATGTTCAAAATTACTAATATTGCAACAGATTCTAAAAATTGCAAAATGAAACACCTCAATTTTTTTTTAATTATTCTAATTACTTCTTTATTTGTTTCATGTGAAAGAAAACCAGATGAATCTAATTTCATTAACCCATCTATGTCCGTAATAGAAATGGAAGGAGAAGGTGGAGAAGTTGAAGTTCTATTTACCCATCCTTACTGGAAAGTAGCAAGAATAATAAATAGAAATGGCAATGTAAGTATCTCTGGAGACATGTACTCATTGACTGGTTCCCTTATTCGAGAAAATTCTATCCTTAAACTAGATACTTTAGGCAGAATTGATGCTTTTTGGTCAAATAAGGGATTTAGCATTATTCGCAATAATTATAAAACTCTTAAGGTCGTCCTCAGAGAAAACAGCACCGGAGAAGATTTTAATTTCAATATTTTGCTTGAAGCTGATAATGAATCAAAGGAAATCCAGGTAAATCAAAAGAAGTCGCTAGGCTATACATTTAAAAAAATTGAATATAAACTTGAAGGAAGTGATGGTGACTCTGTATTTGTAAAACAAGGCACCTCATATTCGTTTAATATCCAATCTGCACAAGATTTTACATTTTACCCAATTAAAGGGATTGATATTGTTAAAACTTCTTTTTTTGAAAGTGAAGAAAATGATGCGTTCGTGTGGACAGAGTCGGGCTTAATACCAGTGCAGATCCCGTCTGGAATCTGGAGTAATTCTTTATATTTTAACGGAGAAGAGTCTTTGTATACAAGTTCTCCAATTAAAAAAGAGAGCGAATTTGCCAACCAAACCGAAACCGTGACAATCCCCTCTGGCAAATCGGGATTTACGGTAGACATACAATTTAGGAAACTAAGAGTAACATATTCTCTGCATTTAGAAAATAAAAGAACAAAAAAAGAAAAAGTAATTCACGGAAAGTGGATTGAATTTGCACCTACAGGAAATTTTTCTGTAAATTGGAGGTAGGATTGAAATTATATTATAAATCAATATTATGAGAGTGTTTATACTATTAATGATTGTCGGATTATTGACCGGCTGTGAAAAGGGAGAATCGATAAAAATCAATGACGCATCTGCAGGAGGGTACACTGTTATGGTTAGTAACGGGAATGTTCTTATCAGTGGAAATAAGTCGGATAATAAGGGGAATGTAACTACAAAGTTTTGGATTAATGGCGAAAGTGCAGACCAATTAAAATTTGCAGAGCTTGTGGAAAATGGTGCATTTTACCGGCAGTCTGTGGACGAGAATTACAGAATCGTATATACATTCAAAGGTCAGGACGGAGTATTTCAAAACTATCAGTTTGACCAAGGTAGCCTTTCAAATGATGGCAAGATATTCTACT
>CAZVFJ010000211.1:0-5907 GCA_964625825.1 uncultured Leptospirales bacterium | reverse complement strand
TCTTTATATTCAAAAAACCTTTGGGATCTCCCATTAGAAACTCTCCTGGATCTGTTCTTCTTCTCTGATAGCCTTAAGTTTTTCGTCAATAAGGTTAATTTTCATTTCATTCAGTGCGCGTTTGTATTCAAGCGGGAGCACCCTGATAAATTTAGGGAGGTAATCATACCACTTCATGATAATATCCTTTGCAAGTTCGCTCTCAGTATAGTGGATATGTTTTTTAAGCATTTCTATAATAAATTCCTGGTCATCAAAATCCCTTACCCTGGATAGCTCCACCATTCCCTTGTTACAGAAGTAATCAAAATCACCCTCCCTATCGAGTACATAAGCTATACCTCCACTCATCCCGGCAGCAAAATTTCTCCCGACCTTTCCGAGTACAACAACCCTACCCCCCGTCATATACTCGGCGCAGTGGTCTCCGGCGCCCTCTACTACAGCAAATGCGCCGCTGTTTCTTACACAGAATCTTTCTCCTGCGATTCCCCGCACATAGGCTTCACCGCCCGTGGCACCGTATAACACAGTATTGCCGATAATAATATTTTCCTCTGAAGCATAAGCCGATCCTTTCGGAGGCACGGCGATAAGTCTGCCACCCGAAAGTCCCTTCCCGAAATAGTCATTTGCGTCGCCTTCAATTCTAAAAGTCACACCCTTCGCAAGAAACGCCCCGAAACTTTGCCCGGCACTTCCATGAAACGTGCAGTGAACAGAATCATCAGGAAGACCGGCTTCTCCGAAAACTTTAGATATCTCATACGAAAGCATTGCGCCAACAGATCTGTCTGTGTTATTTACAGGCATCTCGAGATAGGCATTAACAGCCTTTCCTGTTTCAAGCGACGGCTTAACCCTTTCTATAAGTTTTCTGTCAAGAACGCTTTCAATTTTATGTTTCTGGCCCTTAACACACCTTACGGGATTTACTCCGGACTCTTCAGGCCTGTAAATTATATTTGCAACATTTACACAACCGGCTTTCCAGTGGTCGATTTTTCTCGGTTTGAGCAGATCGGTTCTTCCAATCAGGTCATCAAACTTCCTTATCCCTACTGAAGCCATAATCTCTCTTATCTCCTGAGCCATAAACCTGAAGTAATTAATAACATATTCCGGCTTACCCTGAAATCTGCTCCTTAAGCCGGGGTCCTGCGTAGCAATACCAGCAGGGCATGTATTCATATGACACTTCCTCATCATAACGCACCCCAGGACTATGAGGACCCCGGTTCCGAACCCGAACTCTTCAGCCCCGAGCATCCCCGCGATTACTATATCCCTCCCGGTCTTAAGCTGGCCGTCTGTCTGGAGCCTGACCCTGCCCCGGAGATCATTTTTAACAAGGGTCTGATGTGTTTCAGCGAGGCCTATCTCCCAGGGAAGGCCGGCGTGTTTAATTGAACTTATCGGGCTCGCGCCCGTACCTCCATCGTAACCACTTATAAGTATATTATCCGCGTGTGCCTTCGCGACACCTGAAGCGATTGTTCCGACTCCCGATTCCGACACAAGCTTTACACTTATTCTGGCTGAAGGGTTAGCGTTCTTCAGATCAAAAATCAGCTGGGCCAGATCCTCAATTGAATATATATCGTGATGCGGGGGGGGCGAAATCAGCGTAACACCGGGGGTTGAGTGCCTTGTCTTTGCGATAAAACTGTCGACTTTATAACCCGGGAGCTGCCCCCCTTCACCCGGTTTTGCTCCCTGCGCGATCTTTATCTGTATCTCATCAGCATTTGCAAGATAATTACTGGTAACTCCAAATCTCCCCGAAGCGACCTGCTTAATGGCACTTCTTGTTGAAGTGCCGTCAGGCTTACGATTAAACCGCCCGGGGTCTTCCCCTCCCTCACCTGAATTGCTTCTTCCCTGTATGGAGTTCATAGCTACAGCAATAGCCTCGTGCGCCTCTTTACTTATAGATCCGAAAGACATCGCACCGGTTGTAAGGCGTTTCATTATCTCATCGGCAGGTTCAACATCATCAACCGATATCGGCCTTGATGTATTAAAATCAAAAAGTCCTCTTATAAAATGAGGCTTTCTGTTCTGACTGTCTGCAAGAGATGTAAATTCTTTATACTTTGAGTAATCATTTGTTCTTGTGGCCCATTGCAGCATATAAATTAAATCCGGATTCCAGGCGTGTTTTTCACCACCTTTTCTATAGCTATAAACGCCCTCAGATTCAAGAAGCTTTATTTTTTCAACATAGGCCTTTTCATTTTTCATAATAGATTCAATCGCGATCTGGTCTGCACCAATTCCTGATATCCTTGTTGGCGTACCCGTGAAATATCTGCTAACCAGTTCCTCAGAGAGTCCCACAGCTTCAAAAACCTGCGCACCGCGATAACTTCTTATAGTGGATGTTCCCATTTTGGAAAAAACTTTAAGGAGCCCCTTACTTATCGATTTAATATAATTATACTCAAGCTCGTCATATCCGCCATCGGCTCTGATCTTCCCGTTTTTTTCAATTTCATTTAATGTCGCAAATGCTACATATGGATTAATAGCATCCGCCCCGTAACCTATAAGAAGCGCGAAATGCATCACCTCCCTCGGCTCACCTGTCTCAAGAATAATCCCGGTTCTCACTCTTTTTTTTGTTTTTATAAGATGATGATGTACCGCTGAACAGGCAAGGAGTGAAGGGACAGCGACGATCCCGGCTCCGGCTTTTCTGTCAGATATAACAATTATATTATATCCTTCATCTACTCCTTTCTCGGCTTCAACGCACATCTCTTCAATACGTTTTTCGAGAACACCCTTCCCTCTTTCAGAAGGGAATACAGCATCAATGGATAATGTCCTTATCCGGGGATTACTGCTTCGTACAATTTTTTCAAGCTCGCCGTTTGTAAATACGGGCCTTAGAAATTTTATCAGCCGGCAGTGTTCCGGGCCCTCATCCAGGAGGTTTTTTCTGGAGCCCATATAACTTGTGAGGCTCATCACAAGATCCTCTCTTATGGCATCTATTGCCGGGTTCGTTACCTGTGCAAAAACCTGTTTGAAATAATTAAACAAAGGCTGAGGACGGTCTGAAAGTACAGCAAGCGGAGTGTCTGTACCCATTGATCCGACAGGCTCCTGTGCCGTCAGAGCCATAGGGGTCATGATCTCATTAATATCCTCCCTATTATAACCGAAAGCAATCCTCTGTTTATGTAAAGTTTCCGGTTCTATCTCCACAGAGATATCACCGGGCTCAGGAATATCATCAAGATTAATCCTGTTCTGCTCAACCCACTCTCTATATGGTTTGCTCAATGCAATATTCTGTTTTACTTCTCCGTCGGGAATTATCCTTCCTTCATGTGTGTCAACGAGAAGAAGTTTCCCAGGCATCAGTCTCCCTTTATATGCAACATCATCCGGCCTGAAATTCTGCACGCCGACCTCCGAGGCCATCACTATGAGATTATCCTTTGTGACGACATACCGGGATGGCCTCAGTCCGTTTCTGTCCAGGGTTCCGCCAATATACCTGCCGTCGCAGAATACCATGGAGGCGGGACCGTCCCATGGTTCCATAAATGTGGAATTATATTCATAAAAATATTTCAGGTAATCAGGAATCGGGTTCTTTTCATTCCAGGATTCCGGTATCATCATCATAAGGGCGTGCGGGAGACTTCTGCCTGCCGAGACAAGCAGCTCAACAACATTGTCAAATGACGCCGAATCACTTTTCCCCGGCTCAATAACCGGAAGTATTTTTTTAAAATCATCACCAAAAATATCAGACTGAAGGTCGGCTTCGCGCGCCTCCATCCAGAACCTGTTCCCTTTTATTGTATTAATCTCACCGTTATGCGCCATCATTCTGAATGGCTGCGCGAGGTCCCATGACGGAAAAGTATTTGTGCTGAACCTTGAATGAACAAGGGCCATGGCACTCTCCATCCTGTCATCCTGGAGGTCCTTAAAATAGGCTTTAAGCTGCCCGGGCATCAGCATACCTTTATACACAATTGTCCGTGTGGAAAGAGACGGGATATAAAATATGAAGCTATCTCCATCCTGAATCTCCCGTATTCGTTTTTCAGCGGATTTTCTCACCATATAAAGTTTCAGCTCAAGGTTAATCGCAGTCCCGGCCTTACCGGCAACAAAGACCTGTTTTATAAGGGGCTCAGATTTACGCGCGATCTCGCCAGCGACAGAGCTGTTAACCTTGAGTTCTCTCCATCCGATCACATCAAGGCCCTCATCCTTTACTGCCTTTTCAAATATAGCAATACACTGATCCGCTAATTTTTTTTCTACGGGAAGAAAAACAAGGCCTGTACCATACTCACCGTTCTCCGGAAGGCCGGGCATCTCCTCATTATAGAAAGAATGAGGGATCTGCATCATTATGCCCGCTCCATCTCCTGTTTTATTGTCAGCTCCCTCAGCCCCCCGGTGGGTCATTCTTTCGAGGACTTCAAGCCCTCTCCTGATTATATCATAGGATTTTTTTCCTTTTATATTCGCAACAAAACCGATTCCGCAGGAATCATGCTCAAATTGCGGATCGTATAGCCCGTCTTTCCCCGGCCTGAACCTTTTCATCCTCATTCTCCAGTAATCTGACATATATTAAAAACATTTTATCGCATAACAAATATTATGCTAAAAATTTCATGCTTTCTTAATAAGAAATAAAATTTCCGGAGCAGCATCAATTAAAAAAAGCCGCCCCACGTTACATACTTGTTAAAATATAAAATTATTATGTTATCAAAGTAAAAACAGCCCTTTGTCTAAATTCAAATGACGAATACTACATATTATACCCCCTCCTTTATCAAAAATTCATGTTTTAACTCCCTAAAAGAGTAATTCATAAATGCGCAATTTTTATTGTTTGTTAATAAAAAAAGTAAAAAAATATTGACAATCGAGAACATTGTTCCAACTTTATATACAGTGTTCATTAAAGTTAAGATAAATTCATGATCTGCTTTAATAACAAAAATCAAAAGTTTTCAGAATAATGAAGGCATTTGAGCAGTTATTTCAAACCATCCTGCGGGAGTATTCCGGAGTTTAAACCGGCAAGCGCCACCGTGCAGAATTGTGAAGGAACAGCTCTTATACGGCAAATGTCCCTTTACAGTCAGCTACAGAGGCAATGTCATCAGTGCAGAGAGGACAATTCTGACCCCCATCTTTATTATCCTCCCGGCAGTCGAGGAAGCTCAATTAATATAAAAGTCTTAAAATCGAAAACAGTTCGTCCGGAATTACACCCAACGGGTGGATCTTTAAAAGTCCAACAATCCTACCAACCGGAATAAATTGTGAGTTGCATTAATACCAATGCCTGTTAATAATTGTATCATTCTGAATAGTATGGGTTTTCTGATGATCGATAATAATTTACTCCCGGTAATCAAAACATGTGATATAGGCGACGCCGAAATGAGGTATCTCCACTACCAGTCAGCAGGGCCTGATCTGATTCTCCTCCATGCAACAGGTTTTCTCCCCTGGATGTGGCACCCAATCGCGGTAAAACTTTCAGAAAGGTTTAATATAATAGCCCCATTTCTCTGCGATCACAGGGATGCCGAACCTGAAGAAGGCGGCCTCAGCTGGGCGATTCTCGCTGAAGATCTCTCTAGTATGTGCAGCGTCCTTAAACTTACCAACCCGTTTGTCACCGGCCATTCAATGGGTGGGACAGTTATTACTCTCTGTGCGGGAATGCACACAATGACTCCGGCAGCAATGATTCTTATTGAACCTATATTCCTTCCTCGCGATTTCTACGGGGCAAAAATCACTGTTGAACAGCATCCGCTTGCGTCGAAATCAATAAAAAGGAGAAGCTCATGGAATTCACGGGAGGAGGCGGAGAATTATCTCCGCAGCAGGAAACTCTTCGCCGGATGGGAC
>CAZVFJ010000210.1:3655-5967 GCA_964625825.1 uncultured Leptospirales bacterium | reverse complement strand
GATATATTCATGAAGGGGAAAAAGCTCCTCAGCAATGTCCGGCATGCAAACATCCTCAGGCATATTTTGAAATCAAGGAAACAAATTACTGATTTTTTGAATGAATTAAAATAATATAATTTATTATATGTCACTTATAACAAAAGTCAGGCGGTAACCTGGCTTTTGTTATAATCAGCCATCCATTATAAACCTTAATTATGGCAAATAACCGGTTAACCAGGAGATCGCCTGGGGATATCCGGAACTTACTAATGTTAAATTTATCCCTGATATTATTAAAACAGAAAAATATAAATTCAGAGTTATACTGACACCGGGTCATTCAGAAGGACATATAGTATTGCTTGAGATGTCTGAAGGGTGGAGCTTCTTGGGGGATATTTTTGCGAGAGAGGAAATTAGGTTTATTCCTTCTGAAGAAAATATAGGCAAACAGATTGAATCTATGAAAAAAGTTATTTCAATATCTGGTGAAAAGCTTGTGCTGTTTACAGCTATGGGGGAGAGTTATTGAAGACGGGAGGAGATCTCTTAAAGAGTGTATGGAAAATCTTGAAGCTCTTGGAATAAAAGTAAAAAAGCTTGCTCAAAGCGGTATGAGTGATGAAGAGATAATGATGAATATTTTCAGAGGAGAACACCGTTTTTCAAAATTAACTAACAGGCAGTTTTCAACACTGAACCTGGTTAAATCTCTTCTGGAAATTTGATTATTTATAAAATAAACTTCACTGGCTTTAATCCGCGCAGATGGGAATCCATATTTTAAATAATGGATTCCCATGCCTGTGCTAATAAAAGATGAATCATTCGCAGGAATGATATTGAAAAATATTAATTACAGCCTTAATTCTTATTGAGTATCATTCGCGAGATTGTATTTTTCTATAAGATGAAAAATTATACTGAGAAGCATTCCTGCAACAGTTGCAAGAGCCATACCTTTAAGCTGGACATTCCCAATTTTAAGGAATGCGCCACTTATCCCAATAATAAATACAACTGATGATAGTATAAGATTTGATGACCGGCTGTAGTCCACTTTTTCATCAACAAGCATTCTGATACCTGATGCCGCAATAACTCCAAAAAGAAGAAGGCTTATGCCGCCCATAACAGGAACAGGTATAGACTGGATAAGGCCTGAAAGTTTTCCTATAAATGCAAGAACAATTGATATCACGCCGGCACCACCAATTACCCAGACTGAGTAGACTCTGGTAATTGCCATAACACCCATATTTTCGCCATATGTTGTTGTAGGAACAGAACCGGTAAATCCTGAAATCACTGTTGATATACCGTCGCCCAAAAGGGACCTGTGAAGCCCGGGATCCGCTGTGAGATCTTTACCGACAATATTTCCCGTTACAATAAGGTGCCCAATATGTTCTGATATAACAACAAGCGCTGCGGGAAGTATTATTATTATGGCATTAATATCAAATTTTGGAAAATAGAACTGGGGAAGAGCAAGTATCCCGGCATTGGAAACAGGTTCAAAATTTACAATTCCCATTGGAAGTGCTACACAGTAACCGACTATAATAGCGATGAGGATAGGTATAACAGCCATGAATCCTCTGAATATGACAGAACCGAAAACAGCAACAGCAAGTGTAACCATAGATACAATAACTGCCTGGTTGTTAAATGACCCTGTTGCATCAGGAATAATCCCTGCCATATTTGCCGCGACAGGGGCGAGCTCAAGTCCGATAAGTGCAACAATCGGGCCCATTGCCGCAGGCGGGAGAACTATTTTCAGCCATCCGATTCCGAAATAACCTATGAGAAGCGCAACTATGATGAAGACGCATCCGGCAGCAATAAATCCTCCGAGAGCATAACCGTAGTTTCCGTGCCACATAGCCTTATCCGCTCCGAGGACAACAAATACCGGAGAGATAAAAGCAAAACTTGAACCGAGAAAAGCAGGAGCTTTCCCCTTGCAAATAAAAAGATAAATCAGAGTGCCGACACCGTTCATTAAAAGAACAATCGCCGGGTCGATACCGAAAAGTGTAGGTACAAGAACAGATGCGCCGAACATTGCAAACAGGTGCTGCAGGCTTAAGGGGAATCCTTCAAGAAGACCCACCTTCTCCTGAACCTGAATAATCCTTCTGGCCATAAGAGACTCCTTGGTTTATGATTTTAAAATAAACTATAAAATTATTGGAATAATAAAAAAGGGGGAAGGTATGGAAAACGGATAAAACATTTACGCTTCCACCCTGTAACAGGTAAAACTTTTGAGGAGTGTCGTCAAGATTTTTATGACATAATCTGTAAAATTATACCGAATA
>CAZVFJ010000210.1:0-3645 GCA_964625825.1 uncultured Leptospirales bacterium | reverse complement strand
ACTGATATAATATTTATGAAATTTCATAGGAGGAATAATTAAGAGTTTTTTCAAGAGAGTAAATTCAGTGATTGATAACAATAAATGTCCTGAGCGGGTGACAATCTTTATATACATCAGGTTTGCATTATTTTCTTGAAAAAAAATGAAATATCCTGATCAATAACATTATAACCTGGCGAACCGGAGAGAACTTATGCCTGAGGAGAATAGCCCCCTCATAGCCTTTACAAAGTACAGCCCCTTTTTTTTAATAGATCTGGAAAAACTGGAGGACAGTAAGTGGAATTCGCTGATCCTTCAACCTGTTACAATGCTCTGCGGCCGCGGAGTTTCAAAGTTCAAACATTTCTGTGACGGGAAGCACCTGAGGAAAAAATTTTCCGATGCATAAAAACTACTCACTTCATTTGAATAAAATCTCAAAGAGATTCGCGAGGCAGATCCTCTTCAGAGATATATCTTTTTCTGTTGAAACGGGTGATTCTTTCTTTATCACGGGGCCTAACGGTTCAGGTAAATCTACTATGCTCCAGATAATTGCCGGGCTCCAGAAAAGCAGTTCCGGTGATATAATTTTTTATAATGGCAAAAAGATAATCCCTCCTGAGGAGCGGTTCAGGCACTTTGGATTCACAGGCCCTGCGGTAAATCCCTATGACATGCTTACTGCTGTTGAAAATATACAGTTCGCATCAGCCGGAGTGAAGAGAGAACATATTGATGAGATGCTCAACATCTTCGGGCTTTATACTCACAGGAGCAAACCTGTGGGGCTCTATTCATCCGGTATGAAACAGAGGCTGAGGCTTATACTCTCAATGATAGATTCACCGGGAATTCTTCTCCTTGATGAACCGTCGAGCAATCTCGATTCCGCAGGGAAGGACATAATTTTTTCAGCAATTGATAAAATAAAGGATGAAACAATAATCATAATCGCGACAAATGAACATGAAGAAATGAAACTTTGCACAAAGGGGATAGATCTTGCAGAGCAGAATCTTTAAAAATCTCAGGAAGGATTTTCTTATAGAATTCAGAAACAGGTCAGCGGTTAATATAAGCTTTGCCTTCGCGGGGATTACAACCCTTTCTGTAAGCCTTGCATGCGGAGGGGCTTCTCTGACTCCGCAGATCCACTCAGTTCTTTTCTGGATTATAATTTTTTTCAGCGGGATGAGCGGGCTTTCGCATATATTCATCAGGGAGGAGGAGGAGAGGACCTCGCTGTTTCTTAGTCTTTACTCTGAACCTGAGAATATCTATCTCTCCAAGCTGATATTTAATATTATTCTCTTTGCATGTATTACAATCCTTGTTTCGCCGCTTTATCTCTTCTTTATGCAGGTGGTTCCACTCTATAAGATCTATTTCATTCTCACTGCCGCTGCGGGGAGCCTGGCAATATCTTCAATAACAACAATACTGGGCGCTATGGTCTCAAAGGCTGAGGCGCGCGGGTCTCTTTTCACGGTAATCTCATTCCCCGTGATGATACCTGTGCTATGGATATCTATTCAGCTCACCTCCGATTCTATTGAGGGTAGTACTCCTCCGGAGCTCAGAAGCCTCCTTTTTTTACTTGCCTTTTCCGGAGTAATAATATCAGTTTCATATCTCACTTTTAAATTTATATGGACGGAACAGTAAATGTTTATTTACAGATTTGTTTTTTTATTCATGCCTGTTGTTATATATATGTCTTTTATGTGGGCGCCGCCTGCGGCTATTCTCGGAGATGCCAGCAGAATTATCTATTTTCATGTCCCCGTTGCATGGGTATCGGTTCTGGCATTTATTGTTGCAGGAGTTCAGTCGGTCATCTTCCTTATCTCGAATAAAAACAGGCGCGAGAGAGAGTATATGGCATTCAACTCTGCCAGTGCCGGTATGGTTTTCATCATACTTGCGTTAATAACAGGTTCAATATGGGCAAAGTTAAGCTGGGGTAGTTATTGGAACTGGGACCCCAGGGAGACATCAATTGTTCTGCTTATGCTTATTTATATTGCATATTTAAGTCTTCACTCTTCACTTAAGAATAATCCAAACAGGGGAAGCATTAGCGCTGTTTATCTTATTATTGCAATGATCACAATGCCCTTCCTTGTTTTTATTATACCAAGGCTCTACCCTTCTCTTCATCCCGATACGATTATAAACCAGGAGAAAAAAATTCACCTTGAAGCTGCAATGAGGATAACTCTCTTCTCTTCGATTGTAACATTTACACTTCTTTACGGTTATATTTATAGATTAATGAACAGGATCACCAGCCTCGAAATTAAATTGGAGGAAAAACACTATGACATCTAATCCACTCATGTCACTCATGGCAGTGGTTATTATAATATGGTTCGGACTTGCTTTTTTTCTTTACAGGCTCGACAGGAAAATATCAAAAATTGAGAGGGAGATAAATGAAGCGTAAGAAAATTATCGTATTTATCTCCGCAGTAGTTCTTCTTACCTTTTCAATAATACTTATGAGTGATGACCTCTTCTCTCCGTATGTATCATTCTCTTATGCTGAATCCCACCCTGGCAAATATGTTCAGGTAATCGGAAAGAGAGGTAAAAGCGAAGAAGTGAAACATGACGAAAAGGGCTTTTTTTTTGTCATATCTGATGATGCAGGGAGTAAACTTAAGGTCTATCATTCAGGTGTTAAGCCCCTTAATTTTGAACATACTGAACAGATCGTTGTGCTCGGAAAATTTTCAAAAGAGAATTCAATTTTTATCGCAGATAAGGTTCTTGTAAAATGCCCGTCAAAATACGAAAAGGAGAGCAGATAACATGAACACGGGGAGCATACTACTAATAACATCACTGATGCTTTCAATGGCCTCTCTCTTTTTCCTTTATAGAAGCAGCTCTGGAAAAGAGATGCAGGCAGTTACTGCGAGGAGGCTATATTATTTCACCGGTATGCTTATCTTTTTCGCTGTTCTGATACTCCTGAGTTCATTCCTTAACAATGAATTTCAGTATGCCTATGTTTATAATAACAGCGAAAGAGGGATGTCCCTCATATATAAAATTGCCGCTCTCTGGGCAGGTAACGAAGGGAGCTTTCTCATATGGCTCTTTATACTTAATGTCTGCGGTCTTTTTGTTATTTATAAAAAGGATAAATTTGAAATACCGGTGCTGGGTGCTATAATCCTTGCGCAGATATTTATTCTTGCAGTTCTTCTTGTGAAGAATCCTTTCTCTTACGTATGGAACTATTTTCCAGGAGATATACAGCCCGGCGAGATACCCGGTGACGGCAGCGGGATGAATCCCCTCCTTATGGATCCCTGGATGGTTGCACACCCTCCGGTCCTTTTTTGCGGATATGCATCTTCAACAGTGATCTTCGGATACGCAATTGCGGCTTTATTAAAAAGAGATTATGATGGCTGGATCAAATCTGCTTACCCATGGCTTATATTCAGCACACTGACCCTTGGTGTCGGTATTTTTATGGGCGCTTACTGGGCATACAAGGTTCTCGGATGGGGTGGTTACTGGGGCTGGGACCCTGTTGAAAATTCATCTCTTATTCCATGGATTATTTCAGTGGCGCTAATGCATGGGATTATTCTTCAGAAGAGAAAATCTATGCTTAAAAGCGGGAATTTAGTAATGGCTCTT